>CAUJJW010000187.1 GCA_963205105.1 Verrucomicrobiota bacterium | reverse complement strand
GAGGGATGCCGTGCCCATGATGAGTCAGGCGCTCCAGCCGTCGCGGCTGGGTCGCTTTACCCAGGCGTTGAGCTCGGGGAGGTTGGTGACGCGCATGTTGGGGCCATCCCAAATCACTTTCTGGCCTTTGCCCGCCTTCATGGCCAGGTTGCCGAGGATGGAGAATTCAGTGAGTCGTGTGCCGTAGTCGAAGGGCACGGCGGTTTCGGTCTTCCCGGAGCGCACGGCGTCGAGGAAATCGACGAAGATGCTCTTGGGACGGGGCAACGTTTTGGGGGGCGCGGGGGTTTCGGCCATCGTTTCGTAAGGAACGATGTGCATTTTGTCGCCGTAAGTGCCGGTGAAGATGACCCCCTTGTCCCCGACGTACAGCGTACCGCTGTCACCGGAGTCGAGTCCTTCGTCGGGGTACTTGGCGCGCAACTCCAGCAGCAAGGCGGGCAGGTTGCGGTCGTCGCCTTTGGCCGCGCGCAAGTTGCCCGAGGGTTTGCCGGTGGTGGTTTCGTTGAGGCCTTCGTACCAGAACACCTTGAGCGGCGGCAGGCCGTGGCGGGCGGGAATGTCCCAGCGGACCCGGCTGCCCATGGGGTAACGCTCATCACTGCCGCCGCGCAGTTGTTCGGCTTCGATGGAGGTTGGATGGTCGCACTTGAGTGCCCAGAAAACGCCATCGAGCACATGGCAGCCCATGTTTCCGATCGAACCGTTTCCGAAATCGTACCATCCGTGCCAGGAGTGCGGGTGGAGGTCGGAGTGGAAGTCGCGGTAGGGGGCTGGGCCGATCCATTCGTCCCAGTGCAGTCCATCGGGGACGGGGGCCTGGGGCGGGCGGGGGCCTTCACCACCATTGGCGCGGTTGGTCCAACTGTGGGTTTCCGTCACCTTGCCGATGATGCCGGCGTCGATGTACTCGCAGAGTCGGCGGTAGCCTTCCTCGCAGTGCCCTTGATTTCCCATCTGCGTGGCGACCTTGGTTTTGGCCGCCATGGCGCGCATGGCCCGGGCTTCCCCGATGTCATGGCAGACCGGCTTTTCGCAGTACACGCTGATGCCGAGCTGCATCGCGATCATGGCGGGCAGGGCATGGTGGTGGTTGGGGCTCGCGATAAAGACGGCATCGAGCTCCTTGCCGAGCTTGTCGAACATCTTCCGGTAGTCGGCAAAGAAGGGGACGGAGTCCGGATTGGCGTCGTTGCTTTGGAGCCACTTGTTCAGGGTCACTTTGCGGGCGTCATCGACGTCCACGACCGCGGCCAGATGCTCGTTCTTGGCGGCCGGCAGATGGGCGGAGAGTCCACGGCCGCCGCACCCGATTTGAGCGAAGCGCACTTTGTCGCCGGCGTTTCTGGCGTTCAGGATGTTGAACGGGGCTGCAGCGAGTGTGCCGATCGCCAGGGTCGAAGCCTTGGCGAAGGATCGACGGGATAGAAATGTCCTCATGGGTTGGCTCGGTTTGGAATGCCCTGTTATAGGCAACCGGCCCACCCACGGCTAGTCCGATGGCAGGCTAGTTTGGCTTTTGGCGGGACTTGTCGAAGGCGGCGGCGAGGGCATTCCAGCTGTCCTCGGCGGGATTGAAGGTGGCCTTCGGTTTCGGGGGCTGGGAAGGGCGTGGGGCGTTGCCCATCGGCCGGGGGCCTCCGGGGGACGTGCGTGATTCCTTGGCGACGCCGATCTGGGGATTGGCTCGCATGGAGAGGGCGATCCGCTTCCGTTCCAGATCCACTTCGGTGACGGTGACCCGGACCTTCTGTCCGACCTTCACGACTTCGGCGGGATCCTTCACGAAACGATCGGCGAGCTGGCTGACGTGGGCCAGGCCGTCCTGGTGGACCCCGATGTCGATGAAGGCACCGAAGGCGGTGACGTTGGTGACAATGCCGGGCAGCTTCATGCCAGGCTTCAGGTCCTCCATCTTTTCGACGCCCTCCTGGAAGGCAAAGACTTCAAACTGCTGACGAGGATCGCGTCCAGGGCGGGCGAGCTCGGCGAGAATATCCTGGAGCGTGGGGAGCCCCACGGTGTCGGTGACGTATTTCTCGGGTTGAATGCGGCTTCGGAGGGAGGTGTCTTTGAGCAGGTCCTGAACCCCGCAGCGCAAGTCCTGGGCGATGGTGTCGACGAGTTCGTAGCGTTCGGGGTGGACGGCGCTGGCGTCCAGGGGATGTTCACCGTCGCGAACGCGGAGGAATCCGGCGCATTGTTCGAAAGCTTTGGGTCCGAGGCGGGACACCTTGAGCAGTTCCTTGCGGGAGCGGAAGGCGCCGTGTTCGTTCCGATAGGTGACGATGTTGGCGGCGAGCGCGGGACCGAGACCTGAAACGTAGGAGAGCAACTGCTTGGAGGCGGTGTTGAGCTCGACACCGACGCGGTTCACGCAGGAGACGACGGTGTCGTCGAGACCGCGTTTGAGGGCGAATTCCTCGACATCGTGCTGGTACTGGCCAACGCCGATGGACTTGGGGTCGAGCTTCACGAGTTCGGCGAGCGGATCCATGAGGCGCCTGCCGATGCTGACGGCGCCGCGCACGGTGATGTCTTCGCTGGGGAACTCCTCCCGGGCCACTTCGCTGGCTGAATAGATGGAGGCGCCACTTTCGTTCACCAGAACGATGGGCACGCTGGCCGGTAGTTTGAGCGCGCGGACGAATTGTTCTGTTTCGCGGCTAGCGGTGCCGTTGCCGATGGCGATCGCCTCGATGCTGAACTTCTGGACCAGGGCCCGGACGGTGTCGCCGGCTTCGCGGATCTGGTTCTGGCTTCCCGCCGTGGGGTAGATGACGTCGTGATGGAGCAGCTTCCCCTGACGATCGAGCACCACGGTTTTGCAGCCGGTGCGAAATCCGGGATCGATGGCGAGCACGGCTTTCTGGCCGAGGGCGGGGGCGAGGAGCAGTTCGCGGAGATTGTCCGCGAAGACGCGGATGGCGGTGGTGTCGGCCTTCTGTTTGGCGCCGAGCCGCACTTCGCCTTCAATGGCGAATCCGAGGAGCCGTTTGTAGCTGTCGACGACGGCGAGGCGGACCTGTTCACCGGCGGGTTTGCCGGGTGCCTTGACGAAGAGCGGTTCGAGGAGGGCGATGGCCTCGTCCTCCGGAGGGGTGACCCGGACGAGCAGTATGCCTTCCTCCTCACCGCGGCGGATGGCGAGCAGGCGGTGGCTGGGGATCTTTTCGACCGGCTCGGTCCAGTCGAAGTAATCCTTGAATTTGGCGCCTTCGGTTTCCTTGCCGACGATGACCTTGGATCGGACGGTGCCGGCCTTCCAGTAGAGCTCGCGAAGGCGGGCGCGGGCCATGGCGTCTTCGCTCACCCGCTCGGCCAAAATATCCCGGGCGCCGGAGAGGGCGGCGGCCACATCGGCGACCTGCTTTTCCGGGTTCACGAAACTGGTGGCGGCGGCGGCGGGGTCGAGGGAGGCCTGGTCGTTGAAGATCTGGTCGGCGAGGGGTTCGAGGCCTGCCTCGCGGGCGATGGTGGCGCGGGTGCGGCGTTTGGGACGGTAGGGGGCGAAGACGTCTTCCAAGGCGCTCAGGGTGTCAGCGCCTTCCACGGCGGACTTGAGGGCGTCGGTGAGAAGGTTGCGTTCGGAGAGGGATTTGACGATGGCCTCGCGCCGCTGTTCCAGCTCGACGAGCTGGGTCATGCGATCACGGACCGAGGTGATGGCGACCTCGTCGAGGCTGCCGGTGACCTCCTTTCGGTAGCGGGCGATGAAGGGGACCGTGGCGCCTTCGGCGAGCAATTTGGCGGTGGCGGAGACCTTGGTGGCCGGAACCTGGAGTTCGGCGGCGATGCGGGCGACGAAGCGTTCGTTCATCTCGATGAGTTCGGGGGGCGTGGTTTAACGGTTCGGGAGCCGGGTGCAAGCTTGGAGAACGCTTCGTCACGACGCGTTGGGTCGATGAACGGGAAATCGAGGTAAACATCCAGGCCAGAGTGCCGACAGGATAGGAGTGGACTGGACACTCTTGCGTCGATGAAGGCTACGATTTTTCCCTCCGTCATCGCGCGGGGCATGCAGATTGCGGTCGCGATTGGGTATTGGACTCTGGCGGCATCGGCGGAGACGCCGAAGACCTACGACGAGGGGTTGGCCGCGCTTCAGGAAGGGAATGCTCGGTTCGCCACCGGCAAACCGGCTCATCCCCATGAGGATGCGGCGCGGCGGGCGGAAGTGGCCAAGGGCCAGCATCCTTTCGTTACGGTGCTCTCGTGCGCTGATTCCCGGGTTCCTGTGGAGCTTCTATTGGACCAGGGCCTGGGAGACACCTTTGTGGTGCGGGTCGCGGGAAATGTCTCCGACACGGATGAAATAGGTACCATCGAGTACGGGGTGGGACACTTGGGGACGCCGTTGCTGGTCATCCTGGGGCACACGGGCTGCGGTGCCGTGAAGGCGGTGCTGGAGGGTGCGGAAGTCCATGGCAACCTGCGCGATCTGGTGGACAATATTTCGCCGGCGGTGGCGCAGGCTCGGACCTCGATGCCAGGCAGCCCGTTCGAGACTCTTCTGACCAAAGCGGTGACCGCCAATGTGTGGCTATCGATGGATGATTTGTTTAAGCGCAGCTCGGAAGTGCGGGAATTGGTGAAAGCCCACAAACTCAAGGCGGTTGGGGCCGTCTATGACTTGGAAACGGGGCGGGTGAAGTGGCTGGGCGAACACCCGGAGGAATCGAGACTGCTGGCTTATCGTGGCGATGGAGGAGGCGAAGGAAAGGACGGACATGGCTCGGCTCACGCCGCGAGTGTGTCACCGGCCGCGATGAAGTCATCGCATGGGGCTGCTGCTGGTCATGAGGCATCGGGTTCGGCAACCGAACATGGCGGAAGTCCGGAGACTGGGCATGCAGGTGCGGCGGAGCACCACTCGATCTCAGAGAGTGGAGCCGGCTTCTCTCGGCCGGTGATGACCGGACTGGGTGTTGTGGGGGCATTGGCGGCGTTGGCGTGGGCGGCTTTGCATGCCAGCCGGCTGAGCGCTCCCAGCACTCGAATCTGGGTGAATTCAGCGCTTCTGGTGACCTTGCTCCTGGGTGCCAGCGGATATGCCTGGCAACAATTCTCGAGCCTTGGACGGGAGCTGGATGCCATGGCGGCCGACGACCTCCCGTTCCTCAGCAATTTGGCCCAACTCGAGGCGAAAATGCTGGAGGAGGAACTCGACCTGGAACGGTTTGCATCGAGCACCAACACGTACTTCGCGGCGGAATTCGGGCGTGTTGGAGCCGAGGTCGACCACGGACTGGGAGTGGTTCAAGTGGAACTCAGCAAGGCGGCCATCCACGCCGCAGGAGACAAGGCGCGGAAGGACCATCAATGGTTGCTCGAACGGGTGAAGAAACTCTCGGACGAACACACACACTTTGATCAGTATGGATTGGATCTCGTTGCCGCTGTGAAGGGTGGGCATCGCGAGCGGGTTGCCGAATTGAAGTCGATGGTCGCGCGGGCGGGCCACGAGATGCATGCGACGGTCACGCACATGGCCGAAATGGTGAAGGATGCGACCCGGCACGACGCAATTCAGATTCAAACCTCACGTTCACAAACACAGAGCATCCTGGTGATCGTGAGTCTGATGGGCCTTGGAATCGGAGTGGTGTCCGCCGCTTACATCGTCCGTCGCACGGCCTGAGGCGAGCGACCGGACAAGCCCGGGCATGGTCGCGGCGGAGCACGCCGGGTCATCGGACCGTGGGTGACGGCAACGGCACCCCTGGCGGAGGGAACTGTTGGGCGGCGTCGTCGAGAACCAGAATCCAATCGAGGTGTTCACCGGGGTTGGGTGAGATGAAATCGCGCGTCCCTTCGTTCCTGAAGGTTCCCACCTCCTCCGCGCCGCCGGTCCGCGGATTGAACCACCACGCGGTGATGTTCGTGCCGGTGATCTTGGAGAGGTTCACCCGGAAACTGCGTCCCGCCGGGGCATAGACCATGGCGTATCGGCCCTGGCTGTCGCGGGTGGCGGCAAAGTGATAACGACCCGTTCCTGGAACGCTGGTGGCTACCGGGTCCGTGACAATCACTTCGGGGTCGGGGATGCGGGTGAGGAATGGACGCGACTCCATCAGCGCCCGGCCATGCTTCATCTGCGCTGCGCCCGGCTGACGAATCGCCTCCTGCCACCCAAGCAACGGATTGTTGACCGGCTTGCCGCGTTTTGGGTCGAACATCTGCCAGACGGAATGGTGGCCGTAGGTGTGTCCAAACGCGCCGTTGAAAAGGTCCCAATACAGCGGGCGCCGGACGTCCGCGGCGATCGAGTGGCCGAATTTTTTGGCGTCGAAGGAAACCGGGTGATCCTCGTAGATGGGCTCACCGTCGAGCACCGGCTTCATGGGCGTTCGATCGTAGTCCGCCCGGGTGAGGTCGTATCGGCCGTTGAATTCGGCGACATGCCCGTTCTGGCGCATGTTGAAATCGAGCCACTTGTCCTCGTGAAAGTGTTGGCTGGAACTGCTGCCTCCGGTGGGGTGCCAGGTCATCAAGTGGCGTCCTCCGTCACCCTTGCGGAGGCCGCGGGCCATGGCCCGGGTGATGTCCTTGTGGGCCTCCGTTTCGGCGGGTCGATCACCGCCGAGGATCCAAATGATGCCTGCGTCCTTGTAGCGTCGACCGAGCCATTCCCCATACGTTTCGGCGTTGGAGGGTGTGAAAATTTCAGGTCCAGCGCCCCACTTCTTGTTCCACTTGTCGCCCCAGGTGGGGAGGAAACCGACATAGATCCCCAGGGAATTCGCTTTGGAAACGATCCAGTCGACGTGCTGAAAGTAGGCATCGTTGGGCTGCGTGGGGTCGTTGTTGACGAGAGGCTTCTCGCCGTACGGGTTCGGATCCGTCAGGCCGTCGAGTTCCGCGAGGGCGACAGCCTGAACGACCGTGTAGCGCTGTTCCGACCGGACCTTGAGATATGCTTCGGCCTCGTCCCGGTTCAGGCGGTGAAAAAGCTCCCACGCGGTGTCACCCAGCCAGAAGAAGGGTTTGCCGTCGTCGGTGACCAGGAAACGATGGTTGTCGCTTACCTTCAGTTGAGGAAGGGGCGCGGCATGGGCGATCGCGGTCAGGAAGGTGGCCACGAGGAGCAGCCCGCCGAGACTCCGACGGGAATGAATGGCCGCTGTGATGGGAATCGTTGACGAGGGGTGCATAGGCTAGGAATTCAACGCAACGATAGCGTCCAAGAAGACGGTTGAGCTAGAACGTCGTGCTCTGGTTCTTGGACGAATGGTCCAAGGATTGCGGTGGAATCGAGAGAGCTATCGGATGAGAAGCCGGGCTCCCATGCCCATCCATCCGGGTGAGCCGATGGCTGGTTTTCGGAATGGCCTCGGCTTCCATCTTGGTTTGGAACGGTGAGCCATGGTAGTGGGGAGGGCATGCAATCCAAGGCGCGCGTTTCACGCAGGGGTTTCCTCGTCGCGGCGGCGGTGGGGTCGGCCGGTGTCGTGCTGGGCGCGCAGGCCCCACGGAAGATCTCCCCGAACGAGCGCTTGAACCTCGGGGTGATCGGGGTGGCGGGGCGGGGCGGGGAGAATCTCAAGGGTGTGAGCAGCCAGAATGTTGTGGCCCTTTGCGACGTGGATGCCCAGCGGTTGGATGGCGCCGCCAAAGCGTTTCCCGGCGCCGCCAAGTACAAGGACTACCGAGCGCTGCTGGAGCGAAACGACTTGGACGGTGTGGTGGTGAGCACTCCAGATCATTGCCATGCGGTCATTGCCGTGGCCGCGTTGAAAAGCGGTCGTCATGTCTATTGCGAGAAGCCGTTGACCCGGACGGTTTCCGAGGCCCGGCGAGTGGCGGAGACCGCCCGAACCAGCGGGCGGGTGACGCAAATGGGCAACCAGATCCACTCCGGGGACAATTATCGGCGGGTGGTCGAAGTGATTCAAAGTGGCGCCATCGGGGACGTGACCGAGGTGCATCACTGGGTGGACGGATCCTGGGATGTTCGGAAACGTCCCGAACCCGACCCGGTGCCGCCTCATCTGGATTGGGAGCAGTGGCTCGGACCGGTTCCGTTTCGTGACTACAGCGACCAATATGTCCCCTTCAACTGGCGACGATGGTGGGCCTTCGGAGGCGGGACGTTGTCGGATTTCTGCTGCCACCACATCGACCTGGGCGTGTGGGCGCTTCAACTGGGATTGCCGACGCGCATTGAAGCCTCGGGATCCGAGCCGCACGTGGAGTGTGCCCCGCTGAACCTGAAGGTGCAGTACACCTTTCCTGCGAGGCGCGTGTCGTCCTGGGGAACTGCCGGCCCGAAAGACCTGCCTGCGGTCCAGATGACCTGGTACCACGGTGGGAAACGCCCGGCAGCCTTCACCGAACAAAAGCTGCCCAAGTGGGGAGACGGCACGCTGTTTGTCGGCTCCAAAGGAATGATGTTGGCCGACTACGGCAAGTACCGGCTGTTCCCGGAAGTGGATTTCTCGGGATTTCAGCCCCCCACCCCATGGATCGCCGGTTCACCCGGCCAACACGAGGAATGGATTCGGGCGATTCAAGGAGGAGCCGCCAATCTGTGTCCGTTTGAATACGGATCAAAGGTCACAGAGATCGGGCTGCTGGGGAACGTCGCCCACCGGGTTCAGCAGCCGTTGGAATGGGATGCCTCATCCATGCGAGCCACCAACTGCAAGGATGCTGACCGCTTCATCCGGCACGAGTACCGCGCAGGATGGAGCCTTTGAGGCGTCGAGTGGTGTCGATCCAACCTATTCGACCGCCGTGGGGATCTTCATCAGCTCATCGGACGTCCATTGGGCACCGCGGCTGGAAGTCTTCTCACGGACCGACTTCACCATCTCGGCGGTGACGGTCGGGGCATTGTTTTTCCATTCCGGCGACTGACGGATGTAGGTGATGACGTGGGCGATCTGCTCGTCGGAGAGGGCATCCTTGAAGGCGAGCATGCCGACGGGACTGCCCCACTCTTTGCCATTCACCATGATGGGTCCCTTGGCGCCATTGAGGACGATGCGAATCAGGCGTGCAGGTCCTTCTTCGAGGACCCAGTCGGAACCGGCGACGGGAGGGCAACCGTTGGCCGGGTTACCCGAGCCATTGGGTTGGTGGCACGCGGAACAGAGCTGGGCGTACACGACACGCCCCTCGTCCACGGGATTCACCTCACCGCCCGACTTGGGAATGCTGCGGAGGTCGGCATAGGGTTCATAGACCCCGGGAGAAAATTGCCCGTTGTGATAGCCCAGTTCGGCATGGCCGAGGTAGGCCAGAATGGCCAAGGCGATGAAAAAGCCGACGGGGGCTGTGTAGCTGCCCATGCGTGGCGTGGAAACATCGGCATGGGAACCGCCACGAGTGGAAACAGGGGAGGCCTTCTTCATCGGGTCGGAGCGGATGCAGGAGCCGCGTTGGTGGAGGAGGTCGCCGTTTCGACGGCGTTGGTGGGTGGCGGGGGCACGGGGGCTTCCGCCAGAGAAACCCCGGATCGCAGGCTGAGCAGATAGGCCACCAAGGCCGTGGCTTCCGGTGTTGGTACCACTTCAAAGCCCTCAGGCGGGGCAAAGGCTCCCTCCAACTTCAGCGCGCTAGCGGAGGGGGAACCCTGAATGGGACGCTTTTCGAAGAGATATGGGTAGGCCGGCATCACCGAACCCGGAGCAACTGTCCTTGGATGGTACAAATGCTTGAGATGATACGCGACCATCACCGGCTGGGCATTCGTGTCACCAGCACCCATGCGGTAGCCGATATTGGACAAGTCCGGACCGATGCGGACAGAGCCCAGGAGCACCGGGTTATCCCTGAGGTAGTCCTGAGCAACCGTGCGTCGCTTGCCCCAGCCTCGGGCCAGGTCGTTGCCGAAGCCCTCGGGTCTCACCAGTTGGCTGTGGCATGAGTTGCAGCCCTCGGACCGATAGATCTCAGCGCCTTGTTGGGCGAGACCCGGTCGATTGGCGGGATAATGTTGGCCGGTTTCCTTGGAGAACACCGTGGGCGCGTTGCCGATCTGGAGAGAAGGAGCGACGAGGACACCCCACCAGGACGAAGCCAGGGCGATCAGAATGCCCAGAAAAAGCAGCGGTGTGGAATTCATGAGCGAACCCCCGCTGTTCGGTTCTTGGAAACTGGATCAGCCCAGGTTCTGACCGTCGTGGCGCAAGCAGCGACGAGGGATCGGAACACACCGAACAGAGCGAAGGCAAAAACGAACTGACCCAGCAGGAAGACCACCAAACCCAGTGAACTGAGCCGGACGAGGTGCATGCTGGCTCGAAGAGCATCCATGAAGGGCATGGTTGGGTCCGACAGACGCGCTCCCTGTATGCCACCTCCCACGACCAGCGGAACCGCGATGAGAGAAACGCCGACCAGCGTCAGGGTGGCATGCAATCGAACGAGTCCCGGGGACAAAGCTTGGCCGGTCGATCGTGCAATGACGTCCGGGATGATGGCGAACAGTCCGGCGATGACAGCGCCGCCCACGAGAAGCCAATCCAGGCCCTGATGCATCCAAGAAAACCGTGTCCAAGACGAAAACCTCTGAAATGCCATCAGCAGATCAAGGGCGCCTGAAGCGACGTAGGCCACCGCAGCCAGCCCGATCAGCCGTGCTCCGGGGGAGGCGAGCAGCGCATTCAAGGATCCTTCCGCGGTTTTCCACCAATTCATGGCGATTGCCAGGATGGCGATGGAGGCCATGAATTGACCGGCTATACCGACGCTGATGATCCAGCGGGGGAAAGGATCGCCGTGGGCGGTGACGGCCCAAGGAGCGAAAAAGGCCAAGGACCAGAAAGCAATCAGAGCCAGTGAGCGGCTCGCGAGCGGGCGATTCAGGGTATGTGGGAGGAAGTGAAAGATGGTGGCGGCAGCGATGCCACCGAGCCATAGCGAGGTGATTCCGTTGGCGTACCAGCGTTGCACCAGGACCTGCATCACTCCGCGGGGTCCTTCACCGGAATACATCATGAGCGCGACCGAGCCGAACCAAACGAAGGAAATCAGGGAGAGCAGAACGAACCACGCGCTCGGGTAGGTTTGGGATTCGGTGCGGGCGGCGAAAGTGATCCAGCCTGCGCTGCCGATCAGGCCGGCGGCGACCACCAGACAGGCCATGGCGCCGGCGGGCATCTCAAGAAGCTCACGGCCGGTGGAATAGCCGGCCAGGATACCAATGGTTCCAGCGAGCACCCCGACATTCCACAGGACGCCTCCGGCGAGCACGAGCAGCGAGGATTGAAGGCGTTGCATGGAGGCTCTGGCGAGCAGCCACAAACCGACCGCAAACCCGGCTTGGCCTGCAAAACCGTAGACCAGAATGTCCCATCCGGCCGGGGCCAGACGGCCATAGGTCAGCCAAGCGGCACCCGACATCATGGCGGGGGCATGGAGTTTGATGGATGCCAAAAGGAGCAGGAAAGCACCTGCAATCAGCCAGAAGGCTGCTTTGGCGAAGAAAAACAAGGCAACCGAACGGAACGAGGCATCGACCTCAGCCAAGCTGGGGATGTCAGCGGATTTCGGTAGCGATGGAGTGGCGGTGGAAATCATGTGCTGCAGGTTCGAGAGGGCTGAACGATCAGCCGTTTCATTCGAACTCGCTCTTGGGCTCAGGGGCAGGGGGCGGCGGCGGCGGATAGGCTTTGGCGGCTCTCGCAAGCAGATCGGCACGCGCTTTGGCGGGGTCCTGCCACTGCTTCACCGCCAGCGTAGTAGCCAAGGAGTTCGGCAGGCGGACGATGCCGTTGGCCTTGTCGATCCAATCCGTGACGGTGAGCTCCTCGTTGGCCTTTTGTCGGGCGTCCGCGAGGATCTTGTGACGCTCGGCTGCCCGGGCCTGATTCACCGTGGAGACAGTGCTGTAATGCTTGAGTGCGGCCACCAGAACCGCCATGGCGACAAATGCGCCGGCGATTCCGATCCAGTTCAGCGTGGTGCGTGAGCAGCAGGAGGGGGAATTGTTCAATGGACACCTCCTTGGGATTTCCCGGCCGGCACATGAATGCCGAGACATTCAGCCATGCGCGGGTCCTTTTGGGGGAACGGTGGATGGGCGTTGAAATTGCGAATAAACCAAGTGGCGAGTACGCCACCCATGAAGGCCATGCAAGCCAGGTCCAGCCAGTGCAGGACGAACCCGTTCGGGTGCATCACGGGCATGATATTGAACGAAAGGTCGCAGAAGTGCATGACCCAGGCCCAAATCGCGAGAGGCAGCATGACCGTGAACGACATCTTGGTGTCGATGCGGAGGAGCAGGAGGAAGGGCAGGAAAAAATGACCGAAGATCATCAGCATACCGATGCTCCACCAGGACCCCTTTTCGCGCAAAATGTACCAAAAGGTCTCCTCAGGAATGTTGGCGTTCCAGATGAGGAAATACTGGGAGAAGGCGATGTACGCGTAGAAGACTGTGAACGCGAAGAACAACTTGCCGATATCGTGGAAAATCACGGGCTGGGCGACCGGTGTCAGGGGGCCGTTCTTCGCCAAGTGCATCGTGATGACGTAGACGGTTCCGACCGTAAGCCAGACCGAGCCGGCGAAATAGTAAACGCCATACATCGTGGAGAACCATTGCCACTGGAGCGACTTCATCCAGAGGATCGCACCCAGGGTGAGGCTAAATCCGAAGATGAAAATGCCCAGGGCGGCCAGGAAACGCATCCGGTGGGTGCAGGCTGCGGAACCGGTTCGATCCTGTTCCAGGGAAGCGTTGCGGAAGGCATTGGTCAGCCAGTGCCAGAGGGCGAAGAGAATCAGGGAAACGACCACCCAGGTCGGCTTGTTGAACAAGGCCTTCTTGGCGTAGAGCGCATGGTCGTGGGAAACATCCGAATGCATCCAGGCGAACAATGCCTTTTCGGGGCCGGCCAACAGGGCGTTCAATAGGATCGGAAGAAAAAAGACCGCCATGATGGGAGCCGAGCACGCGAGATGCTCGTTGATGCGGCGGATCGGCACCGACCACTGGGCATCGAACAAGTGGTGGAGGATGACCAGGAAAAGCCCCCCGAGCATGATGCTCAGGTAAAACATGAAGCCCAGGAGCCAGGAGAACGCGAACTGCTTTTGCAGTCCTGGGACCATCATGCCAATGAGGGCGCCGACGCCCCCGATGGCGGCGAGCAGGAATGGAAGCCGGGCGAGGCCCGATGAGGCGCCGGCCGAGGGCGCATGAGCGGCGGAAGCGACAGCAGCAGAAGAGGCCATAAGGTCGGTCGTGACGCGTTACTTGAGGGATGCGCGCAGGTTTTCCGGAAGATCCTCGGGAGTGCCGAGGCGCGCGAGTTGAAGCGCGCGGACGTAGGCAATGACGGCCCACCGATCTTCGGGAGGCAGCTTGTCAGCGTAAGGACCCATCAGGCCGGTTGCGCTGCCTTTCTGGATGATCTGGAACAGGTAGCCATCCGGATGCTTGACGCGGGCTTCATCAGTCAGGGAGGGAATGGTTCCGTGGCCGTATTTTTTAACGACTCCGTTGCCGTCTCCAGCCAGTCCGTGGCAGGGAGTGCAATAGATCCCATAACGCTCTTTGCCGCGGGCCATGAGATGCTCGGTCACCGGCATGGGATTGAGGTCCACGTAGTTCGTCTTACCGGTTTCCATCCCGGTGATGACGGGATTGTCCTCAAAGCGGTTCACTTCGCGGGAACCCAATTTGACGGGGATCTGGCGAGGAATGGTTCCCTGAACCCAGGGCCTGGAAGAGCGACCGTCGTCCCAGGTTGCAAATCCCGAACCGGCCTGGGGGCGGAGTTTGATCTGGCGATCCATGTCATTCCAGATCTCGATGGGAGTGCGGCGCGTGGCGTCACCACGACGACCGGCGACCAGGAAGACCAGCGCGCAGGTGACCGCAAAGAATGCGAGGAAGTAGCGCATGATCAGTCCTCCACCACTTCGATGTGTTGCCCGCCGACGTGCTCCAGAAGCCTGCGGGTTTCCGTCTCGGAAAACTTGGGGTCGGCGTTTTCGATCACGACGTAGATTTTATCGTGCGTGACATTGCGAAACCTGGGGTGTTTGAGCACGGGATGGTAGTGCTTGGGCAGGCGATTGAGGAAGAACATGCCGAACAACGTGCCGAAGGCTCCCAGAAGGATGGTGAGTTCGTAGGCGACGGGTACGGCGAAGATGGGGCTGAAGAGCGGCTTTCCGCCGACCGGGATGGCGTAATCCACTTTGCCCATCCACCAGATCATGAGCATGCCGAGAGTGAACCCGGAAGTGCCGCCGATGAAGGTGAACCAACCCACCTTGGAGTTGCGGAGGCCCATGGCTCCATCCAACCCGTGGATTGGGAAGGGGGTATGAACATCCCAGCGTTGGTAACCGGCGTCGCGGATTTTTTCCGCGGCGTGCATGACAGAGGCCGGATTGTCGAATTCGGCCAGCAGAGCGTAGGGGCGGGCGGCGGTGCTCATCAGTGGGCCCCTCCGAGTTTGGCTCCACCCATGGGGTGGTGCGGATCGGCTTGCGGGGTGACGGCTTTCACTTCAGCGATCGCGATGATCGGTAGAAACCTCATGAACAGAAGGAACAAGGTGCAGAACAGCCCGAAGCTGCCCACGAAGGTCATGATGTCGACGTACGTCGGATGGAAGTAATCCCAGCTCGACGGCAGGTAATCGCGGTGCAGGGACGTGACGATGATCACGAAGCGCTCAAACCACATGCCGATGTTCACGACGATCGAGACGAGGAAGACGAACCACATCTTGGTACGGCTCCATTTGAACCAGAACAAGTGAGGGCTGATCACATTGCAGGTGATCATGGTCCAGTAGGCCCACCAGTAAGGTCCGAACGCCCGGTTTTGGAAGGCGTAGAGCTCGTAGGGGTTACCGCCGTACCAGGCGATGAAGAACTCCATGCCGTATGCATATCCGACCATCGAACCGGTCGCCAGGATCACCTTGCACATCAGTTCGATGTGACGGGTGGTGATCACGTCTTCCAGTTTGCAGATGGAGCGCAGCGGGATGAGCAGGGTCAGCACCATTCCAAATCCGGAGAAGATTGCGCCGGCTACGAAGTAGGGCGGGAAGATCGTTGTGTGCCAACCGGGCACCTGCGACACCGCGAAGTCGAAGGAAACGACGGAGTGCACGGAAAGCACGAGCGGCGTACTCAAGCCGGCCAGGATCAAATAGGCCTTTTCGTAATTGCTCCAGTGGCGGTTCGAACCCGTCCAGCCGAGAGCGAAGAGGCCATACATAAACTTCTTCACCTTGGTCGTGGCGCGATCCCGCATGGTGGCCAAATCCGGGATCAATCCGGTGAACCAGAAGAGAAGCGAAACAGTTCCGTAGGTGGAGACGGCGAACACGTCCCAGAGGAGTGGAGAGCGGAACTGGGGCCAGATCGCGTTCGCGTTGGGGAACGGTATCAGGAAGCCGGGCATGAGCGCGTACCAGACGCGTCCGGTGTGAACGACCGGGAAAATGCCGGCGCAGGCCACCGCGAACAGGGTCATCGCTTCGGCGGCACGGTTGATCGAGGTACGCCACCTTTGCCGCAGGAGGCAAAGAATGGCGGAGATCAGAGTGCCGGCGTGACCGATACCGATCCAGAAGACGAAGTTGGTGATATCCCAAGCCCAAGCGGTGGGTTGGTGCAGACCCCAGACGCCGACACCCGTCGAGATGAGGTAAGCGATCATCCCGAACATGGTCAGCATGCCAACGAGGCTGATGCCCAGGGCGATCCACCACCATGTCGGTGTTTTGCCTTCCGCGATCCCGGCGATTTTGTCGGAGATCCAGCTGAAGGAGCGCTGATTATGAACCAGCGGTTCTCGTTCGAGCTCTGCGGGCGGAGCGACGACGAAGGTCGGTACCTTATGGGAGGAGTGTGCCATTAGTGTGCTCCCTCTTTCGCGGCTGCGCCGTGACCGGCCGGTGTGGCGTGGGCGTCGGCGGTGCCATGGGCACCGGGTGCGCCGTGTTCAGCGAAGGGATCGCCGTGATACATCTGCTTGTACTCCTCGATGCTGAGCGGGACGTCGCGGAAGTCCGGCATCTTGGGGTTGGGGTTGCGCACTTTCGCGAGGTAGGTGAGGCGGGGCCGGTTGTCCAGGAAGCCGAGGACCGAGTAGTCCCGGGGGTTCTTCTTCCATTGATTCACACGGCTGCCGGTTTCCATTTGGTTGCCGAAGACGATGGCTTCCGCCGGGCAGGCCTGCTGGCAGGCGGTCTTCAGGCCATGAACATCCATGACCTGGACGTCTCCGCTGGCGCCAGCGGCTGACTTGCGGGCGATCTTGGTGGATTCAATCCGCTGGGTGCAGAACGTGCACTTTTCCATGACGCCGCGCATGCGGACGGTGACCTCGGGGTTCTTGGCCATTTTGACCAACTCCAGTTCGGCGGCGCCACGCTTGCCGAACGGACCCTTGTACAGTTCGCCGGACATGCCGGCCGAGGTGTCCCCATAATTGATGGGGCGCTTGTTGTAATCGAAGAAATTGAACCGACGCACCTTCCAGGCGCAGTTGTTGGAGCAGTAGCGGGTGCCAACGCAGCGGTTGTAGGCCATCACGTTGAGGCCTTCCTCGTCATGCACGGTGGCATTAACGGGGCAGACGCTCTCGCACGGCGCCTTCTCGCAGTGCTGGCACATCATCGGCTGGTTGACGACCTGCGGATCGTCGATCCACTCCTCCTTCCACTGGTTTTCGTCGGAGATCAGCTTGTTGCGCTGACCTTCCTTGTAACCGGTGAAGTAGCGATCGATGCGGAGCCAGTGCATTTCGCGACCGCGGATGACCTGATCCTTACCGACAATCGGAATGTTGTTCTCGCTCTGGCAGGCTATGACGCAGGCGCCGCAACCGGTGCAGGCGCTCAGGTCGATGGCCATGCCCCACTGATTGATCCCGCTCTTTTGTTTGGCGGGATCCTCGGTGTAGGCGGTCTTGTAGAGCTGGGCAGGCAGTCCGTCGGCCGCGTTCGGAATGTGGGCCGAGTGGGATTCCAGATCGAAGTTCTTGGCGAACAGCGGATTCTTCTGGAACTGGGACAGGTTCGCTTCGCGAACGATGGGGCGACCGCTCATCGCCCAGTGGCTCTGGGTGGTGGCGAAGGTGTGGCGATCTCGAGAAGGTGTGACTTTTCCACCCGGAGCGATCCACGGGTTGGCTGAAGTTCGGAGTTCGCCCGCGTTGAAGCCAACAGGCTTTCCTTCAAAACAGGCGACACGACCCGGCTTCTTTCGACCGTATCCCAGGGCAAGTCCGATGGTGTGATCGGCCTGGCCGGGGGTGATCCAGACGGGAACGGTCAGTTTGCGACCACTGACCTCCAGCGTGACGAACTCGGTGTTGATCAGACCGAGTTCTGCTGCCGTCTTCCGGCTGATCAGCGCGGCGTTGTCCCAGACCAGCTTGGTGATCGGATCGGGAAGTTCCTGAAGCCAGCCGTTGTTGGAATACCGCCCATCGTCCACCTTGCTATCGCGGTGAAAGGCGATTTCGAGAGCGTCCTTGCTGGGAACCGGATTCCTGGGGGCTGCCTGAACGACTTGGGCGATTGCCGATTCGTTCACGGAGGCCGGGACGGCAGCGGAAGCGCTGCCGGCGAGGAATCCATCGTGAAGGAAGCGTTCCCAGGCATCTTCGGCGGTGGTCTTGGCCAGGGCGAAGAACGTCGTGCGAACGATGTCGTGGGGCTTGGTTTGTGAATCGCCCGCGAGGCGCGCGAGCACTTCGAGGTCGGTCAACCCACCGAAGAGCGGTTCGATCAGCGGCTGTATCGGGACCAGGGTCCCATCGCTGGTGCGGGCGTCGCCCCAGGACTCGAGATAGTGCGCGGCCGGAAAATGCCAATCGCTGCGTTCCGCGGTCTCGTCCTCGTAGTAACCGAGGCGGATGATTTGCTTGGCCTTCCGCTGGGTTTCGGCCCAGTTGAGGTCGGCGGGGGCATCGTAAACAGGATTGCCTTCGAGAATGACCAGATTCTCGATCTGGCCGGCATTCAGGGCGGTGGCGAGTTCGGCCAGGGATAGGCCGGCTTCACCCACGGTTTCCTTGAGTTCGGCGGTTTTGCCGAAGGCATCCAAGGCGGCGTTCACCGCGTGGGCCAGGGCGTGAACCGCGAGGGGTTGGTTGTATCCTGCGACCACGACCGCTTTACCCTTGTGAGCGATCAGGTCGGCGGCGCATTCGGAAATCCATTTGGCATCAACGCCTGCCGGTTTGGCCACCGCTGCGGCAGCAGACTTGGCGTCTCCTGCGGGCAGAATTTCCGCGGCCAGGGCAGCGGCCAGCGGGAACACCTGACTGGCGGGAATGCGGAGCCGGTGATCTGCGTTGGAGCCGGTGACGGAGAGGAGGGCCTCGGCCACGTAGAGCCGATTCATCGTGTCGTGCGCTGTGGCGACCTTACGGCCTTTGGCGAACGATCGATTGAAACGGGCGCTGTCCTCCTCGCGACCCAGGAAGTCGCAGTCCAGGGAGACCACGACTTCGGCGGCGTCGAGTTTGTAGTACGGCGTGACGGATTTGCCGGTGGCGAGCCGAGCTGCCTGGGCAGGAAGATCGAAACCGACCGACTCGTACGTGTACCAGCGAGCCTGCGGGAAGCGGGCGGCGATGGCTTTTTGGAGACGGGCGCGGGAAGGAGAGGAGCTGTGGCCGGCGAGCACGGCCAACCCGGCACCCTTCTTGGCAGCCAACTGACCGGAGACGGAGGCCAGGGCGTCCAGGGCGATTTCGCGGCGTTCCGTGTTGCCGCCGCGGGTGAATCGAATGGCTCGATCGGGGTCGTAGAGGCCGAGAACCGAGGCTTGGGCGAAGGGGTCGGTTCCGCCGTTGCTGTCGGGGTGCTGGCTGTTGCCCTCGACCTTGACGGGGCGTCCGTCGTGCTGTTTGGCGACCAGGGGGATGGCCCCGGTGCGGGTGGGCATGGCCGTGGCGAAGTACTGGGGAACGCCGTGGAAGTACCCCTCGGGCTGCTTGCCGAACGGAAGGATTTTTTCTTCGGGCCGGCGGCAGCCGGTGACGCCGAGACCCGCGAGCGCGAACGAGGCGCCCATGAGCTTGACGAAACTTCGGCGGGAGGGGGCGTCGGTGAGTTCGCTGGCGCCTTCAGGGAATTCCCGGTCGAGGAAGGCCTTGAAATCGGGGGTGCCGGCGAGTTCATCCAGGCCCCGCCAGTAACGGACGCCGGACTCCGGCTCAGGGCAGGGAGGCGGAATGGTCTTCATCGATGACAGGCGGAGCAGTTCTGGGAGGAGTTGATGTTCCAGTCCCGAACGGACTGGGCCATGGCGTCTTGGTGAGCCTTGGGGTCCTGGGGCTGCCAGTTCAGGTCATACACCAGTTTTGGATCGCGCAAGAATTCGGCCGGGTTGCGATGGCAGTCGAGGCAGAAGCCCATGCTAAGGGGCTTGGCATGCTGGACCTCGTCCATCTTGTTGACGTTGCCGTGGCAGTGAACGCAACTGACGCCGCGGTTCACGTGGACCGAATGATTGAAGTAGACGTAATCGGGCGTCTTGTGGACCTGGACCCACGGGATGGGTTCACCGGTGGCGTAGCTATTACGCACCAGCTCCAGCTTCGGGTCGGTACTCAGAACGGCGTTATGGCAGTTCATGCACGTCGAGGCCGACGGAACATTGGAGTACCATGACTTTTCCACGCCATTGTGACAGTACCGGCAATCGAGGCCGACCTGGTCCACGTGAATGGCATGGGAAAAGCCCACCGGTTGGACCGGTTGGTAGCCGACCCGGGTGTACTTGGGGGTGAAGTAGTACCAGACCGCGGCCGAGACCGCAGTACCGGTGAGGATCGCGCCGGCGATGATCTGACCGGGCAATTTATTGGTCCACCTGGGAAATATGTCGGACATGGGACGTCGCCGTGCCTTGGGCGCGGCATTTCACCAGCAAAGCAAAAATCCTGTCAACGCAACGCCCGCTCCAAAGTCGCACGTTTTACGGTGTTCGCGGACTCGGGGGCGGGCGAGCTGAAGATCACAGATTCGCCGGGGCACTTGTTTAAGAAGGGCTGATCCGCGGAGCAAGTCGGGATTCCATTTTTTTGAACATTTGCCATCTGTTAATGGGCACGATTAGCCATCCCATTATAAGAAAATCGAAGGATCGCGTCGTGGGAACGGTGGCGAATTGCAGCACCTCGTGCACATCCGGGTGGGCGGAGGGAGTTCCCGGGCCAAGGGAGCAAAGTGAGTCTTGCGATGCTCTTCACGGCCGGCAATCTTCCCCGCGACATGTCGCGTCTGTTGGAGGCGGTCGGAGCACATCCTCTCAGGGATGGGAGGATTGTCTGTTGGTCCATCCCTCTCGATGTCTCGGCCGACGTGCTGGAAGCCGGGGAGCGCTGGCTGGACGATTCCGAGCGTGAGAGGGCGGGGCGCTACCACTTCGAGCATCATCGGCGGAGGTTCGTGGCACGTCGGGCGGCGCGCCGCCGAATCCTCGGTTCACTGCTCCAGGTTCCGCCCGAGGCGGTTCCTTTCCGCGAGGTGGGGAGCGGCAAACCGGAGGTGGATCAGCCATCGGAAGAGCCTCTCCATTTCAGTGCCAGCCATTCCGAGGAGCATGCAGTGGTGGCGGTTTCGGCTCAGGCACCATTGGGCGTCGACATCGAGGTGTACCGGATGGTGGAGGGCAGCTTGTGGGAGGTGCGCCATTTGTTTGCGGATACTGAACGAAGCGCTTTGGAGCGTCTTTCGGAGCGGGAAAGGGCCAGGGTTTTCTTCGATTGTTGGACCCGAAAGGAAGCGTGTGTGAAAGCCGACGGGGCCGGGTTACAAATCGATTTGGACACCTACGAGGTGCCGGTGGGGCCACTGGGAGCAGGGGTTTCCGTGGAGCTTTCCGGAAGAACCCAAGGCCAGCGGTCGGTTCGGCTGTTTCCGTTAACGTTGGGTGACGAAATGTCCGCGGCACTGGCCGTGGTGGGGCCGGGAGATTTCAGCATCGAGGTTCACCCGTGGGACTGGAGCGAAGCGTTTCGTCACTGAGTGCCGCTTTTCCAGAACCTGCAGTCAGGGTCATTGCAACGGTTGTCATCGCGGCGTCGAGCGCGAGTTGGGCATTGAACGGGGAGGGGAAGGGAGGGGAACTTCAGCCAGCAAAACACGGGGGAACGGGGCCGGACACTTCGAGTTGCACGCTGAAGATACCGCCGGCCAGGGGTTGCTGGGCGCGGGTGGAATCGTCCACATCCCGGCTGGCGGTGGTGATGAACAGCGTGTTGCGGGGGCCGAAGCAGCACGAGGTGACGTCTTCGACGGGGACCGAGATCTTCGCGATGCACTTGCCCCGGCGGGGTTCGTGGCAGGCCACGCTCCAGCCGCCCCAGATGGCGATCCAAAGGTTGCCCAGATGGTCCACACACATGCCGTCCGGGAACCCGTTGCTGATCTCGACGATGGTGCGGCGACCGCTCACTTCCCCGGAGGTCGGTTCAAAATCGAAGGCATCGACCCGTCGTGTGGGGGAATCGATGTAGTACAGGGTGCGTCCGTCGTTCGACCAAGCGAGGCCGTTGGAGATGCTGACTTTGGGCACGGCGCGGACCACGCGCAGGTCGTGGTCGATGCGGTAGAGCGAACCGCGGGCGGGCGATTCATCGAGGGCCATGGTTCCGGCCCATAAGCGCCCGGAAGGATCGCATTTGGCATCATTGAACCGGTTGCCTGGCGTGGTGCGTTCCGGATGAGAGAGGGGGGTTAAGGTGCCGGTTTCCGGCGAGAATCGGGAAAGCCCCTGTTCGGTTCCGATGATGAAATCCCCTCGAACACTGGGGATGGCGAAGCCGATTTTGTGGGGGAACTTCCACACGCGATCGGCGGTGGTGAGGGGATTCAGGGCATGGATTTCGCCGCGTTCGATGTCCACCCACCAAAGGTGGTCCTGATGCCAGACGGGGCCTTCGGCGAGGACGGACGCGGCTGGGAGGATGCAGGTGGCGTTCATTCGAGCGGGCGGAGGACGGATTTGATGATGGTTCCCTGGTGCATGGTTTCGAAGGCGTCGTGCCACTGAGCGAGGGGCCATTCGCCGCCCACGATCGGCCGGACGTCCAGACGTCCGGAGGCGAGCAGGGCGACGATGCGTTCCCAGATGGGCCAGTTGTGACTGAAGCTGCCCTGGAGGCGGACGTTTTTCTGGACCAGGGGATCGAGGGAGAATCCGACGGGTTGCGGTCCCCAGCCGACCTTGGTGATCCAGCCGGCCGGGCGGACGGCGTCCAAGGCGGTGGCGAGCGCGGCGGAAACGCCGGTGGCATCAATGACGCCATCGACGCCAAGTCCATCGCCCTGCCGGCACCAGGAGAGCGGATCCGCGGTCAGAACCTCGCAACCGTAGGCTCGGGCCTTTTCGAGGCGGGCCCGGTCGCGCTCCAGTCCGGCGAGGGCGACTTCCGCACCGCAGAGACGGGCGATGGCGGCGCAGAGGACGCCGATCGGTCCGGGACCAAGAACCAGCACGCGATCACCGGGCAAAATGCGCGAATTCACGGCGGTGGCGTTGTAGGCGACGCAGCAGGGCTCGCTGAGGGCGGCGTGGACGATGGGAAGAGCATCGGGCACTGCGTGCAGGATGCGGGCGGGGACACGGACGAACCGGGTCATGGCGCCATCGACAGCGGCGCCGTAGCCGCGGCGACCGGGGTCGAGATTGTACAGGCCGCGGCGGGTGAGCGGCCCCTCCGGATCGATGATGGCGTGGGTTTCGCTCACCACGCGATCGCCTTCGCGCCATTGGGGTGGGACTTTGGATCCGCGGCGGGCGATACGACCCGCGAACTCATGGCCGAGAATGCAGGGGTATTCGACCTTCCACCCGTGCTGGCCGGTCCACATGTGGAGGTCGCTGCCGCAGACCCCAACGGCCTCGACTTGGAGCAGGACATCCTCCTCCCCAATTTCCGGGATGGGGACTTCCCGGATTTCGACGCTGCCCGGGTTGGCGGCGAACGTCACGACTGCGGGTTGGCTGGCTTTCATCGGGCGGATTTGACGGCTTCCACGAACCGGGCCAGCGCGCCTGCATAGTCCGGCTCGGCAAAGATCGGATGGCCGATCGCGACCAGCGACGCGCCGGCTCGAACGCCGCGAACGGCGTCATCGACCCCAAAACAACCGATCCCCACGGGCACCGACCCCACCGCCTGACAGACCGGCCCGACCCATGCCACCGCATCGCCGGTGGGATGGGCCCGGCGTTGGTCGGCGGCGAAGTGCAGGTAGATCATGTCGACGCCCCACTCGACGCACAGGGCGGCTCGGGCGACTTGGTCTTTCACGCCGATGGTGTCGGCGACGACCTGGATTCCGGTTCTCTTGCCTTCGGCGATGGCGGATTTGACGGTTTCGTCGGCCGCATTGGCGCAAACTGTCATGTAATGGGCGCCCTGCTTCTGAGTGATCAGGACGTTCTTGAAGCCTGAATCCATCGTCTTGTAATCGGCGAGGATGGGCAGGTTGGGAAAAGCCTGGGCGAGGCGGCCGATGGCGGCTGCGCCTTGGGCGACGATCAGAGGCGTGCCTGCTTCCAGGATGTCGACGCCGGCGCGCACGCCGATTTCTGCGGCGGCGAGTGCTTCCTCGATGGTGGGGAAATCCAGGGCGAGTTGGACGAGGGGCGCGGAGGACATTAGGGGTGGGTTGGGTGGGACTTGGGAGGTCTGGGTAGTGTGCGGGTGGGCCTTAGGGCGTCAATCGAGGAGAAGTCGAAGATGGCTCATGCCTTCACGAGCAACATCGAAGGGGTCCCTGCTCCAAAGGTCTTCGCGAAAGAGTTCCAGGGAGAGGACGCCGCGGTAACCGGTTTGTTCCAGAAGCGTGAGGTAACGCCGCAAATCCAGATGGCCGAGGCCTGGCCAGACCCGGTGCCCATCGTTCTGCCGGGTGCGCGCGGGGGATGCGGGGGCGTCGTTGAAATGGGATACGGCGATTTGAGGTGCCTGGAGGAGTGCGATGCTTTCGATGGAGCCTCCGCCCCGAAACACGTGGAACGGATCGAGCACCGTCGTTCCCAACGGATGATCGGCGGCCTCGAGCACCTGGAGGGCCGATTCGAGGGTGCAGAAGGAGTCGACGAAGCCGAGGAACTCGAACGAAGGCAGGGCTCCTTCGCGTCGCCCGATCTCGAGCAGGTCGTGGTAACGCTGGGCACCCAGGCTCAGGTTGGCGTTGCCGGGAGGCGGGGCGGCGATGGCATGGGGTGCACCGAGGGCCGCGGCCTGGGCGAGGCGTTGGGTGCAACGTTCCTTGACGGCGGGCCACAGCGGTTCGGAGGCGTCAAACCAGTTGCCGAGGTAGATCAACGTGGGCACGGACAGTCCGGCATCGTCAAGGGCGCGGCGAATCTCCTGGAGCGACCCGCCTGCGGCGAGGTGGGCATCGGTATCGGTGAACCAAAGTTCGAGCGCCTGAAAACCGGCCTGGGAAGCGGCGGCGATCTGTTGGAGCACCGGGGTGCCGCGCAGTGTGGAGGCGTTGAGGCCAAGTCCGAACGGGGGCATGGGGAACGGTCAGCCCAGGCGGTGGGCTGGATCCATGGGAAAGTTTCCCGGTTGATTGGCCGAACCCGAGTGTCGAAGCATCCCCGGCATGTCCCAGGTTCTTGTCACAGGTTCAGCGGGCCGGATTGGCCAGGCGGTGGTGGCCGAACTTCGGCGGCGCAACCATTCCGTGCGCGGACTGGACCTGATTCCGACCCCTGGGCTGGAGGATGCGCTGGTGGGGTCGATCACTGACAGGCCGTTGGTCGATCGAGCCACGCAAGGGATGGACGCGATGGTGCACCTGGCGGCGACTCCGGATGATGCCGACTTCCTGACCGAACTTCTGCCCAACAACATTGTCGGGGTCTACCACGTGCTGGAGAGTGCCCGGTTGGCGGGGATTCGGCGGATCGTTCTGGCGAGCAGCGGCCAGGTGAATTGGTGGCAGCAACGTGCCGGTGCGATTCCGGTGCGCCCCGAGGACCCGCCGAGCCCGCGCTACTGGTATGCCGCCGCGAAAATGTTCATGGAATCGATTGGTCGCGGCTTTGCGGAGACTCACGGGATCAGCGTGATCGTGGCGCGGTTGGGTTGGTGCCCGCGCGGGCGAGACCATCTGGACGCGATGGCGTCCGATCCGTGGGCGCAGGATGTCTACTTCAGTCCGCGGGATGCGGGACGGTTCTTCGCCTGCGCGGTGGAGGCTCCGGAGAGCGTACGCCACTTGGTGGTGAATGCGGCAAGCCGGCCCATCCATTCGAAGCCCTTCGACATGACCGCAGCGAAGGAGAAGCTCGGGTACGAGCCCGAGGACAACTGGCCGGCGGGACTTTCCGACTGATGCCGGCTCAGCCGGAACCATGAAGTCAGATCGGTCGTGCTGGCTTGATCTTCTTGGGCAAGAGCTTCGTCGTTTGCTCGTTACGCATCTCCGTTCCGATGCGCGCCTCGCTCACTCCTCGTCTTGCCCAAGAATCTGCTGCGCCATCACTTCCCTCCCGACTGCATACTTCCGGCTCAGAGATTGAGGCTTCGCCACTCGGGCAGATTTCGGAGCAGATTCATGCGACTGTCGCCGGGCAGGATGGAGCGTAGATCCTTGGCCTTGGGATCCTGGGCCTTGCGAGCGTCACTGATCTGAAGCGCCTTGGTGAGCGCTTTGATGGCTTCCGCGGGTTTGTTCAGAGTGGCGAGCACCCCAGCGTAATCGTACCAGGCCTCGGGGCTGTCGGGCGCACGTTGAACGAGACGCGCGAGGGTGGCTTCGAGTCGGTTGCCATCGCTCAGTTGGGCGTAGGTTTGGGCGGCGACGAGCAGGGTGCCCGTCTCGACATCGGGGAGTTCGATCAACTTATCCAGCACCATTTTGGCGCGGATGGGTTGGCGCACCTGCATGTAAGCGGCGGCGAGATAGGCCCCGGTGACCGGGTTGGTGGGGGCGATTTGCCAGCTGGGTTCAATGGTGGCGATGACCTTGGAGAAGACCTGGGTGGCCTGGGAGACCATCTGATTGTCGAGGTAGCCCTGGGCGAGCGACATGGCATTGGCCAGGTTGTCCGGGTTGGCACGGTATTCGGCCTCCTGTTTCTCGAACTGCTGGCGGGCCGCGGCGTACTGCGGGGCGCTCTTCTTCATGATCTTCAGCTGTTCCACCAGGGAGACCACGGAGCTGTTGAAGGGGTCGAGCCGGAGCGCGGTGGTGGCGACCAGCAGGGCATCATCGAAGCGGCCGATCTGGGCGAGGAGTTGGGCGTAGCGGAAGACGGCTTCGGGGCTGTAGGGACAGAAGGCGAAGGCCTGGCGGAAGGCGAACTCGGCCTCGCGGATCATGCGCTGCTGTTCGGTACTGGATTTGGCGTTGTTGACCCGGTGGTAGTAGACGCCGCCGATGCTGCTCCGGAGTTTGGAGAAGGCCTTCTGGGCGTTGTCGTCGCGCATGAATTTGCGGTCGCCCTTGAACCCGCGCAGGTCGCGTTGGATGTAGGCCTTGTCCACGAAATCGCAGATCTCCTTCACGGTGGTGGTGTCGGTGATCCAGTTGCCGATAAGCCGCTCGGAATACTGGGTCCAGAACTCGTGATCCCGCTGGAGGGTGTCCTCGTCGAGCGTTTCGAGAGGTTTCCGGTTCAGCTTCATGATGATCCCGTACGGCGTGAGGTAGGGGTACATCCAGTCGAGGGGGAAACTTTCCTCGATGAAGAACTCGTGGTCCGGGTTGTTGTCGAAGATGACGCGGCACAGGAGCGCGTTGATGGCCATCACGGCCGTCTGGCCGTTCACGGTGACGCGGCCGCCTTCTTCGCGCACATCTTCGCCTTGCTTGAGTTGGCCGGCCTGCTTCCGCTGGAAGGCGTCCTGCATGTACTCGTTGTAGCAACGGGCGGATTCCTCAGGGGTCGGGGTGAGGATCTCGATCTCCGGGTAGACACCGCCCAGGCTGCGGGTGATGAGCCCCGGGTAGGCGTCTTCCAGGATCCGGCGGCCGGTGCGGATGCGCGACGCGGTGGGTACGTCCTGGCGGACGAGGTGAGCGACTTCGGTCGAGAGTGGCAGACGTTTGACGAGATCGGCCCGGAACAGGTAGTTCGAGGCGGTCTGATAGACGTTGCGGCGCTCCGTGAGCTTGGCTTCGCGGGCGGCGGGATCCGCCACGGTGGCTCGGAGGGTGTCCAATTCCTCCTGGAGTTTCAGGCGGGCTTCAAATTCCTGGTCGAGCAGCCGGTTCAGGTCCTTGGAGAGGGCCTTGGCGGTACGTCGGTCGGCGGTTCCTGCGGTCAACCTCTCGCGCGTTCCGGGCTCGAGTTGTTCGAACAGATGCTTGGAGAACGCGTCCTGATTGGGGCCTGGCTTCAGCTTTTCGAGCAGCGCGGCCAGGTCGGAAAAATGATCGGCTTCGAACCAGGACGTGCCGGCGCGGCGTTGCTTTTCCACGGCATTGCCGAAGCCGAGGAGCATCCGGTCGAGCGGGGCGACGGCTTTGGCGAGTCCGTTGGTGTAGAGCGCCTTTTCCCGTTCCTTCTGACTGCGGAGCATTTCCTGGAAGAACGGGGTGTCGTACTGGATCTGGGCGCTTCGGTTGTAGTGGGCGCGGATGTAGTTGAGGTAGGTGCCGTCGGCGAGGGCGTTCTGGGTGATGAGATTGACGTCACGCCGGTCGAACTTGGGGTCGTTGGGCTTGCATCGGGCTGGGATGAAGCTCTCGCAGAAGATCATGTAGGTCGGGTTGAAGCGCCCGGGGTCGGTGCCCCCGAAGAGCACCGCGTTGCGGGTCATTTCGGGGTAGAGCGGCTTGCCGTCCTTGCCCTGGAAGGGCGGGGTGAACATGTCATGACCGAACCAGTAGCCGAACAGGTGCCCGCGTTGTTCGTTGTCGGACCAGTGGGTGAGAACGGTCTTGAGGGGGAGCAGGGCGAAGATGACGAGCAAGGCCTTGAGATTCGGTGTGGTGGGGCGCAGCGCCAGGAGGGCGACGGCGGCCAGCGAGAAGCCGAGGGCGAGTAGGCTGGCGAAGCGGGCAACAAAATCGCGGGTGGCTTCGATGCCGAAGAAATAGGACGGCTGTTCCGGCGGGAAGAGTTCGACCCAGCCAAAAGTGACGGCGACCACGAAGAGGGCGATACCGCCGGCAACGGCGGAGGCGATCATGAGCCACTTCCGGACCTGGAGGTACTCCACGGCGACGACAGCCGCAATCAGGGCGGTGCCGTAGCCGAATCCCATGGCGATGATGACGTGGGAGGCGGTGAAGAAGACCTTGGTCAACTCACGGCTTTGGCGGTCGGGATTGGGATTGAGCAGCCAGAGCAGGAGGAAGGCGAGACAGACGTAGATGGCGCACAGTCCGATCAGCCAGCCCTTTTCGATGTTCCGCAGGCGGGGCCAGAACAGGAAGGGGACCAGGGCGATCAGGAGATAGATCAGGTTGAATTCCTCCACGGCGCCTTCGAAGAGCATGAGGAACTGGTCGAAGATGCGTCCTGCCTCCATGGAGGGATTGGTCTTTTCATACTGCCCCCGGGTGAAGGCGTGGACAAACCCGTCCCAGGTGCGGGGGTAACCCCAGTTGAGGGGCGGATTGGTGACCGAGGTGATCGGCATGTAGAAGTACAGGGCGGCGCCGATGGCGAACATGCCGAGGCAAATCAGGGCGGGAATGACCTCGGTGCCGAGTCCTTCGGTCTTGAGGGCGAGCCAGGCGCACGCGGCAATCGAGCCGATGCCGACGATGTGGAAGATGAGGGTGAGAGCCGGGCTGGTGCGCAAACTCTCGAGGCCGCCGGTCTGCATCAGGACGATGCCGGCCAGGTAGATGACGGAGTTGGCGAGGAAGGCATCACGACCGAGGCGTCGGTTCACCATGGTGATGAGCACCTCGATGCCCATGGCGGCGACGATGAGGGTTTGGTGGTTGGTGAAGGCGATGCCGAACATGAACGCCGCCCAGTACAAGTACCGTTTCTGGTTGGGGGCGTAGGTGTAGTGCAGGAGGAAGACGAAGGTGAGAACCAGCGAGAGAACGCTGAGGGTGTAGACCTCGACGATGACGGCCTGACTCCACATGAAGCCGTTGAAGCTGATCAACAATCCGCTGGCGACGGCGGACACGACGCAGATGGCCCGGTGCATCGATTCCTGGATGGTTTTCCCGGTGTCAATCGACCCGACCAGGAAGCTGCTGACCCTGGAGACCATGAGGGCGAGAATGCCTGAGGAAAGGGCGGCAGCGACCGCCGAGGACACCGCGACACGCCAGGCGATATTGGAGAAGGGCAGCAGGACCGTGAACAGCCAGGTGTAGAGGGTCCAAACGGGGTACCCGGGAGGATGGGGCACGCCCGCGTAATAAGAGGCGACGGCGAGTTCGCCGGAGTCTTCCAGAGTGACGTCGGGCGCGATGGTCCAGAGATACCCCGCAAGAGTCAGCAGGGTGGTGAGCAGGGCTGCCATCCAGTCATGCCGGCGGAACAGGGGCATGGGCGCCAGCGGGGCGGTTGGCGGATCGTACCGGTTGGGTGCGGCCGCAGGGCTGGGTCTGCGGAGGTGGCCGGGCTGCGCGGGGACGGCCTTGGCCTTCGCGTCGGGCTTGGGATTGGACATACCTTATCGTGCGAAAACGTTGGTCTGCCGAAGCAGCAAAGATCCGAAGCTTGACGTCATGCCGCCCGGGGTTGTCGAACGAAAACTCGGCCGGGGCGGCGCGTTCTGTTCGATCTGGGGGGTGAGGTGGGCCGCCCAACTCGACGGCAACGTGGCGAGGGAAAGGCTGCCGGCGACAGTGGAATGAGGCGGCCAGGCGGTGGCCACGCTGAGAATGAGCATGGCGGTGGCGGTGAGCGGCGCAGCCCAGAGGCCCAGCGACCCGATGCGGCGTGGGTTGGTGACAAGGCGCGGCGCTGGGGTGACCGGAAACAGGCGGTTCCTAAGCTTCCGGGACGGTCTTCGGGGCACGAAGCCACGCAGGGTCGCTTCCAGGTTCGTCAGTGGTTTCATGGGATTCCTCCATCAGTCGCGAGCGAAGTTTTTGCAGTCCGTAGCGGTACCGGCCGGCGGCGGTGTTTGGGGAGACGTCGAGAAGCTCGCCAATCGCCTCGAAGGTCATGGCATGCCAGACCTTCAGGACAATCACTTCCCGTTGATCCGCAGGAAGTTGAGCAAGCGCTTTGATGGCAGCCTGCTCGGCGGGTGTTTCCACGGATTCCCGTTCGAACCAACGCGCCGATTCCAGTTCACGGAAGACCCGCCGGAAGAGTCCCCGCCGGTGGTTCATCGCCCGGTTGCGGAAGGTCCTCACCAGGTAGTGCGCCGGTTGCCGCGGTGGTTCGGCAAGGTCCATCAAGGCCCGGAACGCGTCGTGAACCAGGTCCTCCGATTCCGCATGGCCCAGCCCCAGCGCCCGGCCGTACAGGACCAGCTCCGCCGCGCGCTCATCATAAAGGCGCGCCGCCCAGTCGGGGTCGGCGAGGTTGTCAGGGTGCAAGGACACTTCCATGGATAAGACACCGACCGGGGCGGATTTTGTATTCCGAATCTTGGCCGCGAAGTTCACCGCGCCAATCAGGCCGTGCGCTTGGGCTCAGGGGCGGGGACGATACCGTCGGAAGGATGCGCCAGGATCAGGCCTGCATCCCGGGCAATAATGCCGGTCAGGGTGTCGAGCGGGAGGTCGTTGATGTCCGTTCCAAAAGGTTCCTCAATCTCGGTCGCCAGGAGTTCCAGGCCCATGGTGGCAAAGAAGGTGAACATGCAGGCAATCACCGTGCCGTATCCGAATTCGCGCACGAGCCCAAAGGGCATCACCAGCGCGTAGAGCATGACGAATTGTTTGATGTACGAGGAGTAGCTGAAAGGGATCGGCGTGTTGCGAATACGTTCACACCCGCCCAGGACGTCGTCGAAGCCCTGCAACAACGGCGCGATGGCGATGCTGCATTCGGGGGTCAACCGGCCACTGACGCAGTCGGAGCGCAGTTCGTGATGGAGTGCGGAGAGGACGGCGTTGGGAACATGCGGGCCCGGCGATCCCCGTGGAAGACGAAGGTGGGCGGCGAACACCGCGGGAAATCGGCTCAGGAGTTCGGCGTAGCGCTGGCGCCGTTCCATGACGCCAGGCTCGGCCCCCAGGCGGGCGCTCAGTTGCCGGGCCAATCCGCGCGAAAGATTCACCAATTGCCCCCAAAGCCGTCGCCCTTCCCACCATCGGTCATAGGCGGTGTTGGTGCGGAACACGAGCAGGAGGCCGAGAATGATGCCGAGAATGGACAGGAAGGCCGGTCCCAGCGGAACTGCGACCCGGATCAGATCGGTCTCCACCCAGACCACCAGGGCCGCATAGACCCCGGCCCCCACCACGTCCAAACCCAGGGTCCGGAAGACCGGGCTTCGCGGAAAATCGAGCAGGATGCGGATCCAATTCTTGGGATCGTACGTGATCATCGGGAGTCCCGGGCATCCGGGTGCGGCGGATGCTTGGGGTGTCCCGTGAGAAATTCCAGCCCGGGCTAGCCGCCCCAGGGAGTGATCCCAGTGAGGGCTGGGACGATCTTGCGGCGCAGTTCGAGCAGGTCCAGAGCGCCGGTGTGCCGGTAGAGCACCTTCCCCCCAGGGCCCACGAGCAGGGTGTGCGGCAATGCGCCGTTCCACTCGGGATCCAGGGCGTCGATCATCTTGTATTTGTCCGTTTCACCGAACAGCAGGTTTCGGGTGGAGGCGTGATGCTTCTTGAGAAACGCGAGCACCTTGTCCCGTTCGTCGGGGAACTGGGCGGCCACCGTCACCATTTCAAAATCGCGATGGCGAAACTGGAGGTTCGTTTCGAGCAAGTCATCGAACTCCGTCACGCACGGCCCGCACCAAGTGGCCCAGGCATGAACCAGGCGGACCTTGTTGCCGGGGTCCGCACGGAGGCTGGCCAGGGCGGGGCCGTCGGCGGGAAGGAGATCGACCGGTTCGGCCTGGATCTTGGCGAGCCATTTGCGATTGCCGTCGGTCTTGTCGGCCCATTTGGTCGAACAGCCGAAGACTTTGGTTTGGGGGACGGGCGGGGCTTGCCCGGCCAGAAGGGCGTCGAACACCAGGCGGGCATCCTGGCGTTTCACCAGGTCTTCGCGCTCGGCGTCATCGATGCGTCCCTGGTATCGAAGTTTCCGTTCCTGATCAAAAACGAACAAATGCGGGGTGGCGATAGGACCGTAGGCGCGCGCGGCGACCTGCCCGGGGCCATCGTCCAGGTACGGGAAATTGAACGAGCGCTCGGTGGCGCGCAGTTTCATGGACTCAAGCGTGTCGTCGAGGTCGGTGTAGCCAAGTTCATCAAGGCGCACCCCTTCCGGGCTGTTGGGGTTGATGGCGACAACGGCGACCCCTCGGGCGCGGTAATCTGCGGTCAGGCTCTTGAGGCGTTCTTCGTAGGCCTGGGCGGTGGGGCAATGGTTGCAGGTGAAGACCACCGCAAGAATGGGCGAGTCCTTGAAACTGGCGAGCGTCCAGGTCTGACCATCGACACCGGGCAATTGGAAATCCGGGGCTGGAGCGCCCAACGGCAGGGTGGGGTGCTGCGTCTCAGCGGCCGGGAGCGATGCGGCCAGGCAGCAGAGCAGGGCGGTGAGGGGCAGGGATTTCACGCTGCCAAAGTGCGTACAGTCCGCGGGATCGGCAATGGGGGATTTCCCGGGGGCGGACCTTGCGGTGTCCCTGAAGACTTGCCGCGCGGGCGCGCTTCTGGGGGACTCCAGGCATGTGCTCGGATGGAATTCAGACGGGTTCTATGGTCCGGCGGGACTTCCTGACTCGGACGGGCTTGGGGTTGGCGTTCGCGAGGATGAGCCCGCTTTGGGCGGCGCCAGGGGATCGGGGCTTCCACATCGGGGCCTGCGACTGGTCCATAGGCCAACTGGGCGACCCGGCGGCGCTATCGGTGGCTCGGGACATCGGTTTGGACGGGGTTCAAGTGAGCCTGGGAACGGAAGCCAACGAGATGCACCTGCGTCGGGCGGAAGTGCAGGCGAAGTACAAGGACGAGAGCCGGCGGACCGGGGTTCAGGTGGCGTCGTTGGCGATCGGGGAACTCAACAACGTGCCGTTTAAGGCCGATCCCCGGAGCATTGGCTGGGTTCGGGACAGCCTTGAGGTGCTTCGCGCCATGGAATTGAAGGTGGTTTTGCTGGCGTTTTTTAGCCAAGGAGACCTCCGCGGCGATGCCAAAGGGGTGGACGAGACCGTGCGGCGCTTGAAAGAGATCGCGCCTGCCGCGGAGAAGGCCGGGGTGATCCTAGGGATTGAAAGTTGGTTGAGCGCCGAGGCTCACATGCAGATCCTGGATCGGGTCGGTTCCAAGGCGGTGCAGGTGTACTACGACGTGGCGAATGCGGAATCGATGGGTTACGACATCTATCGGGAAATGCGGTGGCTGGGGGCGAAGGGAGTGATTTGCGAACTGCACATGAAGGAAAACGGGGCGTTGCTGGGAAAAGGGCGGGTGGATTTCAAAAAGGTGCGGGAATGCCTGGATGCCATCGGTTACCGGGGCTGGGTTCACATCGAAGGTGCGGTGCCGCCTGGAGCTGAGATGAAGCCCAGTTATATCGAAAACCTGAGGTTTTTGAGGGGGATTCTGGCGGTATGACGGGTCCGGCGATTGCGTGGGAGCCGCATCGGGGAAGCGCGTTGACCGCGGGAAATCGGGGCGACAGCGCCTGGATTGAGGTTGGAAGGAGATGTCCGAAGACGACAAGGAATTGGCGTACATTTGTACGCGACGTTGACTTGACCCCCCTGGCACCTACCATCGCGCCTCGACAGCCGATGGAACCCGGGTATCCAGCATCCAGTTTTTAAGCCGTGGCAGCGAGCGACGACTACCTGATCGATCTCCTGGTGGACATGGGATTTCTCTCCCGTGACCAGGTGAATGCCGTACAACCCAAGGCCGACGAGACCGGAGAGGGGGTGGTCGACCTTTTGGTGACTGAGAAGGCGCTGACGCGCGGACAGGTCGCCCAAGCCAAGGCGGCCCACTTCAACGCCGAATTCGTCAATCTCGCGGACATGCGCATCGCCGACGAGGTGTTGTCGGCGGTCCCGCGGAATGTCGCCAAGAAGTACAACACCATCCCGGTCTACGCGACCGAGGACTCCGTTTCGGTGGCGCTCAGCGATCCGTCCGACATGGACACGATCGATGCGCTTCAGCATCTGCTGAACCGGAACGTGACCGTGCTGGTGGCCAGCCCGGACGACATCGAAGTGGCGGTGAACCGGTATTACGGCCGGTCCGACAACTCGGTGTCCAAGATGATCCAGGACATCACCGAGGGCGAGGTGGAGATCGCCACCTTCGGGAAGATGGAGGACGGGGGCGATGGGGCGTCCGTCGAAGCGGATGCGCCGATCATCAAGCTGGTGAACGGCATGATCATTGAGGCTTACCGCATGCGGGCCTCCGACATTCACCTGGAGCCGCTGGAGAAGCGTTTTCGGGTCCGGTACCGCATCGACGGCATGCTGCATGAGCAGAAGTCGCCGCCCAAACGGCTGCAGGCATCGGTCACCAGCCGTCTGAAGATCATGTCCAACATGTCCATCGCGGAACGCCGGATTCCGCAGGACGGACGTATTCAGTGTAACGTCGGCGGCAAGGTCATCGACCTTCGTGTCTCGTGCCTGCCCACCAACCATGGCGAGAGCATCGTCATGCGTATTTTGGACAAGGAAGGTCTGCGACTCGGTCTCGGTGAGCTGGGATTCCTGACCGACGACCAGCAAACCTTCGAACGCCTGATCAGTCTGCCGGACGGCATTCTGCTGGTCACGGGGCCCACCGGCTCCGGCAAGACCACGACGCTGTATTCCTGCCTCAATTACATCAACCGGCCCGACCGCAAAATCATCACGGTCGAGGACCCGGTCGAATACCAGCTGGCGGGCATCAACCAGGTCCAGGTGAGCGAGACCATCGGGTTCACCTTCTCCCAGGCCCTGCGGTCCATGCTCCGCCAGGCACCCAACATCATCATGCTGGGTGAAATTCGTGACGTGGAAACGGCGACGATCGCGATCAACGCCTCGCTGACCGGTCACTTGGTGTTCTCGACGCTTCACACCAACGACGCCCCTAGCGCCGTGACGCGTCTCATTGACATCGGCATCAAGCCGTTCCTGGTCGCCTCCTCCGCCCGCGCCCTCATGGCGCAACGTCTGGTCCGCAAGATCTGCAAGAAATGCGGACAGCCGTATGCGCCGACCGAAACCGAGCTGAAATCGCTCAACATCACGCCGAGCGACCTGGCCGGGGCCAGGATCACCAAGGGCAGGGGATGTGGCGACTGCAACAAGACCGGCTGCCGGGGTCGTATGGGAATCTTCGAGATCTTCGTCATCGATGACGAAGGACGGAAGCTGATCTACGAGAAGGTCAGCTCCTCGGTTTTGCGCGCGCACGCCCGGGAAATCGGCATGCGCACCCTGCGCGAGGACGGCGCCCGCAAGGTGCTGGCGGGCATGACGACGCCCGATGAAGTCATCCGAGCGACGGTCGGCGATCTGGATTAATACTGACCCGCATGCCGTTCCAACATTCCAGTTTTCGAACGACGAGCACGAATCCCTGAAGCGACTCCAGGACTGATCTGATTTATTGCCATGGCCTATTCGATGTCCGATCTCTTGCAGTTGGTGGTGTCCGAGAACGCCGCCGACCTGCACCTGCGCGTGGGCACGGCGCCGGTGCTGCGTGTTCACGGTGTTCTGCACCGTGTCGAAGGCCCGGGCCTTCGACCGGAGGACACCGAGGAGCTGATGCGCTCGATCACTTCCGAGGAGCAAATCCGCAGCGTGCGCGAACGCGGAGGCGCCGACTTCGGGTTCGCCTTCGGCGAAATGGCGCGCTTCCGGGTGAGCGTGTTCAAGGAGAAGGGAAATTTCGGGATGGTTCTGCGGCAGATCCCGACCAAGCTCCTGACCCTGGAACAGATCGGGATCCCGCCTTCCGTC
>CAUJJW010000186.1 GCA_963205105.1 Verrucomicrobiota bacterium | reverse complement strand
GGTCATGCCAACGGCTGACCTCAGCGACGGCGGAGACCTTCCGTTGGTCGGCCAGGTACTGGTCGACGAGAGTTTGCAGATGGGGCGTTGGGGCTGGTGGCGCGGGCAGGCGTCCTCCTGGCGCGGGGAGCGGGGCGGGCACCCGATGGAGACCGATCGAACCTTCCGCCGGACGGTGCGCGGGGCTGGGCTCATCGTGTCTCAGGGTGGAACTCATGCGCACGAGGCGGGGAGAGGTGCGGTTGGACTCAGGCCAATGTCTCGACCTGGGTGGGGAGGACGGCGCGGTCCTGACGCGGAGGCGTGTAGGACGAAGCGGCTGGGGAATTTGGCGGGACGGGTGGTTTGGGAGCCGGGGGCTGTTGACCCTTAAGGGTGTAAGCCCGGACCTCGAGGAATTCGATCAATTCAGCTCGAAGCCGGTAAAACTCGGGGTCTTCGAGGAGCGCTTTTCGATCGCGGGGCCGCGGGAACGGGACTTTCAGGATGTCGCCGACGGTGGCTTCGGGGCCATTGGTCATCATGACGATGCGATCGGCGAGGAAGAGGGCTTCATCGACGTCGTGAGTCACCATGAGGGCGGTGAGATGATTGCGGGTCCAGAGATCGACGAGCACCTGTTGCAGCTCCATGCGGGTGAGGGAGTCCAGCATGCCGAACGGCTCGTCGAGCAGGAGCATGCGGGGGGACAGGGCGAACGCGCGGGCGATGCCGACCCTTTGGCGCATACCCTGGCTGAGTTCGGTGGGGCGTTTGTGGAGGGCGTCGCCGAGGCCGACCACGGTGAGGTAGTATTCGGCGATTTGCCGACGTTCACCCGCCGACGCGGTGTAGAACACCTGATCGACGCCGAGGAGGACGTTGTCGAAGGCGGTGAGCCAGGGGAGGAGGGAGGGCGACTGGAAGACCACGCCACGGTCGGGGCCTGGGCCGGAGAGTTCCCGTCCGGCGAGGATGATGCCTCCGGCGTTGTCATCCGGTTCGGAGAGACCGGCGACCATGGAGAGGACGGTGGATTTGCCGCAGCCGGAATGACCGATGAGGCAGACGAATTCGCCCTTCTCGAGGTGGAGATTGAAATCCCGGACGACGACGAGGGGCCCGTGTGGCGTGGGGAAGGTCTTGGACAGGGCACTGATTTCGAGTTGATGGCTCATGGCATCTCCACGGTTTCGCGTTTGATTTCGTGACGGCGCAGCGGGGTGCGGCGGCCTTGGGGATAGCGCGCCTGCTCCAGGTCCTCGGGTTCGATGTCGGGCAGGATGAGCTTTCGGGTGATGGCGACGCGGTTTTCGGATCGGGAGGAGAGCATGAAATCGAACACCTGCCGGCGGATGGCTTTGAATTGGGGATCGTGGTTCAGGGTGCGTCGGTCTCTGGGGCGCGGGATGGCGACCCGAATGGAAGGACCGAGCGTGGCATTGGGGCCGGCGGTGAGGGGGATGATACGATCGGCGAGGTAGATGCCCTCATCGGGGTCATTGGTGATGAGGACGACGGTTTTCTGGTTCTCCTGCCAGATGCGGCTGATTTCGTCCTGGAGCGTGGCCCGGGTGAGGGCGTCGAGGGCGCCAAGCGGTTCATCCAGGAGAAGGATTTGCGGGTCCATGGCGAGGGCCCGGGCGAGGCTCACGCGTTGGCGCATGCCGCCGCTGAGCTGCGCGGGTTTGCGGTCGCGGGCGGGGAGGAGGTTGACCTTGCGGATGTGCTGTTCGACGTGTTGTTCCTTGCGTGCTGCGGACCAGTTGGGGAACGCCTGATCGACCGCGAGGCGGATGTTTTCGGTGACGGTGAGCCAGGGGAGCAGGGAATAATTCTGGAAGACAACGCCGCGATCGGGGCCGGGGCTGGTGATCTCCAGGTCGTTCAAAGTGACTCCGCCGGAATCGGGGCGGGTCAGGCCGGCGATCAGGTTCAGTAAGGTGGTTTTGCCCGAGCCGGAAAAACCGACGATGGCGACGAACTCGCCCTTCTCGAGGCTGAGGTTGACGTCCCGAAGCACGTCGGTCCGGCGTTGGGGTGGACCGAAGCCTTTGGAGACACCTTGGAGGGCTAGGAAGGGCATGGGCAGTGGGCGTGAGTTGGAGTGGAAGTCGGGACCTCGAAGGGCGGCAGGATCCGCATGCCAGCGACGGGGGGTGGGGCGGGGGCTCAACCGGTTTTGAACCGGCCTTCGATGACGCTCATCAGGCGGTCGAGGCCAAACCCGACGAACCCGATGGTGAGGATGCAAAGGATGATGTGCTCGTAGACGAGCGCGTTGTATTCCTGCCAGAGGAAGCCGCCGACGCCGGGTCGACCGGTGAGCATTTCGGCGGCAACGATCACCAGCCAGGCGATGCCGAGGCTGAGTCGGAAGCCGGTGAACATGTAGGGAAGGGTGGCGGGGATGAGCACCTTGAAGAGGGTCTTGGTGCGGGAGAGCTTCAGCACCCGGGCGACGTTCAGATAATCCTGGGGCACGGCGCGTACACCGACGGCGGTGTTGAGCACGGTGGGCCACATGGAGCAGATGGCGATGGTGAACAGCGCGCCCAGCTCGGAGGCGGACTTGCCGGCGCCCATGAACAGGACGAGACCGAGGGGGAGCCAGGCGAGGGGTGAGACGGGGCGCAGGATTTGGATGATGGGATCGAAGATGCGGGTGAAGGTGGCGGACAGGCCCAGGAGGAAGCCAATGGGCGTGCCGATGACGAGGGCGAGGAAGTAGCCCTTGGCGACGAGTTGGAGCGAGTACCAGGTGAAGCGAAGGATCCCCTGATCCATCTCGCCCCGTTTCTCGAAAGGCTTGAGTACGTAATCCCGACTCGCTTCCCAGGTCTTGGAAGGGCTGGGTAATTCCTTGGCCCAGGTGGCGCTGGACACGTACCAAGCTGCAATCACCAGCGCGAAGCCGATGAGCGGAAGGATCAGGGCATCGAGTCGGAAGCGTTTCATGATGGTTTAGCCCTTGAGGGAGTGGACTTCGAAGCCCTTCGCGTAATCCTCGGGTTTTGTGGGATCGAAGGTCTTGCCGTCGAACAGGGTCTCCGGCTTGTCGTCAGGGCCGGCGTGGGCGAAGCCGATCTCCTTCATGGCGCTTTCGTACAGATCGGGGCGGAACACCTGCTTCACCACGCCGGCGTAGTCGGGGGCTCCGGTGACCATCCCCCAGCGTCGGAACTGCGAGAGCCACCAGGTTCCGTACTTGGCCTGCGGGTAATTGCAGTTCCGCTGGCTGAAGATCATCGGGTGATCGTCCTTGCGGGTCCGACCATCGCCATAGTCGAGGGTGCCCAGGAGTCGGGGAAGAAGGGTCTCCTTGGTGGTGTTGATGTAGGTGGGGCGCGACACGATCTCGCATTGCTCGGGGCGGTTGGAGAGGTCGTCGAGCCAGACGCTCGCTTCGTGCAAACCCTTGAGCACGGCTTGGACGGTGCGCGGATGCTTTTCGGCGAATTCGGCGGAAAAGGCGCAGACCTTCTCCGGATGATCGAGCCACATGTCCTGAGTGGTGACCGAGGTGAAGCCGATTTTGTCGGCGATGGCGCGGGCGTTCCAGGGTTCGCCGACGCAGAAGCCGTCCATCTTGCCGACCTTCATGTTGGCGACCATTTGCGGCGGGGGGATGGTGATGAGGGAGACATCCTTGTCGGGGTGAATGCCGCCGGAGCCTAGGTAGTAGCGCATCCACATGGCGTGGGTGCCGGGTGGGAAGGTCATGGCGAAGGTGAGGGGTTCGCCGAGGGATTTGGCCCGTTCGACCATGGGTTTGAGAGCCTTGGGGTCGTTCGACACCTTGCCTTTCCACTCCGCCTTGAGCGTGATGGCCTGGCCGTTTCGGTTCAGCAGCCAGGGAATGATCATGGGCTTCTTGGGCGAACCCATCAGCCCCATGGTCGAGGCGAGCGGCATGCCGATGAGCATGTGGGTCGCCTGATTGTCCCCGTTGGCCAGTGAATCACGAATCGCCGCCCAGTTGGCGCCCTTCGCCACCGTCGCCCGGATGCCGTGCTTCTTGAAGAAGCCCTTCTCGTGGGCGATCACGATGGGTGAACAATCCGTGAGCGCGATGATGCCGAAGCGCATGTCGGGATGCTCCGGGGAGTCGTCGGCGAAGGCGGAACCCGTCCAACCCCGAGGCAGGCCGGCGAGCAGGGTGGCAGCGGCGGTGCGACGCAGGAAACGCCGTCGGTTCCATTCAGGCGTCATGGGCGGATTCGGGGGAGGCAGGGCTGGGATCATGGGCGTCATCAGGGGAGTCGGTGAACAGATTGTGGGTGAAGCTGCGAAAGAGGGCGGCGTCGTAGGTTCGGTGGAGGAGGGCCGGAGGAGGTGCCGGTTGAAAATGGGCGGCCAACCACGCGGCGCGGCCGATCGAGGGTTCGTTGATACCGGGTCCGTGGAAGAGAACGATGTCCTGGCGCTGGATGGAGCGACCGGCACCCAGGTCGAACCGGCCGCCCAGGGCGGCATCAAGCACCTCGATGGGCAGGCCGAGGGCTTCGCGGCGGGAGAGCAAGGCGCTCAGCTCGGCGCGGTGGTCGGGGGCAGCACACCAGGCGCAGGCATCGAGCAGGGCCAGGACGAGGGCGCGATGTTCCTCGTGGCGTTCATTGGCGAACGACCGACGGACGAGCAGCACCTTTTCAGGGTGCCCGGGGGCGAGTTCCGCGGAGAGGGCGGCGACGATCCCGACGCCGGTCCGTACCGCCAGGGAACCCCAGGGCTCACCCAGGCAGCAGCCGTCGATATGCCCTGCCTTCAGGTGCGCCACCATCTGCTGGGGTGGTACGACCACCAGCCGGTAGTCGCGGTCTGGCACGAGACCCGCTTGATGAAGCCATTCGCGGAGCAGGAAATGCTGAGCCGAGTGGTGAAACACAACGCCGAAGGTGCGCGGTTCGGGGGAGGTCCCCCGCGTCTCCAGGAGCCTTTTCGGGTCGCCTTGGGTGGACTCCCAGAGCTTTCGCGACAGCACAATGGTGTCGCCATGAACGGTCATCACCAGCGCGGTCAGGCAGTCGCAGCGGGCGGAGTTCTGGCCGAGCGACATGGCGAGGGGCATCGGGGACAGGGCTTGGGCGGCGTCGAGTTCCCCGGAAATGATCTTTTCCCGGATGGTGGCCCAGCCGACTTCGGCGGAGAGCCGGACCGAAACACCGCGAGCCGCAAAAAACCCCAAGTGCCGCGCCACCAGCAAGGGGGCGGCATGCAGGAGGGGGACGTAGCCCAGGCGAAGGGCGGTGGACGATCCGCGGCGCTGGGTTTGGGTGGTTGGGGCGGCTCGGTTCACAAAGAGCCACGGTCGGTGGCTGAACGTGACTTAGCCCGGTACGTGCCAGGACCGCGGTTCTGGCTCAATGAATGCTACGCTTCTTTTGGCGATGAATGATGAACTGAATTCATGGAGGCGGTCTCCGCTGGACAGTCGGCAGCTTCGGGCGTTCGCAACCCTGGCGCGCACGGCCAGTTTCACGGCGGCAGGCCGGGAGTTGTTCCTGTCCCAGTCGGCCATCAGCCATTCCATGCGTGCGCTGGAGGAGGATGTGGGCTGCCGGCTTTTTGACAGGGTGGGCAAAAAAGTGACGCTGACCCTGGCGGGTGAGCAGTTATTGCAATCGGCCGAAAAAATTCTGGGGGAGATGACGCAGGCGCGGGAAGCGCTGGGGCGGTTGGGCAAGTGGGGGCGTGGGCGTTTGCGGATTGGGGCGAGCACCACGGCCTGCACGTACGTGCTTCCGACGGTGCTGCGCGAGTTCAAGGAAAGCTTCGCGCACTACGCCATCACGATTGTGCCGGCGGACACGGCCCAGATGCTGAGCCTGGTGAACGACGGTCGGGTGGATCTGGCGCTCACGCTCGAGCCGAAGGCGGAGGAGAAGCTGGTCTTCGATCCGGTGTTCGAGGACGAGCTCGTCTTCCTCATGAGTCCGAGGCATCCGTGGGCGGAGGCGGGGGCGGTGAACCGACGGGAGGTGCCGCTGCAGAACCACGTGCTCTATGATCGGACGAGCTACACCTTTCGACTTCTGGATGAGTACTTCCGGCAGGACCGGCTGGTGCTGAACACCTTCATCGAACTGGGCAGCATGGAGGCGATCAAGGAACTGGTGAAACTGAACCTGGGGATCAGCATTCTGGCGCCGTGGATTGCGCGGGAGGAACTTCAGGCGGGGTCCCTGGTGGCGCTGCCTTTGGGCAAGCGAAAGCTGAGGCGGCAATGGGGCATCGTGCGGTGGCGTTCGCGCACCCTGAACCTGGCCGAGGAGACCTTTGTGGCGCTCTGCCGGGAAGTGACCACGTCGTTGATCCGGGACACGGCCTGCTGGGTGAACCGGGTGGAGCCGGAAGTGCTGGCCTCGTAGGCGACATAAAGGCCGCGGTCAGGGAGGAACCCCGCCGCGGCCCATCGGAACATGGAAATGCCTGGGGACTACTTCAGCCGGATGAGGATCTCCTTAATGGCGGAGAAATTGGGCAGGTCCTTCGGCGTGGGCGTTTGCTCGGCGTATTGGACGACGCCCTTCTTGTCGATGACGAAGGCGGCGCGGGCGGAGGTGTCACCGATGCCGGCGAGGGCCTTGAACTCGACGCCGAAAGCGCGGGTGGCTTCCTTGTTGAGATCGCTCACGAGCGTGATGCCGATGTTTTCCTTCTTGGCCCAGGCCTCCTGCGCGAAGGGGCTGTCGACACTGATCCCGATGACGTCGGCATTCAGGCCCTGGTAGGCGCTGATTCCCTGGGTGACGTCGCAAAGCTCGGCCGTGCACACGCTGGTGAACGCGAGAGGGAAGAAGAGCAACACGGTGTTCTTCTGGCCGAAATTCGCGCTGAGCTTGACGTCGACGAGGTTGCCGGAGGTTTTGGACTTGAGCGTGAAGTCCGGGGCCTGGGTTCCGACTGCGATAGGCATGGTGATTTGAGTATTCCCTGAATTGTTGGTTTCCCGAACAGGACGAAGCCCTTCGGAGGGGGTGTTAATGGAGCGGGCAAGGGCTGCTGTCAATCGGCGCGGAGAGCGGCCAACACCTCGGCTGGGTGTTCGGCGGGCTTGACCGACGGCCAGATGGCCCGAATCCGGCCGTCGATGCCGATGAGGAACGAACTGCGATGCACCCCCTGGTAGGTGCGGCCCATGAACTTCTTTTCCCCCCAGACGCCGTAGGCCTCGGCGATCCGATGATCGGTGTCCGACACCAGGGTGAACGGCAGTTTGAACTTGGCCACGAATTTGTCATGGGACTTGGCGGGGTCGGGGCTGACCCCGAGCACGACGGCGTTGCTGGCAGCGAACGCGGCGTGGGTGTCACGGAAGCCGCAGGCCTCCGTGGTGCATCCCGGGGTGTCATCCTTCGGGTAAAAGTAGAGAACCACCTTCTTCCCGAGGAACTGTTTCAGCGAGACCGTTCCCCCGCCATTGGCTGGGGCTTCGAAGGCGGGGGCTGGATCGCCGACTTTCAGGGTGATGTGGGGGCCTTGGGGCATGGATGAACTTGGGTTGACTGGGACGGATGGGATCGAACGTCGATGGTGTGGGGAGCGTTACGCCAGGACACGCCAAAGGATGTTGGCGGCGAAAAGCAGCGACATGCTGACGGCGCAGGCCACCTTGCCCACCGCGCCGACCAGCAATCCGATGGTGGCTCCGACTCCTGCCTTCGCGGATTCCCGCCAGGCACGGCCGCCGGCGAATTCCAGGGAAAAAGCCCCGATAAAGGGGCCCAACAGAATGCCGAACGGGCCGAAGAACAGTCCGACCAAGCCGCCCATGGCGGCGCCGATGATTCCGAGACGGCTGGCTCCCAAGGTCTTGGCTCCATACATGCTGACCGCGAAATCCGCGGCCAGCGAAAGCACGGTCAACACCCCGAGCGTGACCAGGACCCAGGTCTGAGCTCCGGAGTCTCCCACGGCCAGTCGGTGGCCGACCGCCACGGCAAAAATGAGCGGTGTCCCCGGAATACCCGGGAACACGCAACCGAACACGCCGATGGCCATGACCAGCAGTGTTCCAGCGAACCAGAGGATCTCCGGTGTCGTCACGGCCGCACGGTACTCGTGATTCGGCGCAGGGCAAAGCGCGAGGGAGCAAGCACGGGTAACCTTGACACATCACGTCCCGCCACCGGTCCCCCGGGACTCGGGAATCGGCCGCAACGCAAGTTCCAGCGGTCGGTGGAGTCAGGCGCCGTCAGCGGACTGTGCGGTAGAATCTGCGAGGATCCCCGTTGGCGGGTATGGGGTCGTTGAGCCGGATCACCCCATTGACCACCCGATTGGTCTGGAGCGCGGTCCAGTCGACGAAGTTGGTGGAACCCTGAATGGCCAGGCTCTCCCCGTTGTTGGCGTGCACTTCCAGGCGGAGGGTCCGATTGGGACCGGGGGAGGCGGAGAGCCGCGCGTAACCTTCGTTGCGGAAGGCAGCGAGACCGAGGTGGACCGGGCCTGAAACGCTGGTGAAGTCGCCCACCGCGATCACTTGATCGTCGGTCAGCCCCAGCCGGTTGACCGCGCCGGAGAAGCCCGGATTCCAGGGCTGCGGGGCACCATTCGTCAGGGTGAGGATCGCAGCCCGGCTGCGGGCGACATCGGCGATGCGCAGGAAATCGCCGGCAACGAAGAGTTGATCGCCGACAGGCTCGATGACGCGGACTCGACCGCCGGCGTGGGCGGTCCAATCCAGGGCATTG
>CAUJJW010000185.1 GCA_963205105.1 Verrucomicrobiota bacterium | reverse complement strand
GATCGGGGCGGTTTTTTAGCAGTCTGGGGAAGCACTTGGTGAACGACCTGGTCGAGGTCCAGGTCCGGCTGCTCGCCTGAATCCACGAGGGTTTTACCTTGGCTCGCGTTGGGTTGTGATTAACTTCAGCTCTCCCCGCTCCGGGAAGGGGCTGGGCCAGCCGAATCGCGGTCTAACGCGTGCCGGCGTCTTTTTTTGCGTCAATGGACACAGCTCATATCCGGAATTTTTCGATCATCGCTCACATCGACCACGGGAAGACCACGCTTTCCGACCGGTTGCTGCAGCGCACAGGCACCGTTGCCCAGCGGGACATGCATGACCAGATGCTGGATGCGATGGACCTCGAAAAGGAGCGAGGCATCACCATCAAGGCCCATCCGGTCACGATGTATTACACGGCCAAGAATGGTGAAATCTACGAACTCAACCTGATCGACACCCCCGGCCACGTGGACTTCGCCTACGAGGTCTCTCGAAGTCTCAGCGCCTGCGAGGGCGCCGTGCTGATCGTGGACGCCGCCCAGGGAGTTGAGGCTCAGACCGTCGCCAATGTCCATCTGGCGATGAAGCAGAACCTCACCATCATCCCGGTCATCAACAAGATCGACCTGCCGCACGCCAACGTCGAAATGGCCCGGCAACAGCTGGAGGACATTCTCGCCATCCCCGGCGACACCGCCATCCTCGCCAGCGCCAAACAAGGCATTGGCATTGATGACATTCTGGAAGGAATCATCGCCCGCATCCCCCCGCCCAAGCCGACCGGGGCCCCGTCCCTTCAAACCCTGGTCTTCGACAGCTATTACGACACGTTCAAGGGCGTCGTCACCCACGTCCGCGTGTTCAACGGTGAACTCCGCGCCGGCGTGGTCCTAAAGCTCCTGCACTCCGGCCGCAACGTGGAAATCAAGGAGGTCGGCAGCTTCAATCCCAAGCCCTACACCCGCGACGCCCTGACCGTGGGCGAGACCGGGTACATGACGGCGAACATCAAGAGCCCCAAGGATGTCAAAATCGGGGACACGCTGACCGATGCCCGCCATCCCTCACCCGCGCTGCCCGGGTTCCAGGAAGTGCATCCGATGGTGTTCAGCGGGATTTACCCGATCAACCCGGCCGACTTCGAGCACCTCAAGACGGCGCTCGAGAAGCTTCAGTTGAACGACTCCGCCTTTGTGTTCCAGACCGAGACCTCGGTGGCCCTGGGGTTCGGCTTCCGCTGCGGCTTCCTCGGACTGCTCCACATGGAAATCGTCCAGGAGCGCCTCCGCCGGGAGTACGAAATGGACATCATCGCCACCTATCCTTCCGTGGTGTACCGGGTCCTGATGACCGATGGGCAGGTGAAGGAAGTCGACAACCCTGCCTTCATGCCGGAGGTGACCTACATCGAGGCCATCGAGGAACCCATGGTGAAGGCCTTCGTGATCACGCCGAACGAATTCATCGGCGACATCATGAACCTGATCTCCGAAAAGCGCGGCGCCATCGACCACACCGAGACGCTGGACACCCGCCGTGTCATGCTCACGTCACGGACCCCGCTCAACGAGATCCTGATCGACTTCCACGACCGCATTAAGTCGATCACCCGTGGGTACGGCTCCATGGACTACGAGACCACCGGTTACGAGGTGTCGGACATGGTGAAACTCGACATGCTGGTCAACGGCGAGTCGGTGGACGCGTTTTCCTGCATCGTTCATCGAACCAAGGCGGAGGGCAGGGGACGCGCGCTGGCGACCAAACTGAAGGATGTGATTCCGCGTCAGCAGTATCAGGTGGCCATTCAGGCGGCCATTGGCGGCAAGATCGTTGCTCGGGAAAGCATCAGTGCCCTGCGCAAGGATGTGACCGCCAAGTGTTACGGCGGTGACATCTCACGTAAGCGCAAGCTCTTGGAGAAGCAGAAGGAAGGCAAAAAGCGGATGAAATCGATCGGATCGGTCAACATCCCGCAGGAAGCGTTCATTGAAGTTCTGAAGGCTTAGTGAGGGGAACCCTCGACCATGGAATCCACCGCCACGAAACTCACGGCCGCCATGGAGGCAGCCAGCAGCGATGCACTGCCATCCGGGGGCTTCCGCCAGTGTTTGCGCCACCCCGCGATGCTCCCGACTTGGTTCCTGTCGCGGCAATTCCGCCACGCGCTGGAGATGCGCAAACACATCTGGAAAATACGAAGCTTCCAGAAAGACGAACTCGCTCCGCAGGCCCTGCGGGCCATCGACGATGGAATCCGTACCTTCGACGACCTCCTGCGATCCCGACCCTCCGGCACGACGCTGACCGCGGGTATTCGTGAATTCGAGACCTGCGCCAATCGATGGTTGCGACCCTACGCCCATGCCTCGATCCGCGAAAATGTCGAGGTGTTCCTGGTGGCGATCGGCGTGGCGATGGCCATTCGTACGTTCTTTCTCCAACCGTTCAAAATTCCCACCGGCTCCATGCAACCCACGTTGTATGGCGTGCATTTCGAGGACCTGCGGGCCAATCCCCAAGCCGAAACACCCGGCTTCTTCGGCAAAGTGGCTTCCGCCGTTTTCCGGGGGGAATTCTTCCATGAAATCGTGGCTGAGGAGGACGGCCGAATCCTGCGGGTCGAACCCCGGCGCTCAATGGCCCTCATCAGTTTCCAGGACGTTGTGCTGGAGTATCGCGGCGCCTCCGGAGTGCGCGAAAAGAAGCACCGGGTCTGGTTCTCACCTGTGGACGGTCACGGTGGCGATCTGCGCGGATTCGTGGGTGGGGTGGTCGGCCAGACAGGCCTCTACCAACCCTTGCCCGTCGGCGAACGCTTCAAGAAGGGTGATTTCATCCTGCGCCTCCGCGACAGCGCCGGGGACCACTTGTTCGTCGATCGCGTGTCCTACAATTTCCGCGCACCGAAGCGCGGCGAGATCATCGTGTTCGAAACCCGTGGCATCCACGGCCTGGCCCAGGACCAGTTCTACATCAAGCGCCTGGTGGGGTTGGGCGGCGAGACCTTGCGCCTGGGTGACGACCGACACCTCACCATTGATGGCAAACGCTTGGACGCTTCGACGCCGCATTTCGAAAAGGTCTACGGGTTCAAAGGGCCGCCCGCCGAGAGTGAATATTCCGGGCACGTGAACGCCGCCGTGGCGGTTTCTCTGAATCGCGGAGCCAACATTGCGCCGCTCTTCCGCACCGAGCGCATGGAGTACCAGATCCCGCCAGGCCGCTACATGGTCATGGGCGACAACACACTCAACAGCCTGGACTCCAGGGCCTGGGGTGATTTCCCAGCAACCAACGTCGTTGGAAAATACTGCTTCGTCTGGTGGCCGTTCACCGACCGCTGGGGCACCCGGCCGCAATGAGGCCTTGGACCTGAGCCCTGAGCGTCAGGTCCCGTCACATCGCCCCCAGAGCGCCCGCGAAACGCTCCACCAGCACCTCACCGACCACAACGGATCCACGTGCATTCAAGTGCACGTCGATCAGCGGATTGTAGACCAGTTCACCACGGTCCTGCGCCGCACGGCGGAGGGCAGGGGTTAGGTCAATGAATTCGATCCCGTGCCGGCGACAACCCTCCGCCATCACCTCGGGAAACCGGTTGGGTTCCCAAAGCTCGCCCCCATCACGCGTCGGTTCGATCACTTTCAGCCTGCCGTGCAGGACCCGTCCTTTGCACGGCATGTACACCAAGCCGGTCTTCACCCCCAGGCGTTCTCCCAACGTCTTGAAATCCGTAAAGAATCTTCCCAGCCGTGCGTGATCACCCGGAGTCAGTTCCTCGACGCCTGGTGGCATTTGGGAAATGGTGACCGGCACCACCCCCGCGGCGCCATGGAAGTGCTGGGTGGGCAGCAGGCTCACACTCCGTGGTTCGCGACTCCGCGGCTCGCTCCAGAAATCACCCAGGGCCGTCAGGAGCGATGTCTGTTTTTCAAACAGCCGGTAGGGCCGTTGCCCGGTCGCCTCGTGGTGCAATTTGGCGCTGAATTCCTCGGCAAGGTCATACACGTCGTTGCCTTCGAAGAAGACAACCAGCATGAGCTTGAGACTCGGCGCGACACCGTAGTCCTCGAGATAACTCAGATGGGTGAACGGCCCGGTGCTGCTTACCCCCAGATTCCGTACCCGGTAGCCCGTGCCACGTCCCAGCAGCGTGGTGAACAATTCCTCGAAAGGTACCGAGCCCAGTTCCGTGAACGAGTCGCCGGCGATGGCGATGTCCCAGTCCTGCAAATTGTCCTCATTGCGGAATCCGTTCGCATCATAGCGGACCGTCAGGATCGGTTCGTCCCGGTAAGGCTCCGGGACGGTCCATCCCGCCAGGGCAATTCCTGTGGTCAGGACCCGGCCGGTCCAAACCTCGGGCCCGTCATGTCGAAAAAAGACGGTTCCGGTGGGTTCCTTGGGCTGCCGACAATACGGAGGGAGACGCCGCCAGGTCGCTTCCTGTTGGCGGAAATCAAAATCAGCCCATCGAAACAGGATTTCGCCTGCGGCGACCCCAGCGATCAAGGTCAGGACCGCCACGCAGCCGCCACACAGAACACCCGACAGCGTTCGTCGCACGGTCAACGCGGACAACAGCAACGCAATGATTCCCAGCGAAACGACCACGGGTTCGAGCGCCGCCCACACGGGATCGGACGGAGCGAACAATCGCAGGATGCCGGCCAAGGCGAGAAGCAAGCCGCCGGTCCATTGATGCAGAGCACGATGGAAGCGCGGGGAAGGTGCAGAGGTCCTTCGGATTACCGCGTCGGGACACATGCCGAGGAACGTTGCCGCACCGATGCCATGGAGCAAGAGCGCTCAGCGCCCAGACACCCTCTCACGCCCAACCCGTTCAATTATTGCGCACAATAATTGTTAAGCTACAGAGACAAAGCTTCGATCCTGTTCCGGTGCTGGGTTTTAGGTTTTCGTCTCCCAGATCCTGCCGTGATGACAACCAGGACGCGGTGTTCCACCACCGTGGTCGCCGGCTAGAAATGAATGGCGCGACCGTCCACTGCCAGCGCCGCTTCCTTCAGCGCCTCCGACAGCGTCGGATGGGCGTGGCAGCAGCGTGCGATGTCTTCCGAACTGGCTCCAAAGGTCATGGCGGCGGCGGCCTCCGCAATGAGATCGCCGGCATGTGGACCCAGGATATGGACGCCGAGCACCCGGTCCGTGGCCGCGTCCGCCAGAATCTTGACCCGGCCTTCGGTGCTGCCCAGCGCGCGAGCCCGCCCATTCGCCATGAACGGAAAAACACCCTTGCTATAAGCCACGCCCGCCGCCTGCAGTTCTTCCTCGCTGCGGCCCACCGTGGCGATCTCAGGATGGGTGTAAACGATCCCTGGAATGACGCCGTAGTCCACGTGCCCATGGCCCGTGACCAGCATCTCCGCAAACGCGACGCCTTCCTCCTCGGCTTTGTGGGCCAGCATGGGGCCGGTAATCACATCGCCAATGGCATAAACGCCGGACGCCGTGGTCTGAAAGCGCTCGTCGACCGGGATCTTGCCGCGTTCATCGGGTTGAATACCAAGGCTTTCGAGACCAAGGCCTTCAGTGTTGGGTCGGCGCCCGACGGCGAGCAGAACCCGGTCGCAATCCATCACATCGTCGTCGTTGAGACGGACGGTGCACCGGCCGTTCAAAACCTTCGCGCCGGTGACCTTGGTTTTGAGTCGGAACTCGATGCCTTGCTTCTCAAAGACCTTGCGGGCTTCCGCAGCGAGTTCGGCATCCATGCCAGGAAGGATTCGGTCGAGGTATTCGAGCACCGTGACCCGGGAGCCAAGCCGTCGCCACACCGACCCCAATTCCAGGCCGATATAGCCAGCCCCGATCACCACCAGATGGCCTGGGACTTCAGGATAATTTAGCGCCTCGGTGCTGGTTCCGATCCGATCATAGTCCACTTCCACGCCTGGCAACGGAGCGGACTGGCTGCCGGTGGCGATGAGAATGCTCTTGGCCTCAAGTTCGACGGTTTCCTTGGGACTGGAGACGACGACGCGTTTAGGACCCGTGATGCGGGCCTGTCCGGTGATCCGGGTGATTCGATTCTTTTTGAAAAGGCCTTCGACGCCTTTCGTAAGAGCAAGAACGACCGAGTCCTTGCGTCGCAGCATGGCGGCCAGATCCAGGGTCACGTCGCCCGTGAGCACGCCGTGCTGCTTCAGGCCATTGCGGGTCTCCTCGTAACGTTCGCTGGACTCCAGCAATGCTTTGCTTGGAATACACCCCACTCTGAGGCACGTGCCTCCCAGGGAGGATTCCCGTTCGATGCATGCCACACGCAAGCCGAGCTGTGCCGCGCGGATGGACGCCACGTAGCCGCCCGGGCCGGCACCGATCACCACCAAGTCGTAGGATTCAGCCATAGGAATCGAGAAGAAATGGGCATCAACATTCTCGGATTACGCTTCGAGCAGGATGCGGGCCGGAGATTCCACCAACTCCTTGATCCGCTTCAGGAAAGTCACGGCCTCGCGACCATCGACGATCCGATGGTCGTAGGTCAGGGCGACATACATGATGGGCCGCACCACGATTTGTCCGTCGATCACCACGGCGCGATCCTGGATGGAGTGCATGCCGAGAATACCGCTTTGTGGCGGGTTGATGATGGGCGTCGACAACATGCTGCCGAACACCCCGCCGTTGGTGATGGTGAAGGTGCCACCGGACAGTTCCTCCGGCTTGATCCGCCCCTCCTTGGCCCGGGCACCGAAATCGCCGATGGCCTTTTCGATTTCGGCGAAGCTCAGGCGTTCAGCGTGGCGCAACACGGGGACGACGAGCCCCTTCCCGCCGCCGATCGCCACGCCAATGTCGTAGTAATGATGGTAAACGATGTTGGTATCGCGGATTTCGGCGTTCAGCTGGGGGAATTGCTTCAACGCCTCGATGGCCGCCTTCACGAAAAAGGACATGAAACCCAGTTTCACGCCGTGCCGTGCGGTGAATGCTTCCTGCTGCTGCTTCCGCAGGGCCATCACTCCGGACATGTCCACTTCGTTGAACGTGGTGAGCATCGCCATCGTTCCCTGGGCCTCCACCAGACGTCGGGCAACCGTTCGGCGAAGGGGCGACATCGGGATGACCTCATCCTCGCGTCCAGCCACGCTCGGCGGAGTGGTCCCTGCAGGCGTGGACGTCGGTGGAGCGGGTGGGGTTGGCGCCGCCGGGGCTGTGGGCGGAGCTGGCGGCACGGGTGCGGCCGGGGGTGTGGTTTCCCGGGAATTCGCACCGGCCGCGCGCTGGGCATCGTCCTTGGTCACCCTGCCCCCAGGCCCGGTTCCAGTGACCCTGGATGGATCGACGCCAGCCTCAGCCAGGACCCGCCGTGCGGCGGGCATGACGGTGGCGACAGCGGTACTGGTGGCGGAAGCGGGCGCGGGCGCGGCTGGGGTGGCCGGCGAGGCTGAGTCGGGAACCGTTGCCGGGGTTCCCGTTTCGAACGTCGCGATCACCTCCCCGACCCTGGCGGTTTCGCCGCGCTTTTTGAGGACCTTGGAAATGAATCCATCGGCGGGCGCGGGTAATTCGACGGTGGCCTTTTCGGATTCGATAAGAACCACCGGCTCATCCTTGCGGATGGGTTGACCTTCCGGCTTCAGCCATTCCCCGAGTTGGACTTCCGTGATGGATTCGCCGACCGGGGGAACACGCAATTCGAGTGCCATATACGTTCAGGGAGGAGGTTTCCGGGATATTCCCGGAACCGGATCCGTTGGCCTCACAGCCAACGGCACGCGAGGTTAGCGCAGGTTGTCATGGCAGCAAGCCTGTAGCAGACTCCGCTGAAGGCAATGGAAGGGCCCAAGACATCGTTGCGCGGTCAGTTCCTGCTGGATGGCGGCAATCTTGCCGGATCGTGGTTTCAGCGGACGGTGGTTCTGATTTGTCAGCACAATGCCGAGGGCGCCTTTGGCCTGGTGCTCAACCGTCCAGCCGGCGCCCAAGTCGGGGATGCCCTGGAGGGCGACTTGCCCGAGGATCTCAAGGGGATGCCCCTGCTTTTCGGCGGGCCGGTCCAGACTGGCGCCCTGAGTTTTCTTCGGTCGGATCCGTTCCTGCCGGACGCGTCCATCATGCCCAACCTGGAACTGGGCCATTCCCTGGAGGAACTGCTGGAGCTTGCCGGCGATTTTTCGACGGGACGTCAGCTGAAGGTGTTCGCCGGCTATGCCGGTTGGAGCCCGGGGCAACTGGACTCCGAAATGGAACGTGAGGCATGGATCACCCACCCAGCCACCCTGGAACTCGTGTTCGATTCGGATCCGTCCACGCTCTGGCAGCGGATCCTGCGATCGAAGGGCGGATTGTTTCGGTTATTGGCCGAAGCGCCGGAGGATCCGCTCTCGAATTGATCGAATTCCACCGTGACTCGAGGCTTGGCCCTTCCTCCTGCCACCGTTACGGTCCGCTGCGCCATGGATGTCTTGCCTCGCCCGGATGTGATTCTGACCCACGAGAGCGATTTGGACGGATTTGTCGCAGGTCACCTCTTGCAACGGCTCGCTCAGAGTCTCTTCAAGACCGAGGTTCGCCTCGAAGCCTGGAACACGCAGGCCTGGCGTCAGCGGCCACTGAAGGAACGCTCCGCCTGGGTTTGTGACATGGCCTACGATGGACGGCTGGATCGTCCGGATTGGGTCATCATGGACCATCACCCGGTGGAGGACCGACCGCGTCATGCGCGACTCATTCATGACACGACCCGATCGGCAGCGCTGATTTGCTACGACCTGTGCCGTGCTTCCGGCGTCGCAAGTCCTGAATTGGATCGATTGGTCGCGTTGACCGACATCGGGGACCTCTTCAAGGAGGACCATGCAGACTTCGAACTTTCCCAGGAGTACGCCGCGCTCCTGAAGTCGTATCCCTTTTGGAGCCTGAGCAAACTCATCGAAGGCCGCCTCGAATCTCTGTTGGACCATCCGCTGCTGGAAGTCGTGCGCACTCGAAAACGGGTGGAGGACCCGATCGGTCTCGCGTGGAGCCGCACGAGGGTCACCGAAATCACTTCGACGCTGGCCTGGGTCGATATCGCGGTGGGGAATTCCAACCTCATCGTCCATGAACTTCTCCGGTCCGCAGAATGCCGTCATCCCGTACTGGCCACGTTGATCCGCAAAGCAGCGACAGGGGTGGTGGTCAGCCTCCGGAGCCGGAATGGTGAAGCGCTCGGGATTGCACAGAAACTTCAGGGCGGTGGGCACCCCAACGCGGCGGGCGCCACCCTGCCCCGATCCGTCCAGACCCTTCCCGACGCGGTCGAGTATCTGCGCAAGATACTCGACCCGAAACCGGTCGGACTGGCCACCCTGGATTCCGCCTTTTCCGATCTTCAGATGGGCGGGCAGGGCTGAGTCAGGACTTTTTCTCTTCGTCGTGGAGCTTCTTGCTCTCGGCGATGACCTTCGTTTCCTGCTCAGCGGGAATGTGGTCGTAGTGGCTGAAGTCTTCGCTGTGATGACCTCGGCCACCGGTCAGCGATCGCAGGGCGGCGGAGTACAGATACAACTCACTTTGGGGCACCAGCGCCTTCACCACCTGGTAGCCCTCGGAATTCTCCATGCCTTGGATGCGTCCGCGCCGGCTGGAAAGATCGCCAAGCACATTCCCCATCGAATCGTCGGGAATACGCACTTCGATCATGCAGATCGGTTCGAGTAGGCATGGTCGCGCGGCGCGGAAGGCCTCCTTGAAGGCCTCTTTCCCGGCGATCTGAAAGGCGATGTCCTTGGAGTCCACGGGGTGCATCTTGCCGTCGTAGAAATCGATCTTGGTGTCGACGACGGGGTATCCGGCCAGGATGCCCTCCTGGCAGGCGGCGTTGACCCCCTTCTCCACCGAAGGCACGAAAACGCGGTCCACGTTCTGGCCAGTCAGCGACTCGGTGAACTCCACCCCGCTGTTTCGGGCCAGCGGCTCGATCCGCATCCAGACCTCGGCGAACTGACCGGCGCCGCCGGTTTGCTTCTTGTGCCGGTACTTGGACTCCCCACGTCCGCGGATGGTTTCGCGGTAGGGAATCCTGGGTTCGACGAGATCGATCTCCACCCGGTACCGCCGCTTGAGGCGTTCGGCGATGATCTGAAGATGAAGTTCGCCCTGCCCCGAAATCACAGTCTGGTGAAGGGCGGAGTCGACCTGGTAATGGAATGTCGGATCCTCCTCATGCAACGCCGCCAGGCCGGCAGCCAGCTTGTCCTCCTCACCCTTGACCTTCAATCGGAGCGCCATGTGCACATTGGGCTTCGGGAAGCGAACCTTGGGCAAGGCCACCACACGCTTGTTGCTGCACAGGGTGTTGCCGGTGTGCGTGTCCTTCAGCTTGACCGCGGCACCGATGTCACCCGCGTTGAGCGTGTCGACCGACGTGCGGATCTTCCCGTTCAGGCTGTAGATCTGACCCAGACGCTCCATGACCTTCCGGTCGCTGTTGTACAGATCCATGTTCAGGTGGACCGATCCCGAGTACACACGGAACAATGAAAGGTCCCCGAACTGATCCTCGTGGGTGGTCTTGAAGACGTACAACACCGGTTCACCGGCGGTCAGAGCCACATCGACGGGCGAACCATTCACATCCTCGGCGGTGATTTTCATGCGATCCACCGGTGAGGATCCGTACTTGGCGATGAAATCCATGAGGCGGGCCACACCGACATTGGTCTCCGCGGAGGTGAAGAACACCGGGATGAACGCCTGTTTCTGCAACGCGGTGTGTTCGCCCTCGCGCAGCTCCTGCTCGGAAAGGCTGCCCTTCTCAAAATACTTCTCCATCAGCGCATCGTCCGCCTCGGCAGTGTACTCGATCAGTTCGCGGTGCCACTGACCCACACGCTCCAGCAGCTTGCCGGTCGCCGGCGACTCGGTGTACTTGCCCGAACCATCCGTGGCGTAGGTGACCACTTCCGTCCGCATCACATCGAGTTCCTGATTGAAGCCCGGACCGGGATTCATCGGCCAGGTCAGCGGAAACACCCGGTTGCCAAACTGGGCGCGGAGTTTGGTGAGCATCGCCTCCGGATCGACGTTCTCCCGGTCGCATCCGTTCACCACCAGGATCTTCGGAATGCCGTATTGCGTCGCGTATCGCCAAGCCGTGTCGGTTCCGAGCGCCGGCCCATGGACGGCATGAACCACGACGAGCGCAAAATCGCCGACCTGAAGAGCCACCAGCGCCTCGCTGATGAAGTCCATGTAACCTGGCGTATCAATCGCGTTCAGTTTCTTCCCCAGCCACTCCAGGTGCAGCGGTGTCGCATGGATCGAGATCTGGTGGAGTTTCTCCCCGGGGTGATAATCGGAAACGGTCGTTCCGTTGGCCACGCTCCCCATCCGGCTGATCTCACCCGAAGTGGCCAGCATCGCTTCACACAGCGTCGTCTTCCCGCTGGTGGCATGACCGACCACCGCGAAGTTTCGGATGTCTGCAGCCTGGTAGGTTTTCATTAGTGGGGCTGGTTGATGGGGGTTTGTTGGTTAGGAGATGTTATGCAGATACACCGGCTGGGGCCAAGCGTTGTTTGCAGTTTGGATGTGGATCAGGTCACGGACGGCAATCCGGCGAGGGCCATCGCGAGCTCCGTGGGGTCGTATTCCAGGTCGGTCAGCTTGCCGGCCATGAAGTCCATGTAGGCCTGCATGTCAAAGTGTCCGTGGCCGCAAAGGTTGAAGAGGATGGTCTTCGCGGTGCCGGACTCGCGACATTTCACGGCTTCCTGAATGGCGGCGACCACCGCGTGGTTCGCCTCCGGCGCGGGCAGGATTCCTTCGGTGCGTGCGAACTGGAGGCCTGCCTGAAAGCAGGCCGTCTGATGGAACGACACGGGTTCGATGAGACCGAGTTCCTGCACATGGCTGACCAGCGGAGCCATCCCGTGATACCGGAGCCCACCGGCATGGAATCCTGGGGGAGTGAAGGTGGAACCGAGGGTGTGCATCTTCACCAAAGGCGTGAGATGGGCGGTGTCGCCGTAGTCATAGGCGTATTTGCCGCGGGTCAGGCTGGGACATGCTGCCGGTTCCACGGCCACGATACGCACCTTCCGCCCTCCGCGGAGTTGGGCGCCCAGGAACGGGAAGGCGATGCCCGCGAAATTGGACCCGCCGCCGGTGCACCCGACGATGACGTCGGGATAGTCGCCGGCCATCTCCAGTTGTTCCATGGCTTCGAGCCCGATGACCGTTTGATGCATCAGGACGTGGTTGAGAACCGAGCCCAGCGCGTACTTGGTGTCGTCGGATTTGGCGGCGACCTCAACCGCCTCGGAGATGGCGATGCCGAGGCTACCTGGATGGTCGGGACGCAGGGCGAGGATGGCACGGCCCGACTCGGTTTCCATCGAGGGCGAAGCCACACAACGGGCTCCCCAGGTCTCCATCAAAGCCCGACGATAGGGCTTCTGATTGTAGGAAACCCGGACCATGTACACCGTCACGTCGATGCCGAAGAGGGCACCGGCGAACGCGAGCGACGATCCCCACTGGCCGGCGCCGGTTTCCGTGGCAATCCGGCGAATCCCGGCCTCGCGATTGTAGAAGGCCTGGGGCACGGCGGTGTTTGGCTTGTGACTGCCCGCGGGACTCACTCCCTCCCACTTGTAGTAGATGCGTGCCGGAGTTTGCAGAGCCTTCTCCAGGCGGCGTGCGCGGTAGAGCGGACTGGGACGCCATTGCCGGTAGATGTCGCGAACGGGTCCGGGAATCTCAATCTCCCGTTCGAGAGACACCTCCTGTCGGATCAACTCCTCGGGAAAGAGAGGAGCGAGGTCGGAGGGCCCGATGGGCTTTTGGGTGCCGGGATGGAGAACCGGCGGCAATGGAACGGGTAAATCCGCTTGGAGATTGTACCAGGAACGGGGAAGCCGGGACTCGTCGAGGACGAACTTAACCGCGTCGGACATGGGCGATTCATTCCAGAACGATGCCCGGCTTGCCAACGGGTAAGTGGCCAGTCGTGACCGACTTCATGGGGCGACGGGATGCATTGACATGCGGTTCTCAGACCCGGGGTGGCTCGCAGTTTGGAAGCCCCAAAGGCGTGTCGACGTGGTTGCGTGCAAAAGTTCATCGAATCCAATGCAGCAGTGTTTTCGATTGACCCGGATCCCTCCACAACCGGATAACACGGGCACTCCCCGTTCGTTCAGCCGGCACCCGTCGTGTCGGTTCGCCGCCCTGGCACGGTGCCTTCCAGGAGGTGAAATCATGGCACCAAGACCCAACCACACATCCGCAGCATGAAACTCAATCCGACCCGGCCCCTGCTCTTCGCAGCGACCGCCGTCTGCAGCCTGAGCACGGCGTTGGCTCAGGAAGTCCTGCTCCAGGAGGGCTTCAACACCGATGGAACTCTGGCGAACCCACCGCGCTACATCCTGACCGGCCGCGAGGTCTATGAGCCTGATCGCATCCGCAGCGAGCTGGCAAATTTCGACCAGAAGGGACCCATCTATTGGGACCACAGCTTCAAGGTCTCGTTTACCGGCAATCCCGACATCCCCGGAAGACGCGCCATTTTCGGCTGGCGAGGCACCGACGCGTCCGGAGCTTCCGAGGATCTCATGAAGTTGTTCGACTCCACCATCGACTGGCTTCTGAAGGGCAAGAAAAACGCCCGGATCATCGTGAACCCCAACATCGCCTCCATTCAGGGCCTGGCCGACCGGATGACCGCGGCCGGTCACACGGTGGTCGACGACGACACCACGGGCACGCCGAACGATTTCGATGTCGTGGGTGACCTCTTCATCCATGGCCCGGCTGCCAACAACCCCAGCCGCTTCGTCCTTCGGACGGAGCCCGTGTTGGTGATGAATGCGCCCGACTACGACGACATGCTGGTGGGTAGCATCGGCACTTCGCTCGCCTTCGATCCCGGCCAGGTCACGATCGCGACGCCCGGGCACCCGGCGGCGGGAGGCAAGACGGGTACCTTCGCCGGATTCACCGGGAGCCAGACCTTCGAGTTGATTGGGAGTTTCATGCCTCCAGGCACCATCAATCTGGCGACCGTGACGCGGATTGTTCCGCCTGCGGTGGGCAGCCTCGCCGATGTGGACGCCATGGCCGCCGGCACCAAGGAACACGCCAAAACCGATGGCCAGGTGACCACCCTCGACTTTGCCGACGCGAGTTCAGGCCAGTGGTTTGACGACAATGGCCTGCCGGGTGCCTACACCGGCAACTGGGGATTGATCGCCAAGGGAAGGCTCTCGATTGCCGCAGCCGGGACTTATCGCTTCGCCCTGGGGTCGGACGACGGCGCACGCCTGCTGATTGATCGTGATCGCAACGGGCTGACCGCCGCCGATTCGGTCATCGAGGATGCGGGTCCGCACGCCCACCAGGTAGTCTATGCGAATGTCACCTTCGCCGCCGCCGGCGCCTACGACTTCCAGGTCACTTCCTACAACTCTTCCGGAGGCGGAAGCGTCGAGGTGTCGGTGCCTATCCATGAGGGCCCAGTGGAGGATGACGCCCTGGATTCCGGGTACTGGGAGGTGCTTGGCACGGCAGGCGGCGCTTCGCCGGTCACCCTGACCGGTCCGATTAATGTCACCGGCTACAGTGCGACAGGCGCCAACGTCGAGCGACAGGAACCCTTCATCGTGCTGCTGAACGGGCCCTCGGACACCCCGCCAGGTGCGTTTTACGACGGTGGTCCGATGTTTGGATTTGAAGGCGCCGGTTTCCTGGGGGGCTCCGGTTTGAACAAGTGGCCCTACACCGACGGGCTTACCTATCGCTCGGTTCAACTCAACCCCGTCAATGTCACCGGCAAGAAGAACGTCCGCATCTCCGTGGCCCTCGCCGCCACGGTGGTGGACTTCGAAGACAGCGACTTCATCGATGTCGTCTACTATCCGGACGGACTCAACAGCACGCCGGTCGTTGCCGCCCATTTCCGCGGGGTTCAAAACGCGATCCAACCCTGGCTCGCCGATGCCAATGACCAGTTCTCCCGACGCCTGACGCGCGAGTTCTCCGACTTCACCTACAGCGTCCCGGCCACAGCCAGGAACCTGATTGTCGAAATTCGCGTGGCTTCCTCCTGGTGGACCGAGACCCTCGCCGTGGACAACATCCGGATCCTTGCCGGTGACGCCCCAGCCAACACCGGTCAACCGGCCGAACTGGGGCAAACGGTCAATGGCTATCAGGACGATTTCACAGGCGCGACCCGCAATCCGGATTGGAAGGTCAGGGGACCGGGTGGCGACTACTACTCGCAGGCGGATGGGTTGCTGCGAGTCAGCACACGGGCCGGCGACCCGAATCACCTTCTCTACGAAGGCGCCGGATACCACACCAACGTACAGGAGGTCCTGGCGCGGATGCGCATCACAGCGTTCGGAGCCAATGACGCCGCCCGCGCCGGCCTCGGTGTCGGGGTGGGTACCAATAGCCAGGGCATCAACCTGCATTTCCGGAATCACCTGCAGGACAACGTGGCGGGCCGGCAATTCAAGTTGCTGGACGATGCAAGGGCGTGGGGTCCGGCCGGTCTTAAGACCGACTGGCAAACGAACCAGTGGTATTGGCTCCGGCTCCGACAGGACCCGAATGCGGGAGGGGGCACGGACGATGTCTTCGGCAAGGCGTGGCCTGCGGACGGCACGACGGCCGAACCCACCGAGTGGCAGTTGAAGTGGGATTACATTCCGGCGCGCACCGCACGGAACGGCTACGCAGGAATCACCGCCTGCAGCATCGACGGTGTGGGCACCTTCGAGGTCGACTACATCCTCATCAAGGCGGCGGGGCTCCCAGGCATTCAGGTGAATTTCGCACCTCAGGGCCCTGCCCCAACCACGCCCCGTTTCACGGAAGTGGCCAGGGCAGCCAACAACCTCGGCCTGCAGTGGATTGGGGCCGGCATCCCGCAACAGGCCAACGACGCCGCGGGTCCCTGGGCGGACATTCTGACCGGGACAGGAACATCGCTTCCGGTCAGCCCCATGGTCATCTCCAACGTGGTGGCGAACCCGGCACGGTTGTACCGGTTGCGCCCCTGAGTTCGAGAGATCTCTTCATTCAGCCTGTCTGAAACGCGCGAGCCGTGGCCACCCGCCACGGCTCGTTTCGTTTGGATTCGACCGGACTCTTGTTGGAGCTGTCGGCCGACGCACCAGTCGGTCACCCGCGATCAGTGCGGCCGTCGGCTCCGATACGCATGCGTCGCGTGTCCGAAATAGGACTCGGCGGCCTCCATCAGGGTCTCGGAGAGCGTCGGGTGCGGGTGAACACACTCGGCGAGGTCGGTGACAGTGGCGCCCATTTCCACGGCAACCACCCCTTCCCCAATCAGTTCGCCCGCTCCGTGCCCCACCAAACCGACCCCGAGAATTCGTTCCGTGCCCGGCTCAATCACCAACTTGGTCAGGCCATCCGGTCGGTCGAAGGTCAGCGCACGACCGGAGGCGCCCCAGGGGAATTTGGCGACCTCGACTTCGATGCCCTTGGCCCTTGCTTCGGCTTCGGTGAGACCACACCAGGCGAGTTCAGGTTCGGTGAAGACCACCGCGGGGACGACGAATTGCCGATGCGGGGCGGAGTCGCCGACGATGGCCGTCACGGCAAGGCGCGCCTCCTTGGCCGCCTTGTGAGCCAGCATGGCGCCGCCGACCAAATCGCCGATCGCGAAGATCGCCGGGTCATCCGTCTGAAGGGATTCATTGACCTTCACGAAGCCCTTGTCATCGCGCTGGACCTTGGTGTTGTCCAGACCCAGGTCGAGTTCGGAGGGACGTCGGCCAACCGCGACGAGCACCCGATCGTACAATTCCTCGGAAACCTTGCCGTCCTGTTCGACAGCCACCTTGATCTGTTTACCGGCGGTGGCCATGGACGCGACCTTGGCCTTGAATCGGACGCTCTTGAACTTTTTCTGGGCCGCCGCAATGACCGGCCGTGCCAGGTCAGGATCAGATCCGGCGAGCAGGGTGTCCATGGCTTCAACCACGTGGACCTCGCTGCCCAGCATGGCGTACACGGTGCCGAGTTCCATGCCGATGTAGCCACCGCCGATGACCAGAAGGCGCGTGGGTACATCCGGAATTTCGAGCGCCTCCGTGGAGGTCATGATTCGCGGGTTGCCCAGGTCGAATGCCTTGGGCAAGGAGGGGATGGATCCGGTGGCGATGATCGCGTGTTCGAAGTGGAGATAGCGCTGACCCTCGGCGGTCTCGACCCGTACGGTGTGCGAGTCATCGAGGTAGGCCTTCCCGGAAATCACCTCAACGCCCCGCGCCTTGGCCAGTTGTCCGATGCCGCCGGTCAACTTGGCGAGGATGCCCTCCTTCCAGGTGCGCAGTTGGTCGAGGTCAACCTTGGGCTCGCCAAACGAGATGCCGCGCAGTGCCGACTCCCGGGCTTCCGCGATCATCTTGGTGGCGTGCAAAAGCGCCTTGGAAGGGATGCATCCGCGGTTCAGGCAGACGCCACCCAGCCGGTCCATTTCGATCAGCGTGACCTTTTTGCCGAGGTCCGCCGCGTAAAAAGCCGCGGCATACCCACCCGGGCCACCGCCGATCACCACAATCTCTGTCTTCGCTGGTTCCATCTTAGTGTTGAAACGGGCTTAGAGGCTCAAATCTTGACGTCGTCTTCGCGGAAACCCTGGAGGGCGTTCACCAAATCCACGGTGAAGCGGGCTGCTGCTCCACCGTCAATCAGACGGTGGTCATACGTCAGGGCCAGCGGCACCAACAGGCGCGGCGTCACCTGGCCATCCCGCACCACCGGCTTCAGGCTGCCCCGACCCAGCCCCAGAATCGCCACCTCAGGCTTGTTGATGATGGGGGTGAAATGGGCCCCACCAATTCCTCCCTGATTCGAAATGGTGAAGGTTCCACCCTGCATCTCCGCCAGGCCGATCTTCCGCTCCCGCGCCTTCTGGGCCAGTTCCTGGATCTCCTTGGAGAGGGTGATCAGGTCCTTCTTGTCGGCATCGCGGATGACAGGAACCAAAAGTCCGGCTTCGGTGTCCACGGCCAGCCCGACATGCACGTAGTCCTTGTAAACGATCGCCCCGGCGACTTCGTCCAGACTGGCGTTGAGAATGGGATGTTTCCGGAGCAACCCCGCCACCGTCTTGACGAAAAACGACGTCATGGTCAGGCGCGCCGATTTCCCCTCGTAAGCGCTGGCGTACTTTTTCCGCAACGCATCCAGATCGGTGACATCCGCATCATCGAACTGCGTGACCGTTGGCAGTGTCGTCGCACTTTCGACCATGCGGCTCGCGATGGTCTTGCGCAGTTGAGTCAGCGGCTTGAGCGTGACCGGCCCCCACTGGGAAAAATCGATGGCAACCGGCTCCGGAACGCGGGCCTCGCGCGTCGCGGCAGGCTGGGCGGCGACCACCACCTTCGGGCGCGCTGCCAGTGCCCGCAGACGTGCGATGTACTCACGGAGGTCGGCGACCATGATCTGGCCGCTGCGACCTGTTCCGGGGATGACCCGGAGATCGAGTCCGAGGTCACGGGCAATGCGGCGGGCATTGGGTCCCGCGGACGGATTTTCATGGAGGATTTCCTCCACAAAACCCTCGCCATCGTCGGATTCTGCGACCGAATCCGGCTCAGGATCCGCCGCCACGGGTGCGGGGCTTCGGGGCGCAGACGCCTTTTTCTTGGGAGCGGGGGCGGAATCCTTGGCGGGTTTATGCCCGCCTTCCGCTGGAACTTCGGCCGGAGGCGGAGTGGTTCCTCCCGCCACTTCCAGGGCGAGAATCAGTTGGCCCACGTTGAGCTTATCCCCCTCTTTCACGGCAAGGCGCGATACCACACCATCGGCGGGTGACGGGATGGGAGCCACGGCTTTCCCGGTCTCCAGTTCGATAATGTTTTGCCCCTTTTTGACCGAGGCGCCGGGTTTCACGAGGACGCTGACGACCGTTCCAGAATCAGCTCCTTCACCCAGGTTGGGAAGTTTGACATCCATACAAAACGAATCGGTAGTTTGCGGATCCGAAGCCGTGGGTGCCCAGAAGATTCTGTTGCGAAGATCAGCCGCGCAGCCCGCGGAGGCTTATAGCCCGCATTGCCATGATCGCAACTCTGGGGCAGGCCCGCGTTGCAACCCAGCCGTCGCCGCGGCAGTTTTCGGCCCGCCATGCAACATCAGGCGCGTGCGCGCCAGGTTCTCGCCATCGAATCCGCCGCCCTCCGGGCTGTCGGCCGCCAACTCAACCAAAGCTTCGATCAAGCTGTGGAGTGGATCATCCAGGCCCTGCAACAACGCGGCAAAGTGGTCGTTGTTGGCATCGGAAAGTCCGGAAACATCGGACGAAAAATCGCCGCCACGTTCACCAGTACCGGCACCACCAGCGTCCTGCTGGATGCGGTCGACGCTCTTCACGGCGATCTTGGCGTCATCAATGAAGGTGATGTTGTTCTGGCGCTCAGCTACTCCGGTGAAACAGACGAACTGCTGAACCTGCTCCCGGCGCTCAAGCGGCTCGCGGGAAAACTCATCGCCATGACCGGCGGCCTGCGGTCCACCCTGGCCCGGCACAGCGACTTGGTCCTGAACTCGAAGGTTCCTCGGGAGGCATGCCCGTTCAACCTCGCCCCAACGGCAAGCACAACGGCCATGCTCGCTCTCGGTGATGCCCTGGCCATCACCATCATGGAGGCGCGCGGGTTCAAGAAACCGCAATACGCCAGGTACCATCCGGCGGGCGCCATCGGGAGGGCGTTGCTCCTCACCGTGGCCGACGTGATGCGCACCGGAGATCGCAATCCGGTCTGCCCCGCCCACGCCTCTGTCCGGGATGCTCTCCTGATCATGACTCGCGCCAAAGCCGGGAGCGTGGCCGTGGTCAACCCCAGCGGACGCTTGGTCGGGGTGTTCACCGATGGCGACCTGCGCCGGCACATGGCTCAGGACGCGGGGCTGATGGAACGCCCCATATCCGAGGTGATGACCCGACGGCCCATCACGGTGCGTTCCGATGCCCTTGCCGCCGAGGCGGTCCGCATCTTCGACCTTCGTAACATCGATGACCTCATTGCCGTCAACGCGCGGAGGCAACCGGTGGGCATGGTCGACTTGCAGGATCTGCCGAAGTTGAAGCTGGTCTGAAGCGTTCGTTAAGAACCGCGGAATTCTCGGTGATCGGAATCTGTTGAGCGCCGCAGGGCCTCAACGTTAGGCTCTGCGCATCTCCATGCGACGGCTTCTTCTTTTCCATGTCGGGATCGCCCTGGTGGGAGTCCTGTGCGGTGTAGGCTGTGCGTCACACGCCCAACCAGCGGCGACCGGACAGAACCCAGGCCGGTTCACCAAGACTTTGACCCGGCAGATCGCCCTGGATTACTTGCTGTTCCTGCCCAAGGAATACCAGGCGTCGGCCGAAACGCGATGGCCTCTTATCGTCTTCCTCCACGGCGCTGGAGAACGCGGGACAAACGTCCAACTCGTCGCCGTTCACGGACCGCCCAAACTCGCCCAAGGGAACCCATCGTTTCCATTCATCGTTCTATCACCCCAATGCCCTGCGGGCGGTTCATGGAGCGTGGAGACACTCAATGCCTTGCTGGACGAAACGATGGCCAGACATGCCATTGACCCCAAGCGAGTCTACCTCACCGGCCTGAGCATGGGAGGCTACGGCTCCTGGGCCTGGGCGGCCGCCAATCCGGAGCGCTTCGCCGCAGTCGTTCCCATCTGTGGCGGAGGCGATCCCATGCCCGTCCGGTTGTCGTCAGGGGCACGCCGGGACCGGTTGGCCCGATTGCCTGTTTGGGCGTTCCACGGCGCCAAGGACACGGTGGTGGCGCTCGCAGAATCCCAGCGGATGGTCGACACCTACCAGATGATCGGCAATTCGGCCCGACTCACGGTCTACCCTGAAGCGGGTCATGATTCGTGGACCGACACGTACGGCAACCCGGCCCTCTACGAGTGGCTCCGCCAGCAGGCACTCCCCTGAAGCTTCCCCGAACCATCCTGGAACGTTCCTCGCGCATCGAAGCGGTCACCTTCGACGTCGGGGGGACCCTGATCGCCCCCCATCCATCGGTTGGGGCCATTTACGCGCGCATCGCCGCCCGACATGGGACTCAGGGATTGTCCGCCGACATGCTGAACCGGCGTTTCTCCGAGGTCTGGAAGCAGTCCCGGCCCTTCCACCACGGCCGCGAAGACTGGGCCCGACTGGTTGATCGTGTTTTTGAAGGGCTGGTGCCGCGCCCGCCCAGCGAGACCTTCTTTCCCGAGCTGTACGCCGAGTTCGCCCAGGTCAGCGCCTGGCAGATATTCGACGACGTCATCCCCACCATTGAGGCCCTGGCCGGGATTGGATTGGATCTGGGTATCATTTCCAACTGGGACGACCGGCTGAGGCCACTCCTGCGCGACCTGCGACTGGACCGCTATTTCAATTCGATCCTGGTGTCTTGTGAGACAGGTTTCGCAAAACCTTCTCCCGTCATTTACCAGGAAGCTCTCCGGCGGCTCGGGCGACCGGCGTCCGCCGTTCTTCACGTCGGCGACGAGCTTCAGGATGATTTCGCTGGTGCTACCACCGCCGGCTTCTCCGCGCTCCACCTCCGACGCGAGACCCCCTCGGCCGACCTTCAAATCCAGTCGCTGCGGGAAGTGGCGATTCGGTTGGGAGCCCTCTAAAGGTCCGTAAAATCGGGTCAAAACGTTTTGTTCACGATTTTCTTTCTGCTGAAGGTTGACCACTGTCGGAGCCTTCCATAAGAATTTCGCGAAATCGTAGGCCGGAAAAAACAAACAATCTAATGATCTGTTTCGGCTTTCCTTACGGTCGGAGGTTCCGATCGGGGGTGCGAGCCCATCAGCCATGAAACCGCTGCAGTTGCTCCTTCAATCCTCGATCGGCAAGAAGGTCATCATGGGCGCCACCGGAGCGGCGCTGGTCCTTTTCGTCATCGGCCATCTGGTCGGCAACCTTCAAATCTTCCTGCCCAAGGAGAAGATCAACGCCTACGCCCACCTGCTGCACAGCAGCGCCGGGGTATTATGGGCGGTTCGATTGGGGTTGGTCGCCATCGTCGGGCTGCATGTGTGGGCGGCGATCTCCCTGACGGCCCAAAACAAGGCGGCACGGCCCGTCAACTATGTGGAAGGAACCCGGCCCTACGCCGCCTCTTGGGCATCCCGGTACATGTTCCACACGGGTTTGGTGATTGCGGCCTTCGTAGTGTACCACCTGCTCCATTACACGGCCCAGTTGCCAGTGGCCAACCTGCTCCCGTCCACGCATCCAGCCAAGGATTTCAACCAGTTGTTGGTCACGACCGGGGCGCAGAGCGGCTACCGGGACGTGCATGCGATGCTGATCGCCGGCTTCCAGCAGCCCATCGTTTCCCTGTTCTACCTCATCGCCATCGGTTTGCTCTGCCTCCACCTGAGCCACGGCATGACGGCGATGTTCCAGTCGCTGGGTGTCCAGGAAGGCGTTTGGCGGACACGCCTGGAAAAGGGCGCTCAAGTGCTGGCGATCGCCCTGTTTGCGGGCTATGCCTCCATTCCCATCGCCGTTTACCTCCGCATCGTCCAGTAACCCCATTTCCCACTCCCCATGAAACTGGAAGCCAAGACCCCGCCTGGACCGCTGGCCGAGAAATGGAAGCGGCACCAGGGCAGCATCAAGCTGGTCTCTCCCAACAACAAACGGCGCTATGAAGTCATCGTCGTGGGGACCGGCCTCGCCGGGGCCTCCGCCGCTGCGTCGCTGTCCGAACTCGGGTATCGCGTCAAGGCGTTCTGTTTCCATGACAGCGCACGCCGCGCCCACTCCATCGCGGCCCAGGGCGGGATCAATGCCGCCAAGAACTACCAGAACGACGGCGACAGCGTTTACCGCCTGTTTCACGACACGATCAAGGGCGGCGATTTTCGTGCGCGCGAAGCGAACGTTCACCGACTGGCGGAGGTCAGTGTCAGGATCATCGACCAATGTGTCGCCCAAGGTGTGCCTTTCGCCCGGGAATACGGGGGACTGCTCGCCAACCGTTCCTTCGGTGGCGCCCAGGTGTCGCGCACCTTTTATGCCCGGGGCCAGACGGGCCAGCAGCTCCTGCTGGGCGCCTATTCGGCGCTGTGCAAGCAGGTGGGATCGGGGGCGGTGCAGCTCTTTCCCAACACGGAGATGCTGGACCTGGTGCTCATCGACGGTCAGGCCAAGGGCATCATCACCCGCAACATCAATACCGGCGCGGTGGAGCGACATGCCGCCGATGCGGTGATTCTGGCGACCGGGGGCTACGGGAACGTCTTCAACCTGTCGACCTACGCCCGGGGCTCCAACGCCACCGCGATCTGGCGTGCCTACCGCCGTGGCGCCGGCTTCGCCAATCCCTGCTTTACCCAAATCCATCCGACCTGCATTCCCGTCAGAGGCGACTACCAGTCGAAACTGACGCTCATGTCGGAATCCCTGCGCAACGACGGACGCTGCTGGGTGCCCAAGAAGCAGGCCGATCATCGCCCGCCCGGTCAGATTCCGGAGGATGAACGCGACTACTACCTGGAGCGCATGTACCCCGCCTACGGCAACCTTGCGCCCCGCGATATCGCCAGTCGCGCGGCGAAACGGGTCTGCGACGAAGGCCGCGGGGTTGGGACCAGCGGGCTGGGCGTGTACCTGGATTTCTCGGATTCCATCAACCGATTGGGTCTCAAGACGATCAAGGAACGGTACGCCAACCTGTTTGACATCTATCACGAGATCACCGGCGAGGACGCCTATCAGGCGCCGATGCGGATTTTCCCGGCCGTCCATTACACCATGGGTGGGCTCTGGGTGGACTACAACCTGATGTCCAACGTGCCGGGGCTCTTTGTCCTGGGCGAAGCGAACTTCTCCGACCACGGCGCCAATCGTCTGGGTGCGTCGGCGCTGATGCAGGGACTGGCGGACGGCTACTTTGTCATTCCCTACACCATTGGGGATTACCTGGCCTCGGTGAAACCGGGCACGACTCCCAAGACGGATGCCGCTGCGTTCACCACGGCGGAGAAGGAGACCCAGGAACGGGTGCAACGGCTTCTCTCCATCCGGGGCAAACGCAACGTGTCCTATTTCCACAAACAACTCGGCAAGATTCTCTGGGATGGTTGCGGCATGGCACGAAACCAGGCCGGACTGGAGAAGGCGTTGCAGGCCATCCCCGAACTCCGGGCCGAATTCTGGAAGGACGTCAACGTGCTCGGCGAATCCCTTTCCATGAACCAGTCCCTGGAGGTCGCCCACCGGGTGGCCGACTTCCTCGAACTCGGTGAGGTGATGTGCATGGACGCCCTCACGCGGACCGAGAGCTGCGGCTGTCACTTCCGGGAGGAATCCCAGGAAGCGGGCGAATGCAAACGCGACGACGAACGTTTCGCCCACGCCGCGGTCTGGGAGTTCAAAGGCGACGGGCAAAAGCCGGAACGCCACACCGAATCGCTCAACTACGAGTTCACCACGCTCGCCACCCGCTCCTACAAATAAGTCCGACGTCTGCCATTTCCACGCTCTCTCCCACCATGAAAGTCAACCTCCGAGTCTGGCGTCAGAGGGGCCCGGATTCTCCCGGCGAGTTCAAAAACTACGAAGCCGCGGACCTCAATCCCAACATGTCGTTTCTCGAGATGTTGGACGTGGTCAACGATCGTCTGGCCAGCCGTGGTGAAGAACCCATCGCGTTCGCCCACGACTGTCGCGAGGGGATCTGCGGGACCTGCTGTCTGAACATCAACGGCAAACCCCACGGACCAGGCCGGGCCATCGCCACCTGTCAGACTTACATGCGGAGTTTCCGGGATGGCGACACCATCACGATTGAACCGTTCCGCGCCAAGCCCTTCCCCATCCTCAAGGACCTGGTCGTCGACCGTTCCGCATTCGATCGCATCATGCAGTCGGGCGGCTATGTTTCGGTGCGAACTGGAGCGGCCCCTGACGGCAACTCGATTCCCATTTCCAAGGAGATCGCCGACCGCGCGATGGATGCGGCTCAGTGCATCGGCTGCGGGGCATGCGTCGCCGCCTGCAAGAACGCCAGTGCGATGCTGTTCGTCTCGGCGAAAGTCTCCCAACTCAGCCTGCTTCCCCAAGGCCGTCCCGAGCGCCATCGTCGCGTGCTGTCCATGGTGGCCAAGATGGATGAGGAGGGTTTCGGCAATTGCACCGTCACCGGTTCCTGCGCCGCCGTTTGCCCCAAGGAAGTCAGCCTGGATTTCATCACCCGGATGAACCGCGACTACCTGGCTGCGCTGATGCATGAGGCGGTGGGCCGGGCGGCCGGCAAGGAAGGTGGCGCGGGTTGAGCTTCGGCGGAGCCCCTGTGCGTTTCCCAGCGCAGGGAAACAAATTCGTTGAGCCCACCGGGCACTCCCGGTTTGAATCGGATTCCGTAGTTGCCCGTCGACGAAACTCCTTATCGGGAAGGAACGTCCGGGAGGGCGGTTGCGGTCACTTTCGTGAAGGACGAGCGCCAACGACTGACCATCCTGTACTCCGGGAATGTGCAGGGAGTTGGTTTCCGGTACGCCGCTCGTGAAGTCGCCGAAGGCTTTGACGTCTGCGGCAGTGTAAGGAACCTTCCCGACGGCCGCGTGGAACTCGTGGCTGAAGGTGACATGCGGGAACTGGAGTCATTCCGAAAGGCCATTCGAGAATCCGGGGTTGGTTCCTTGATTCGAGACGAAGACTTGAAGACGACGCCGCCGCGCGGAGGGTTCAAGGGGTTCCAGATTTTGCGGTAGTACACGCCAGATGAGATACGCGATAATCGCCGACATTCACGGCAACCTGGAGGCCCTTGAGGTCGTTCTCCGGGATATCAAGGAAAAGGGATGCACCCATCACGTCTGCCTCGGCGATGTGGTGGGCTACGGAGCCAGCCCCAAGGAATGCCTCGATATCGTCCGGGACATGAACATGCCCTGCGTCAAGGGCAACCATGACGAGTACTGTTCCAATGACGCTTTTGCCGAGGGATTCAATCCGCTCGCCTTGGAGGCTGTCGCTTGGACACGTCAGCAGCTATCTCCCGAAGATCGCAAGTGGCTCAATGACCTGAAGTATCTGCGGCTGGTGGGCAGTTTCACGATCGTTCACGCCACCCTCGATGCCCCACAGCGCTGGCAGTACGTCTTCGACAAACTGGAAGCCGCATCCAGCTTCACCTACCAGAACACCTCCCTTTGTTTCTTCGGACACACCCACGTGCCGGTGGCCTTTGTCCGTGACTCCGTGGTCCGCGGCGGCACCTACTCCCGCTTTCGGGTCGAACCAGGCAAGAAGTACTTCGTGAACGTCGGCAGCGTTGGCCAGCCCCGCGACAACAATCCGCGTGCGGCCTATGTGATTTACGACACCGCCGACAGCACGATCGAATTGCGCCGCTTGGATTACGACATCCCCAAGGCCCAGAAGAAGATTCTGGATGCAGGACTCCCAGCCCGCCTCGCCGAACGCCTCGCCATCGGTCGCTGAACCCCACCCTGGCTCGCAGCCTCGCACGGTGGGGCAATCCGGTTGCACTGCCCTGCGCCCCGATCCGTCACCCCTGTTGCCCGGCATGTCCGTGCACAGCGGCCCTGCCTCCTGATTCCGCGCGAAATTGTCCGTAAGATTTCGCCGGCCTCTTACGTTATCAGGTGGAGCACTTCATTGTTCCATCATGAACACTCCCAACAAACCGGCGAACGAGCTGCGCATCGGCAACATCAAAGCAGCCGTCTGGCGCAACGAGACCGAGGGCAGCGTCCGTTTCAACGTCACCTTCTCCCGCAGTTACCGCGACGCGGAACACTGGCGAACCTCGGATTCCTTCGGTCGCGATGATCTTCTGGTGGTCGCCAAGCTGGCCGACCAGGCCCACACCTGGATCTGTGCCCAAGGCAGGGAAGCCCGAGTTGAGGCTGCGCACAATGCCTCAGGCCACCGCCTCGAAACCGGCTCGACCGCCATCACCAACGCCCGCGAACGAGTGCTGCGAGGCACCGGCGCCGCCGCCAGCGCGGTGCGAGCCGCCTGACGCTGTCAGCAGCAGCGGCGCAGGTTGCGGTAACGCTCGTCCAGGCTCTGCACCCAGATCGCACGGTCGCGTGCCCGGGCTTGTGTTTCCGTCAGAGATTCGCCCCCCGGCAAAGGTCCCTGCCCCGCTGAGGCGAGGGACTCCGGAGGAAGGAGTCGCGGGCAAACGCAGACCTGGGCGGCCTCGTCCCGTGCTCGTTGGTAGGCGGCCTCTCCCGTCAGTTCACGAGCCAAGGCCAGCCCCAGTGCGATCCAACCGGCAAGATTCAACGGGCGGGCCGCCGCCAGTTTGTATTCGGGCAGCCACACGGGTTCGGTTTCGTGAAGTCGAACCGGTTTGCGACGGACCAGGAGCATCCACCACTCACGAATGCTCAAGCCGAGGATCAATCCCACCATGGCCAGGAAGAACCCGGTCACGACCGCATCCACCCGGTTGTTGCTCTCCGAGACACGGTTTCCGCGGAGCGCCTTTTCGGCCGCCGACAAGGCCGCGGCATCGCCGGCGGTTCGCGCCTTTTCGACCATCAGTTCCAGGGCGGGACGCTGATCGGCGGCAGCCCGTGCGGCGGCCATGAACCCGATGCGCGGACTCGGGTGGAAGATCTTTTGCAAACCCGCCGTCACCGTGACGCTCAGCAGCCAGACCAACGGCAGAAGGGTCAGCAACGCTAGCGAGGGGCGGCCCGCCACTCGCTGGGCTCCCTGCTCCGCCGGCCGAAGATGCATTTTCAGCAGCAGCGTGGTCGCCAGGCAAAGGGCGATACTGGCGAGGAGTTGGTTGGCGATGCCAAAGATCGGCCAAAGCGCGCGTATCCCTCCCTCGGGATCGCGAACGCCCTTGATCAGAAACCAACCCCAGCCGGCCACAATCAGGAGACTCGCGAGCAGATTGGCCGGAATGCTTCGAGTGTCCCCAAGCCGCGGGGAGAACTGCCGAATGGCGTCCTGGATGAGGTAGCGCCCCACCCGGGTGCCGGCGTCGAGAGTGGTCAGGATGAACAGGGCCTCAAACATCAGCGCGAAGTGGTACCAAAGGTCCAGCCACCGACCCTGGGTGAGTTTGGCAAAAATCATCGCCATGCCCACCGCCAGCGTGGCGGCTCCACCCGTCCGACCAAACAGGGTGTGTTCCCCCATTTGTTCCGCGAGCCCGTGCATGGTTTCGGTGGACACCGTCACGGCCTGCTCCCGGAAGCTTCCCGGGCGGCTGGGGTCCGGTACGAGGGCGGTGAACCCGCTCTTGTCGATCCGGGAAACGGTGTCCGCTTCCACCGCCGCGGGGTTGGCTCCGGCCCCCTTGACGTTCATGGCCAGGTAAACCCCGGGATCCAGGGTGCAGGCGGCGATCATGGCCATGATTGCCACCAGGGATTCCAGCAGCATGGCACCGTAGCCGATCGGTCGCACCAAGCCCTCGCGTGTGATGATCTTGGGCGTGATTCCGCTGGCGATCAGGGTGTGAAACCCGGAGATCGCGCCGCACGCGATGGTGATGAAGCAAAAGGGGAAGACTCCGCCGGGAACCACCAGGCCGGATCCGTCCACGAAGCGGCTGACGGCGGGCATTCGGAGATCGGGCAACACCAGGAGGGTCCCCACGGCCAGGGCCACGATCGTCCCGAGTTTCATGAAGGTGCTGAGATAATCGCGGGGTGCGAGCAGCAGCCAAACCGGCAGCACGCTTGCCGCAAATCCGTAGACGATGACGGCCCAGGCCAGAGGTTCCGCGGGGAGCCGAAAGAACCGGGCCCATTCGGGCTGCGCATGGACGAACTGCCCGCCCCAGACCGCCATCAGCAGCAGGATCACGCCGATGACCGACACTTCCAGAACCTTGCCCACGCGAAGGAACCGAAGGTAGCCACCCATGAACATCGCGATCGGGATGGTGGCGCCCACGGTGAAGACGCCCCAGGGACTCTCGGCAAGTGCATTGACCACGACGAGGGCCAGTACCGCCAACAGGATGATCATGATGGCGAGGATCGCCACGAGGCCCACGGCGCCGGCCAGCGAGTTCAGTTCCTCCTTCACGATTTGTGCCAGGGACTTTCCGTCGAGTCTCAGTGACGGAAACAGAATTACCATATCCTGGACCGCCCCTCCCAACACCACGCCCACGAGGATCCAAAGCGATCCAGGGAGGTAACCGAACTGGGCCGCCAGCACCGGTCCCACCAAGGGCCCTGGCCCCGAGATCGCGGCAAAATGGTGACCAAACACGATCCAGGGATTCGTCTTCACGAAGTCCTTGCCGTCCTCGTGAACCTCGCACGGCGTGGCCCGCCGGTCGTTCAAGGTCAGCACCCGCGCCGCCACCCACTTGGAATAGAACCGATACCCGATCGCGTAGCTGCAAATCGCGGCAATCAGGAGCGTCGATGAATTGATGGGCTCATGGCGGTGAGTGGCCAGGGTCACGTAAGCCCACACCCCCAGGAGCACCACCGCGAACCAAATGCCTATCAACAGGGGCTTTTTCATCAGAGTCGTCGGATCGCGGAGACCCTAGCGTTCCGACCGCGCGCGGACCAAGCGTCAACCTGCTGGCGACCCTGCGGATTCTGGGTTCCCAGTGGGACGGTTTCAGCCCAGCGTCTGTGCCGACGGAAGCATGAACCTAACCACCGACCCGATCCCGCGCCTGGTTCGCGATCTTGCCGTTCCCGCCTCGGTCGGGTTCGTCTTCAACACGCTCTTCAACGTGGTCGACACCTGGTGGGCGGGTCGCATTTCCACCGAAGCCCAGGCGGCGTTGTCGATCTCGTTCCCGGTGTTCTTCATCCTCATTGCCACGGGCAGCGGCTTGTCCCAGGGAGCAACCGCGCTCATTGCCAATTCCCTTGGAGCGAAGGATCTGGCTGGCGCCCGCCATTATGCCGCTCAGGCCGGACTTCTGGCGGTCGTCGTCGGACTGGTGCTTTTGGCGGTGGGTTGGACCATCGCACCCGCCCTGTTTCGCCTTCTCGGCGCCCAGGAAGCCTACCTCGATCTGTCGCTGGCCTACATGAACATGATCCTCGGTGGGTCGGTTTTCTTTCTCCTGCAATCCGTGCTGAATGGCGGGCTCCAAGCCCAGGGTGATACAAAAACCTTCCGGAACGCCCTGATCGTGGGTTGCCTGCTGAATGTGCTGCTGGATCCGTGGTTTTTGTACGGCGGAGCAGGCCTACCCGCGATGGGCATCGCCGGCATCGCGCTCTCCACGGTTCTCATCACGGCGGGTGGTGCGGTCTATGTGTTGCATCGACTGCGCCAAACCCCCGTGGGCGAAAAATGGACCGCAGCAGACCTGCGCCCTTCCGCTCGGGCATTTCGGGAGATCGCGCGTCAGGGACTGCCGGCGAGTCTGAACATGATGACGGTGGCGCTGGGAATCTTCGTGATCACCTGGTTTGTGAGCCGGTTCAGTCCGGAGGGGGTCGCCGCGTATGGCATCGCCACGCGGATCGAACAAATGGTGCTGCTACCCACGATCGGTCTCAACATCGCGACCCTGACGTTGTCGGGACAGAATTTCGGAGCAGGCCGCCTGGACCGAGTTCAAGCCGCCTGGACCACCGCACTTCGTTACGGCCTGGTGATGATGCTCCTGGGCGGTTGTCTGTTGTTCGCGGTGTCGGGACCGCTCATGGGCTTTTTCACGAAGGATCCAGCGGTGATCCAAACCGGCCGGTCCTATCTGCGGGTGGCGTCGCTCACCCTGGGGTCCTACGTGGTCCTGTACCAAACCGTGTTCATGCTGCAGGGCCTGAAGCAGCCGATTTTCGGCCTCTGGATCGGCCTGTACCGGCAGATCGCGGCTCCGGCGATGGTGTTCCCCTTCCTGGCGTTCACGGCGGGACTCGGTATTCAAGGCGTCTGGTGGGGCATTGCCCTGGTGAACTGGACGGCGGCCATTGCCGCGGCCTGGTACGGCGGGCGCTCGCTCGCTCGGGCGATCGAACGAGAAGCCCGTTGATTCCACCGCTGGCGCGCCTAACCTCTTCCCGTCGATGCGCGTCCGATTGATTATCGCGGCTCTCACCGGTGCCGTGGTGGGTTTGGTCGCCCTGGCCTTCATCCAAGCCCGGCAACTGCGCGCCGTGCGCCTCCTGCTGGAGGCTGCTGCCACACCGGTCACGGAGATTCCGGGGGCCACCAATCAACGTCCCCTGAGGCTTCGCCTTCATTCGTTGCCCCCCATCCATCTCCGGACCGAGGTGCGGCCCCTGGACTGGCGCTCCATCGAATCCCCGGACTACCCAACCTACATCGCCAATCTTCGTGAAATCGGGTGCCCCGAGGAAACCATCCGCGACATCATCCTGGCGGACGTGAACAAGCTCTACGCCGGCCGCCGCCGGGCCCTGAACAGTCCCCAGCTCGACTGGAAGTTCTGGCTGCACCCGGACGAAGTCCCGGAAAACGACGCTTCGGCCAAGGCCGAGCAGGTGTTTCAGGAACAGCGGGATGCCTTGGAGCTTGAACGGAAGCGCCTCATCCACACCTTGCTTGGGGAATCTTCGATCCAGGCCGAGTTTGCCGAGGAAGTGGAAGAGGCCATGCAGGATCGGGATCTCCGTTTTCTCAGCCCGGAAAAGCGCCAGTCCATGGCGGAGGCTACCACCCAATGGCGTCGGGCCCACGAGGTCGCCGCGCAGTCCACCGACGAAGCCGAGTCCCTGCGTTTGCACCAGGCTGCGGACAAGGCGCTCGAAGACGCGGTGGGTAAGGTGCTCACCTCCCAGGAACGGGAGGAGTACGAACTGCGTTCGAGTCCTTTGGCCAACGAACTTCGCGACCGGCTTCGAGGCTTTGGCGCGTCCCGAGAGGAGTTCGAGCAATTGTTCAAAATCGAACGGGAGTTCGTGGAAACCCAGAGCAGGCTGCGGGATTTGCAGGCCTCCGGAACCGATCCCCAGGCGTTGGAGAAACAGGAAGCCTCCGCCATCGAACAAGAGGCACGGATCCGCGAATTGCTCGGCGACAAGCGCTACGCCGATTTTGAGCGGTCCAACGATCCCGACTACCAGACCCTGTTTTCCCTGACCAAGGACCACGCGATGCCCACGGATTTGGCCAATCAGGTCTGGAGCATGCGGGGGGAGGTAGAAACCCAGGCAACCCGGATCCGTGAAAACCCTCTGCTCACTGCCGAGCAGAAGATGCGCGCCCTGGATGCCATCCGGCTCGAAACCCAAGCCGCCATCATCGATGTCCTGGGAGAACCTTTGCTCGACGATTATCAGCGCCAGGGCGGCGGTTGGATCGGGGAACTGACGGACCCCGCGGACCTCGGCGAAACCGGCGAGGAAATTTTTCTCCCGCCTTTGCCAGCCGTTTCGCCAGAACTCGAACCCGAGATTCGAACACTTCCAACTCCGTGATCGTCGGACCTCTTCCTGCGGGTTGCGCGATTGTCGCACTGGGATCGAATCTTGGAGACTCCGTCACCGTGCTGCGATCGGTGCTCGCTGAACTGGAGCGTCTGTCCTGCGGTCCCTTCGGCGCTTCTTCCTTGTGGCGTTCGGCCCCGGTGGATTGCCCGACCGACTCGCCGCCATTCATCAATGCCGTTTGCCTGTGCCATCCGCCGCCAGACCTCAGCCCGGAATCCCTGCTCGACCTGTTGCAGGGTGTGGAGCGTCGTTTCGGGAGGATTCCCAAAACAATCCTCAACGAACCGCGCCCCCTGGACCTCGATCTGATCGCGTTCGGCCAACGCCGGCTCAGCCAACCGCGCCTGACCCTTCCTCACCCGAGAGCCCACCAGCGACGCTTCGTGCTCGCCCCGCTCCATGAGATTGCCCCGGAACTCCAGTGGCCCGGAGGGCCCATGACCGTGTCGGAGCTTTTGTCGGCGCTGGGCCCGGATCCCGGCGACACCGTCCCGCTTCGAACCTGAGCCGCGATCCGGGGCAAGAAACCGAAAGAATTCAGGCACAAGGGTCTACATCGGGTCCCTTTCGCGGGTTTTCCATGAGGTTTCGCGGAGAGAACCCTTGAACGAGCCGCAGGCGCCGCCTACAACCAGTCCCTGCCAGGCCCCCATTCCATGATTGCCGAGACTCCACGTTCTCCCATCGCCCGCCTGACCGAGCTTCGGCATTTCATGGGACCGAGCCGGGAACTTTGGCCTCCGCTCGCCGAGAGCCTTGGCGATCTTGCCCAAGCCGACCGCTGCCTGCTGGCGCTGGGAACCCGCCCAGCCCCTGCGGCAGAAACACCGGCGCCGGTTCCCGCCCCGGATGCTTCCGCTCCCGAAGCGTTGCAGTGGGGCCGGCTGCACGATTGGTCGCGCGGGAACGTCGATGGTCCCGCCAACGGCCTGCTCAACGGCCAGTTGGTCGCCCTGGCCACGATCACCGCCCGTGATGGAACCGCAGTGCGGGGCCTCAGTGTCCAGGGAGCCTTCGTCGTCGCCCTGCGCCTGCCCGTGCTGTCGGCAGCCGAAACCTGTATCGCCATCTGCCTGCTGACTCAAACCACCGAGGTCATGGCGAAGGCCTCCCTGGACCGGCTCCTGCTGGTCCAGGACACCGTTTACCTGGCCCAGGAATTTCGCCAGGCCCGCGATGGTGCAGCCTCCCAGCAGCGTCTCGGAGAAACCCTGGAAGCCCTGGCCGTTGTGCAGGATCAGTCGCGGTTTTATGCCGCGGGTCTGGCCTTGTGCGGTGGCCTGGCGGATCGCTTCGCCGCGGAAAGGGTCAGTCTGGGGTGGATGCGAGGCCCGAGCATTCAGCTTCGCTCGGTCAGCCGCACCGAACGCATCAACCGCCAGATGGAACTGGCCCAGGCGCTCGAGGCGGTCATGGAGGAGGCCGTCGATCAAGGCGCGGATCTCACGCACCCGGCCGAGAGCGGTGGTTGGATCACCCGGGAACACGAAAAATTCTCCACCCAACACCACGCACCCAACATCTCCACCTTTCTGCTGCGGGCCGGCGAAGAGGTGGTCGGCGCCCTCACCGTGGAGCGCGCCGCTTCCGCGTTGGAGCCTGCCGAAACCCAGCAGATCCGGGTGGTTCTCGATTTGCTCGGCCGACGGCTGGATGACTTGGAACGTCGTGACCGTTGGGTGGGCGCCCGGTTGGGTGCCTGGGTCCGTCAGAGAGCCTCGGTTCTCATCGGCCCCCGCCACACCTGGGCCAAACTTCTAGGTCTGGGCGTTTTCGCGCTGGTCCTGGTCCTCTTCCTGGTCCGCATCACCTACCGCGTCGAAGGCAATTTCTACCTGCGCGCCGAGCAACTCGCGCAGCTCGGTGTGCCCTTCGACGGCTATATCGGACAGGCGTTCGTCCGGCCCGGCGACGTCGTCACCAACGGCCAACCGCTGCTGCAACTCGACATCCGCGACCTTGTGCTCGAGGAAGCCGCGGCCGCGGCCGAGTTGCAGCGTTACCAGCGCGAGACCGAGAAGGCCCGGGCCGCCGGAGCGCTGGGTGAAATGCGGGTGGCCGAGGCGCTTTCGCGTCAATCCGCTGCCCGACTGGCCCAACTGCGCAATCGGCTCGAACAGGCATCCATGCGCAGTCCCTTCGATGGCGTGGTGATTGAGGGTGATTTTCATGAACGCCTGGGCCAGCCGGTCCGCCAAGGAGATCCACTGTTCCGCGTCGCACGCCTCGATCGGCTCTACATCGAAGCCGAGGTGCCCGAACGCGATGTTCATGAGCTGTCCGGATCGGATCGTGGCGAGATCGCGTTCCTCAGTCAGCCCGGCCTCAAGTTCCCCGTCGCCGGGCGCATGCTCGAGCCGGCAGCCGTCCCGCGCCAGGCGGGCAACGTGTTCCTGTATCGGTGTGAACTTGGCCAGGTGCCCGAGGCCTGGTTTCGGCCCGGCATGCAGGGCATCGCCAAACTGGAGGCGGGACGCCGTCGCCTGATCTGGGTGCTCACACATCGCACCATCGATTTCCTCCGCCTCCATCTCTGGTGGTGAATCCCGCTCACCGCGATGGCACGCCCCAACGAAACCTTTTCCGAATCCTGGCATCGGGTCGCCTCCCAGCGGATCGCCCTCAGCCCGGGCGTGCGGGTCCGACGCCAGACCTTCCGCGGCGAACGCTTCTACGTTCTCGAGGATCCCCTTTCCAATCAGTTCTTCCGGCTGCGCCCCGCCGCCTATGAGTTCGTGGCCCGGTTGCGCCGGGACCGGACCGTCGATCAGGCCTGGCAGGAATGCCTGGAACGTTTTCCGGATGAAGCCCCCGGCCAGGAAGCCGCCCTTCGCCTGCTCGGCCAGTTGTATCAGGCGAACCTCCTGCACTATGACCGGGCGACGGACACCGAGGCGTTGTTTCAGCGGTACAAGAAGCGCACCCAGCGTGAACTGAAGTCGCGCCTCACCAACATCATGTTCTTCCGGATCCCGCTGGTGGACCCGGATCGCTTTCTGGTCTGGGCGATGCCCATGGTCCGCCCCTTCCTGGGGCAGTTGGGCGCCCTGATCTGGCTGACGGTGGTCACTCTGGGGCTGAAAACCCTGGCCGAAAACTGGACGGCCGCCCTGGACCAGTACCAGGGCGTGCTGGCCCCGGCGAATCTCCCGTTTCTTTACCTCGCCCTCATCCTGCTCAAAACGCTCCATGAACTGGGGCACGCCTTTCTTTGCCGCAAATACGGCGGCGAGGTTCACACCCTGGGCGTGCTGTTCATGATCTTCACCCCGGTCCCTTACGTGGACGTCACCTCCAGCTGGGGGTTCCGCTCGCGCTGGCAGCGGATGGTGGTCGGGTTCGGAGGCATGATCGTCGAGCTGTTCGTCGCCGCCATCGCCGTCTTTGTCTGGGCCAACACCGGCCCCGGCACCATCCATGGCGTTGCCTACAATGTGATGTTCATCGCGAGTGTCAGCACGCTCCTCTTCAACCTGAATCCCCTGCTCCGTTTCGACGGCTATTACATCCTGAGCGATCTGCTCGGCATTCCCAACCTCGCCCAACTCGCCAACCGGCAGCTCCGCCACGTCTTCGAGCATCATCTCTTTGGCGTTCAACCGGCCCAGTCACCCGCCCGCACCCGCACGGAAGCCTCCTGGTTATTCACGTACGGCATCACCAGCGGCGCCTATCGCCTGTTCGTCTTCGCAGGCATTCTGCTGGCGATCGCCGACCGCTACCTGTTGCTCGGCATTCTCATGCTCGCCACCTGCGCCGTCGCCTGGGTGGCCACTCCCCTCGTGCGGCTCATCCGCTATCTGGGCGCCAGCCCGCGCCTCGACCGCGTCCGCCCCCGGGCCATTGCCGTGGTCGTCGGGCTCGCCGTGCTCGTCATCGCCCCGTTCGCCTTCATCCCCTTCCCCAACACCTTCACCGCCATCGGCATCATTCAGGCCGTGGACCGGGCCCGTGTCGTGACTGAGTCCGCCGGCCGCCTGGAACGGGTCATCGCCGACGTGCGACGGCCCGTCCACACCGGGGATGTGCTGCTCGAGCTCGCCAACCCGGAGTTGGGCCACGCCAGGGAAGCCACCCAGGCCGCTCTCGCCGAAGTGGATGCCCGCCTTCGCCAAACCCTGACCGGCCAGATCGCCAACCGCCAACCCCTGGAAGCCCGCCGTGCCGTCCTCGCCGATCAATTGGCACGCCTGGACCAGCAACTGGCCGACCTCCGGGTCACGGCCCGATTGGACGGGCTTTGGAGCGCTCCGGGCATCCAGGAACTGGTGGGACGCTGGTTGCCGAGGGGTTCGCCCCTCGGGCTGGTGTTGAATCCGGCCCGCTTCGAATTCGTGGCGGTGGTCCAGCAGGCGGATGCTGATCGTTTGTTCCGCACTGAACTGGCTTCCGCCCAGATCCGCCTGCATGGCCAGACCGCCGATTCCATTGATGTGGAACAGCTCCGGATCGTGCCAGGCGATTCCCGGATCCTGCCCACCCCGATCCTCGGCTGGTTGGGCGGTGGCGACATCCCAACCGAGAAGGATGATCGGGAAGGCCGGCGTACTGCGGAGCCCTTCTTTGAGGTGCGCGCCAGCCTTCCGTCCCATGGCCCGGTGAAACTTGCGGATGGCCAGTCGGGCCGGATGCGTTTCCGATTGCCTCCTCAACCCATTCTTCAGCAGGGCTGGCGACGGTTGCGCCAGCTGCTGCAGCAACGGTACCAATGGTGACCGCCGCGAACACCGAGTGGAGTTGGAAACAAGCCGAGCCCTTGCCCGAGGGTCTGGATCTTTCCGTCCACAATTTCATCGGTCGCTGGCGTCGTCGCCCTGCCTGCCGCCGCCCCCTGGAAGTCACCGCCGAAGCGGCACTGGCCGTTGCCCCGGAATTCGAAGCCCTCCGGGATCATGACCTGCAACTCCGGCTCCACGATTACCGTGCCCATTTCCGGCGCGGCGGTTCAGCGGCTGAGACGTTTCTCGTACCCGCCCTCGCCGCCATTCGTGAGGCCGCCCGGCGCACCGTCCACCTGCACCCCTTCCCCGTGCAACTCGTGGGCGCCCTCGCCCTGCACCGTGGGTTCCTCGCCGAGATGGCCACCGGCGAAGGCAAAACCCTCACTGCCGGGCTCGCCGCGATTCTCGCCGGCTGGGCCCATCGTCCCGTTCATGTCGTCACCGCCAACGACTACCTCGTCCAACGCGACGCCGCCTGGCTGGAACCTCTCTACACGTTCGCCGGCGTCCGCGTCGGTCATGTCACCGGAGGCATGCCCCCTCCGGAACGGCGGCGTGGTTACGCGGCGGATGTGACCTATGTCACCGCCCGCGAAGTGCTGGCCGATTTCCTGCGCGATCGTCTCCTCCTCGACACCCTCTCCAATCCCACTCAGCGCCGGATTCGATCCATGGTCCTCCCGGGCGTCACCCAGCGACGCCTGTCCGGGCTGGTGCTGCGCGGATTGCACACCGCCATCATCGACGAAGCCGACAGCCTGCTGATCGACGAGGCGGTGACCCCTCTCATCATCTCGCGGCCCGTCCCCAACCCGCGCCTGCGCGATGCCACACTTCAGGCCCGCGAACTGTCCCGGTTGCTCTCCCCCGACCTGCATTACCGGGTGAACCTGCGTTACCGGGAGGTGGAACTCACCCCGTCCGGCGAAGAGGTCGTGGCGGAAGCCTGCCGCGAATTGCCCGCCGTCTGGAAGGGCCGCGATCGCCGCCACGAACTGGTCCGTCAGGCGTTGTCGGCACGCGAACTCTTCCTCGCCGGACGGCAGTACATCATCGACCAGGGCAAGATTGTCATCGTCGACGAAGGCACCGGACGCCCCCAGCCAATGCGGACGTGGCAGCAGGGACTGCACCAGGCCATCGAGGCCAAGGAGGGCGTTCCCTTCTCGGATCCTTCCGAAACCGCGGCGCGCATGAGTTTTCAGCGGTTCTTTCGCCTGTTCCACCATCTGTCCGGCATGACCGGCACCGCCCTGGAGGCAGGCACGGAATTCTGGCAGATCTACGGCCTACCCGTCCTGCGCATCCCCACCCATCGACCCTGCATCCGAACCCGGCTCCCCGACCGCTTCTTCCCGACGTCGACGGCGAAATGGGAGGCGGTGGTCGAGGGCATTCGGTCGGTGCACGCCACCGGACGCCCGGTGCTGGTGGGAACCCGAACGGTGGCGGCGAGCGAACGGCTGGCCCGGTTCCTGGAGGCGCATCATCTGGACTTCCGGCTCCTGAACGCGGTGCACCACGGCGACGAGGCGACCATCATCGCCATGGCGGGTGAAGGACGCCGGATCACCATCGCCACCAACATGGCGGGACGCGGCACCGACATCCGGCTGGGCCAGGGAGTGGCGGCGCTGGGCGGACTCCACGTCATCGCCACCGAACGGCACGAAAGCGGCCGGGTGGACCGCCAGTTGATGGGCCGCGCCGCCCGCCAGGGCGATCCCGGCAGCGCCCAACTCTACGCGAGCGCCGAGGATGACCTCGTGCGCCGATACCTTCCCCGACAATTTCAATCCCTGGTGGGAACGGCTCCCGCCCCGGTGGCAGGCGCACTGGTCGCGCGTGCCCAGGCCAAGGCCCAGTCCATCGCGTTTCGTCAGCGACAGCAGGTGCTTCGTGGCGATTCGTGGCTCGAAGAATCGCTCGCATTCGCACCCGGCTCTTAACCTCGAACCTGATTCACCTGCCAACCATGCGTGTTCCCTCACTCCGACTCCGTCGACCTTTCCCGGCCCTGGCCCTGCTCGCCTCAGCACTGCTGTTGGGAGGCCTGGTTCCGACGGGGCACGCCGCCGATCCAACGACGGCATCCGCCAGCGATCCAGGCCTTACGTCCACTCCGGCTGGGTCCGCAGTCTTCACCAACACGCCGTGGAGCATTCCGCTGACTAACTACATCGCCCTGGTGCTCCAGCGCAGTGAGAAGCTTCAGGCCGACGCCACCTCGTTGAGGGCGACCAATCTCTATTCCCGCGCGGAACGTGGCATCTTCGAGCCCGCTCTGGTCGGAAGCGTCGAGCACAACGAAAACCGCCGTCAGAACACCGCCCGGGACGTCGTCAGCCTCGGCAATTCCCTCTTTGACGAACGCAACAATTCCTACACGTCCGCCCTGGAGTTTCTGGTGCCTTCCGGCGCCCGCATCCGGGTGGGCTACAGCCTGCGCGACATCAACAACAACCTGCAGTTTGGCGCCCGGACCAACGGCGAGTTCGAGACCTTCATCGGCGGCAATATCGTCCAGCCCCTGCTGAAAAACGCCGGCGCCGCCGCCACGCGGTTCGCCATCCGCCTGGCGGACTCGAACGCCGACATCGCCAAACAGGAGTACCGCCGTGCCTTGCTCCAACTCATCGGGGGCGCCGAATCCGCCTACCTCGGCCTCTACCTCGCCCAGGAACAACTGCGAACGTTCCAGGAATCGGTGCGCGTCGCCGAAACCGTGCTGGCGGATTTCCGTATCCGGGCGGAAACCGGCAAGGCCTCCGAGCTCGACGTTCTGCAAGCCGAAGCCGATTTGTCGGAGCGCAACAACGGACGGCGCGATGCGGAACAGAAGCTGGCGGAAGCCCGGGCCCGCACCGCGGCGTTTGTGGCAACCACGGAACGGGATTTGCAGGGCATTCTCACCGCGGAAGCGCCCGCGCCCGTCGCCCCGGAACGTCTCGCCTTCGAGGATCGCTGGCCCACCTTGTTCGACTTCAACCCCGACTACGTTGCCCAGCGCAAGCGCATCGATCAGGAGGGGATCCGGGTGGCGTTCGCCCGCAACCAGCGCCTGCCGCAATTGGACGTTCGCGCCAGCTATGGCATGAACGGCCTCGGCCAGACGGCAGGCGAATCCTGGGATGCCGTGACGAGCGGCGAATTTCCCACCTGGTATGTCGGTGCCGAACTCCGGGTGCCGCTTGGCGGCGATGCCAAGTCGCGCCACGAACTGTCCGCCGCGCGCGACCGTCAGAGCGCCTCCGTTCTCGCCCTGAAGGACCTCGAAACCCAGCTGGCCAATCTGCTCGCCACCAGCATTCACCGGGTCCGCAACAGCCATGCATCGATTGCCGACACCGAAACAACCGTTCGATTGAATCGCACCTTGCTCGACACCGAACTCGCCCGCCTCGATGTCGGTCGCGTCGAGGCACGCCGGGTGCTCGAGGTCGAGCGGGATCTGCTCATCGCACGGCTGACCGCTCTCGCCGCCGTCGTCCTCTACCACCAGTCGACCATCGATCTCGAAATCCTCACCGGCACCTACCTGGTCAAGCGCGGCGTTGAATCGGTCTCCGGCGATCTCCCCATGCCCGCGTCCGCGTTTCGACGCCTCCAAGGATCCCGCCGTGATTTCTACCTCAAGCCGTCCGGCGCCACCCCCGATTCCGCCGCCACCCCGTCCAACTCCCACTAAGGGAATCCCGTGGCCCACCTCCCCATGCACCCCTTCCTTCCCACCGGCACGCCGATTCTCTTCATGAACCTTCCCATGAAAGCCATCGCGAGGGTTGAAACGGGCTCCCTCACCCCGGCCCTCTCCCGTGGGGAAAGGGTGTCGCGGCCTGCCCTCGGCGACATGCCAGAACCCCGTCCTTCCGGGCCGTCACGAATCGCATCAGCCAACGCCCGGCGTAGCACTCCGAAACCAGCAGCGACGATTCTCCTTCTCCCTCCGGGAGAAGGCCGGGATGAGGGCCGCCCGCTCCACTCCTCGCCCCACGGTTCATGGTCGCAATACGTGTCCAATTTTTGGAACACGCGCCTCTCCATGAACCGTGAAATCGTTTCGTTGATTTCCAACGACTTACAATTTCGCGGTTCAAGGGCCGTGAGCAGGTCGATTTCGAACAGGTGGCTCTCCATGAACCGTGCCTCCGTAGCGGCTGTCGTCCCGCCTGCCGTAGAGGGGGGCGTCTCGCCCCCCGGCGTCCCAGGTTCATCGCCCGTGAGCAGGTCGATTTCGAACAGGGCACTCTTCATGAACCGCGCCATGGCCTGCTGGGCTCTCCTCCCCTTGGCCTTTAGCCTCTGCCTGCCTCCCGCCATCCACGCCGCCGAACCCCGCGTCACCGTTCTCACCACCTCCCGCTCGCCCGCTCCAACCGCCCGTGCAAACTCCGCGGACTTCGAAGCCCAGGGCATCACCGAAGCCTATTTCGACGCCACGCTCTCGGCTCCAGTCGCCGGCATCCTCGGCAAACACTTCTTCAAGGAGGGTGACTCCGTTGAGGCGGGTCAGGTGATCGTCGAACTCGACAAACGCATGGAGGAGTTGGAAGTCGCGCGCCGCCAGACCGTGCTCGACAACTCCGCCGAAGTCCTGCGTCGCACCGAGGAACTCGCGGCCCGAACCCGTTCGGTGGCCAAGGAGGAACTGGACAAGCACCGTGCCGAACACCGCATCGCCCAGGCCGAACTCGACCTCGCCAATGAACAACTCCGACGGCGGCAGGTGATCGCACCGTTCCCAGGCGTCATCGCCGACTTGTTCAACCTGGATTCCGGCGAAGGTTGCCAGCCCCAGACCCCCATCGCCCGCCTGGTCGATACACGCCGCTGCTGGCTGGTCATCAATCTGGAAGCCCGTCGCGCCCAGGCCCTGCACGTTGGTCAACGCCTCAACCTTCGGCTCGAAAGTGAAATCGGCCCACGAACGGTGGACGCTGAGGTGCGGTTTATCTCGCCGGTCGCCGATCCGGCCAGCGGACTCGTCCGGGTGAAAGCCGTCTTCGACAATGCGGAGGCCAAAATCCCCGCCGGCATCACCGCCACCGTGCGGTTGCCCGCGGAAACCACCGGCATCACCGCGCCACCCGCCGTCCGCGAAACCCCTGCGCCAGCCCAGGCTCCGTGAGGGTTTTGCCGGACAAAGTGATCACGGATTTCGTTGGGCGGCGGCGAGCAGTTCGAGAATCCATTCCTCGGCCTCCTGAGGCCACCAGTGAGGGCCGGTGGCGCAGGTTTCCCCCACCATGGATTTCAACCAATCGCGCGCTTCCTCGCTGACTTGGTTCTCCGCCGTGTTGTCCCGGTCAAAACAGGCGTTCAGATCGTTGTCCACCACCTGGACGTTGTGCCCGCGACGTCGCAGGGAAAGCAGCGCGAGCACCCGGCTGAACTCGGTGACGTAGAACGGCCATCCGTCTGCGAAAGGCCCGCGACCGCAGATGGGCAGGCCGCACTTCACCATCGCCTCCATCAGAATCCCCCAGTCCACCCCATCGAAGCGATCCAGCGCCGGCCGGAAGGAATATCGGAACGTCGCTTCGCCGAATGAGCCCGAACGTCCCATCACCTGGGCGATCAGGTCCGCTGCCGCCGGAATCCATTCGGGAGCAAGCGACGAAAGAACGCCATGGCGCAGATTGGGATACTGACGTTCGGCATACCGCAGCACACTTTCCGACGACGGCCGGAGGAATCGGAGACGCGAGCCGGAGCCCACGAGCGTTTCGTCGATGTCCCAAAGCACGATGGCGTCCTGCTCCCGGTTCCATCGGTCGAGGGCACCCAGACAAATCGCGACGAAATTGGTTTCGTATCCCAGGATGCGGTCGGTGAGTCGGGCCGAACCCCCGGTTCGCGCGGCACCCCAGCCAGCTCGAAGTTGGCGACCGAACGCATCGATGAACGCCGCTGGCGGCAGATCCAGGTCCAGATCCAATGGCGGCCCGTCCAAGAAACCGCGGGCCCACGACAACCGGCCGGGCGGAAAGGTAGTGTAGGCTGCCAAAGTCTGCGCAGAACTTGCGGCACCCGCGCGAACCAGAATCCCCTGCCCTTCCGGATCGGCGAGCGCTGCGGCGATGGCTTCCATGCTGGACCCGAGGCTATTGGGCGCATCCACCGAGGATCGAGCGCCAACCCTCAGGGTCGCGTCACCTTCAGCCGATAGAACCGCGCCTTCCCAGGAGCCGGATCCACCAACTCCACACGTTCCAACGGCTCCGGCAGAGGTTCCCACACATTCACGGTTTCCCAGGCCTCCTGGGACCACCCGTCGCGCTCTTCCAGGACGTAACGACGATCTCGTTCTTGTCGGAATCGGAGCTGCAACACGGTGTTGCCGCCTGCAATGCGAAGGTTCACCCGACTGTCTGGATCGTTCGGCAACGTTCCGGCCTCGAATTCTTCGATGTTGGTCAGTTCGTCGCCGTCGGGGTCACCGCGGGCTCCATCCCGGCCGGTGGCGTTGTTGACGGCCAGGCCATGCGCCACTTCCCAGGCGTCAGGCAGTCCGTCCCCGTCCCGATCGTCATCGGATGGCCTCAGGTTGGGCGCCCCACGGGTTCCGTCGAAAATCAAAGGCGTAATCACCTCCGTTCCGTCCACCCAGCGACCCTCGGAAATGCCCTCCGACTGCCGGCCAAAGCGCACCGAGTCGACCAGCGCGCCCGCCGCAGTTCGAAGCGTCAGTTGTTCGCCTTCCCGCCGCAGCGCGAAGCCCAGGCGCCCCACCTCCCATCGTGGTTCGGCGGCATCAACAGCCAGAAACGCAGACTCACCCGTGCCGACGTAACTCAGTCCAGGAAACCGATACTGCGACGGCTCCTCCGGGTCATCCGACAGCGTCATCCCCGAGACATCCGCGGGCAGGTTCTCCGGGTTGTAGAGTTCCACCCAGTCGGGCCCATCGCGGGGCGCCGCCATCCATTCGTTGATGCTCAAACGTGCCGATGGATGCACCGGTGCCGGCTCGTTGCCGGCTCCCGGAGTCGGTCGGTTCAAGCCCCAGCCTCCACGCGCGCCCGCGCCGGACACTCGGCCGACGGAAAATCCGGACGGCTGCGGTCCAACCCGAATCCCATCGAGCCAGCCGCCTCCCGCTTCGGCCCGATCCCAAAGCAAGAGGCTGCCACCCGCCGGCCCAAGTCCAAGCGCCGGGATCGGAATCACGGCATATCCCCCTGCCCCGATGCGCGTGCCGGCCGGTATTCGCAGGGCAACGCCTCCCATGGATTCCGTGGTGAATTCCAACCCGCTCGCGTCGACCTCGCTATCCGAGGTGTTCGCAATCTCCACCCACGCACCTTCAGCAACCCCGGTGACCAAGCCCAGGAACAGCTCGTTCAGTCGCAGGGGCACTCCTCCACCGGATGATGGTTCCGGGCGGGGATTGGGCCGACCAGGCGTCGGATGTTGAAACCAATGAATCACTTCCCCGCCATCCGGGCTGCGGCCCTCGGAGATGTCATCGACCTGGGGAAGGTACTGAACCTGGTCCAGGATCCGACCTTCCCGGTCCAGCAAGGCAACGTCGCCTCCTTCACCGCTCAAGCGAAACGCCAAGTGACCCGGTTCGTTTCCGCCATCGGCCGACCAGGCCAGAACCTGTCGCGCCCCCAGGAAGGACAGTGGCGGCCAGGGCGAGCGGGAAGGATGACCGATGGGGTTGTCGGTCAGCGCCAATCCTTCCAGCGGAACCGGCCACGCCAGTGGGTTGAACAGCTCCACGAAATCTTCCCCAGGCAGATACCGCGTCCGCGCCAGCCACTCGTTGATCCGCAACGCTCTCGGATCCCCGGTGGACGTGCGATGGTTGGGCTCACCCGGTGTCGGCGTCGCCAGAGCCCAGCCCGTCTCCCACCAGCCCAGACTCAGGCCGGGCACTTGATCGCCGAAGCGAACCTGATCCACCTGCTCCCCGGCCGCATTCCAAAGAACAACCTCGCCACCCCTGGGCTGAGGTGACTGGGGAAACGCGCGGCGCTCGCCAGCATCCAACAGGGTCCCCACCGGCAACGATGCGGACGCAACAGCCCCAGGGCCCACCGTCCATCGCCAGCCCGAGAGGTCCACAACCGATTTCGAATCATTCCAAAGCTCCACGAACCCGGACTCCCCGGGAGCTGCCGATGCCAGGACTTCCGACAGACGCACCCCGGCTGCGGCCGGGTCCGTCGTCCAACGTCCGACCCAAGCCTCGGCGTCGCTTGGCCAACGGCCCGCGCTGTCGAGCCCCACCACTTCCAATCGGTGCTCCCCAGGTTCCAGCCCGCGCAGGATCAGCGGTTCCTGGCTCAGGGGCATCGTCGAACTCCACGGACCACCGTCCAGGCGCCAGCGAAAGGCCACCAACCCCGGCCCATAAATGTCCAGGGCAAGATCAGGACGCCAATCGTTGCGCTGTCGAAGTCCGCTGACCGTCGCCCCGGCGGGCACCGATGTCCCAGGACTCAGTCCGGCGCGTCCCTGCCCAAGCACCGGTGAACCATTTTGCAGCGCCAGCGCGGCTCGCAGCATCGTCGTGTCCGAGCCGGGAACATCCGGGTTCACCAACAACGGGTCGACAGCCCAGTTCCCTTCTCCCAGTTCCGCCCCAGCGCCCCCGAAAACCACGTTGCGAGTCGCCTCGATCTCCACGGTGCGGTCAGGTGGGCGCGCGTTCTCCAGCACCCGCGGACAGTCCATCAACACGTTGCCTTCCAGCCGGGCCCCGCCGCCGGGGAGAACGCCGCGGGCGGGTTCGCTGAAGTTGACTGCGCTGATACCCACTCTCAACGCCGTGTTGTGTTCCAGCGTCACCCGACCGCCCTCCTTGCACAGCACCAGGTGGTCGACGTCGACGAAGAAGTTCCGCACCAGCACCACGTGCGGCGCGTAACCATCCGCGCTGCCGAAGGAGACCGCGCTGGAGGTGTTGGGTTGATCTGGATCTCCATTCGAGACGTTCAGGAACAGGTTGCCTTCGATATGCGCATCGCATCCGTCCAGGTCCAGAACGTCATCCGCGGATCCCAGGAAGACGTTGTCCCGCACTTCCAGAATGGGGCCGGGCCGACGCGCGCCGCTGAAGTCCACCACGTCGTTGCCCGCCGTCGTTCCGCCAAACCTGTTTCCTTCCAACAGCAAACGACCCCCATCCGGAATTACCGATCCGTGCACGAGTTCCCGTCCGATCGTCGGCGGAAAAATGCTCCGACGCACTTCGAGGCTGGATCGATGGGTCTCCAGCAACGTTCGGGTGGTGCCAGCAAAGGTGCATTGATCGATCACCAGGGTGGTGTCGGTGGTAGTCAGTGTGCTCCCGAACAGTCCCGCGTGCTCCACATCCACGCACACCAGGCGGTTCGAAACAGCTCCCCCGCCGCCAATCCAGCGGAGTCCACCCCAGCTGTTGGTCGGATCCACCAGGCCAGGCAACGCAGTGAATCGGATGCGGCGTTGTGGTTCTCCAACCGCCTCGAAACGACCGGCGACCGTCAACCGGCTGCCGGCCATCGCATACACCGTCACGCCAGGTTCCAATCGAAGGCTGGATCCCGCCGGCACCGTGACCTCGCCGTTCAGCACATACGGTCCACCCACTGTCGTCCAAACCACATCCCCTGCCAGCACACCCTCGACGCGGGTTGGCACCGCGGCGTCCCAAACCGCATCGACGTGGGTCTGTTCCAGCACGATTCCCCGGACATCCACCGCCTCAACCACGAGGCGGTTGACCCCGGGCGTGAGCGCCAAGGCATTCAACGACCAGCGGGTGGTCCACGGTTTCCAGTCGGCAAGCATCCCGTTCACGCGCACTTCCGAAGTGACCGTTGGATCCGCGAGACCGCTGAGTCCCACCCACCCGTCCCGGTTGGGCGAACCCGCCACCACCGTCAGTCGGCTCGGAATGGCTCCCAGGGCAAACGCCACCCGGTTGGACAGGTACTGCGTCATCGCGGTGAGTCGCGCGTCGGGGATGCGTCCGCCCAACAGTCGACGCGACAGTTCATCAAACTCCAAGGGTCGCCAGACCGTGGTGGCGAGGCGTCGCACCTCCCGGAAGAAGAGTGGAGCGAAGGCAGGGTGGGTGAGGAAGCGCTCGAATGCCGGCACGCGCCGGCCCACCAGTTGGAAGAGCGGGTCCGTGGGACTTCCCGCTGGAAATCCTGCGCCCAGCAACGTGTCGAGATCGTACGGCATCAATTGAAAGCGCCGATCGCCCGCGCCGCGCCGCATGAAGTAGTCGTCACCCTGGCCATTCACCGGACTCGTCTCCTGGTTGTTCAGCAGGGAGTTGGCGGCGAAATAGAGCGCCCACTGTTCCACATCGGCGACCCTCCTCATCTCCCCGACGTAAGCGTCGTCCGGCGTGGTGCTGGCCACTCGCGTCAACTCGATGAGGTCGGTCCAGTCGTCGACCGCGAGCTCGGTGCGCTTGAAGTAAAGCGCCCGATAAGGGGTCGGGTCCTCGCCCAAATAACCGAGGTTGGCGTGGTTCTGAGTCTCGAAGCCCAGCCGTTGACCCCGGTAGATTGCGCCGCCTGCATCCAAGGGAAACTGACGCTCCTCGAAGTCTCCGTCGATCACCTCGCTGGCCACGTAAAAGCCGAGGCTCGGGTAGGCTGGAAAGGTCGGGTTTTCCGTGTTGAAACGGACGTGAGTCGGTCGAGCCATCGCCGCCGCCAATCCGGCCCGACGCATCAGAGCGCTGCCCAGGAGTTGGAGGTCGGGCACTTGCGAATTGAGGTTCACCGCCCGGACCCCTTCCCACCGACGGTCCGCCGGGATGTTCACCCGGAAACTCTGGGGCAACGCCACCCGGCTGCCGTTGCCCCGGTTTCGAATGCCGACGTTGTACCTGCCCTCCGTGGAGTCGTTCGCCGTCACGATCAACGTGCCATTGAACTGCGCGTGGCTCGTCGTCTGGTTGAGCGTCGGATAGGGCGCCGGTGGGCTGTTCCGGTTGATTTGCAGCAACTCCTCCCGATCCGCCGCGCGAAGCACGATCCGGAAGAGCGCGTCGCCACCGGCTTGCTGAGCATCGTCCACCACGTACAGCGCGTTCGCACTCTGCTGCGGGCCGGCATCTTCCTCCACCGGCGCGGGCCACGTCCGACGGCGCTCCCCGTCATCCCACGCTTCCACGAACCATTCGACCAGCGTCCCCGACGGCCTGGCCGGGAGTTGCGCCGAAAACCATCCGTCCCCGGCCAGCGCATCCGCTAAAGCCCCGTCATCCGCCATCGGCGCCGTCTCAAAAACGTCCATCCCATCCACCCGAAATCGAACCACCGCCCGGACCCCGGGTGATTCGTCCAACAGGCGTGCGGTCACCACCACGGGTTCGTTCGATCGCGGAACCCAGGGCCGATGCCGCGCTCCGACGATCAACGGCGGGGCGTTGGACAGGCCGACACTGTTGACCTCTCCCGGCGTTCCTCCCATCACCCGGCTGGCGGACCAATTCTGGCCGTGCTCGTTCGGCAGTCCCGGCTGGACCAATTCCAGGGAGAACCCACCCCCGTCGTGGGCCTCGCTCCAAACCAGGCCTCGATGCCCACCATCGACCGGACCTCGCTGGCGCACCGACCATTCGCCGTCGTCCGAGTAGTTGACCCGATCCACCTCCTGCCCCGTCGCATCGCGCAGCACCAGGGATTCGCCCGACCGGCTCAACCGCCCTTGCCATGGCCCGAAGAGCGCGAATCCACCTCCTCGCATTGTCTTCAATCGGTCGGGATCCGCGGCCAGCACGAGGAGGGCGTCGGGTCCGAGGACCGTCGATCTTTCGAAACGGAAGCCGATACCTCCCGAAATCTCCCACCCGCGCAGGTCCACCGGCCGGTGCTCCAGGTTGCGTAGTTCGACGAATGGCTCGTCCGTCCGCCCGGACGGGCTGTGGTAATAGAGCTCGTGGATCACCACCGCCGGCAGATCAGCGCCCCTGCCGATCATGCCCCACCCGAGCAGGCCCAAGACCACGAACACCTGTGGCATCCATGGTGCAGGCATAAGCAAGTCCAGCCGAGAGCCCTCGCCGTCAAACAGCCCCGCGGCGCTGCACGTACTCCAAAATCGCGTCATCGCGATCTCCCGCATTCCAAACGGCTTGCAGGAAAGCGTCGGCAGCCAGGCCATGTTCGCGCAGGAAATGGCGATCCCCCCCGCAGCTGTACATCAACTCGGACGGAAGCTCGCCTTTGAGTTTGCTTCTAGCTTTAGCGATAATTCTCGGAAGCCAGGGAATATTGCCGAGGCTTTCGCCCGGCGGCGGGAATTCCGAGATACGCCGCATGCGTTCGGGGGCTTTCCCACGTTCCACCTGCTGGAAGTACGCCCACCGAATCTTCGTGATCCTTAACGCGAGCTCCAAACCCGGTTCACCGACGGTGACGTCGTCCTCGACCAAATCGAACAGTTCCTGAGGTGAACAGCCGATTTCCCCCAAAAACCGACGGTCCGACTCCGAAATGCACTCTGAGGGGGTGCCAGCACCTTCTTCGTAGGCACGCCGGGTGCGAAGGTAGGCGCCCCGGAATTCTTCCACCCAAATGGGTTCTTCCATGCGCGGAAGTCTAACCTTTCCCGGGTGGACCGCCAACAAACGAGCTTCCAGGGATACGCCTGCTGGAGGGATTCAAAGTGACGAATGCCTTAAAAATCGGCGCAAAACCGGTGTTTTTAAAGCCTTGGAAGTCCCCAATGAAGTCAATGAGAATCCCCATTTGCAACGTTCGCAGCCCGGTCCTTGCTCGCGCGCAGAGAGTTGGGCATTATCGCGGCATGAAGAAGTCGCCATCCAAGCCATCAACGCCGAAGAGCTTTCCGCCCTTTGAGAAGGGCCAAGTGTGGCAGGTCGGCGACGTCAACGTGGCCGTGACGCAGGTGGGCAAGGTCCTGGTGCATTACAAGCGCTACAAGGCGATGCGCCCCGGCACACCGACCACGATGTCCTCGATTCGCGACTTGCAGCAGTACCTGGTCACGAACAAGGCGGTTCTCGCCCCCGCCTGAGTTCCGCACGCCGCGGACTCGCACTTCCCGGTCACTGCGGGCGTTGCGCCCTCCATTCCCGGCCGCTCGGGAGTGCTTCTTGCCTTTTGTTACCCAAGGCAAGGAAGCGCATCGTCCATCTCATCGCGGTTCCAGGATGACTCAGGGTTTTCCCTGATGTCGCTTCAGGCACCGATCTGGGAACATCTCCGCGGGTTCGGTCCTGCCCCTTGGGACGTACCCGCGTGTTGTGACCACCGAGCAGCGACCCAAAGCCTCCGAGCGAGTCGGTTTGTTCGGTCTGGTTTTTTCCTGTCCCTTTGAACGGGGAAATCCGGAGTCCTGCCAGCTTCACGAAATCCGGGATCTCAGCCCGCGAGAACGGGTGGCGTGGGTGCAAACGCTTTCCGAGCAGCAGGTCCATGACTTCCTGGAGGCGCACCGATCCTGCCTTTGCCTCAAGGAAGGACGCCCCATCCCACCTCCGAGTTCACAGCGTGTCGCCTGCGCTGTCGGTGGAACCGGTTCGCAACTCCGATAAGACATCGGCGATCGTCCCCAGCAGTTCGGCGGACGAATACGGCTTGGTCAGGACCGCCCGCATGCCCATGGCGCGAGCCTCAGTGATCTCCGCCTCCGAAAGGTTTCCCGAGCAGAGCAACGTCGCGACGTCCGGGCGAAGCCGGAGAAGCTCTCGCGCGAAATCCATCCCGGAAAAGCCCGGCATGGAGAGATCGGTGATCACCACGTCAAACCCCCGGGGTGAGGTTCTGAATCGAGTGAGTGCATCGCTCACCTCCACGCAGGCTTCCACCTCGTAACCGGCACGTTCCAGGACCCGCCGTGCGAGGCGGACCAGGCTTTCCTCATCGTCGACGAACAGGATGCGCGCTTTTCGCCGGGCAACCGAAGCCGGGGAACCGGCAACACCCGCCGGTTCCTCGCCTGGCGAGCGGCCAGCCTCAGGCAGGTAGATGTTGAAGGTGGTTCCACGGCCGACAGCGCTGTCGACGCTTACCGTTCCGCCGTGGGACTTGATGATCGCCAGCGCCACGGAGAGCCCGAGTCCAGTGCCTTTGCCGGGAGGTTTGGTGGTGAAGAACGGATCAAAAATCCGGGCCTTCACTTCGCTGGACATGCCCCAGCCATTATCCACGACCTGAAGAAGGGCATGCGATCCGACGTGCAAGCCGGGAATGGAATCCGCCAGAGCCGGGTCCACCATGGCCCCCGCCAGGCGGAAGGTGATGCCTCCAATGCGACCCTCCATGGCGTGCCATGCATTCGTGCCCAGGTTGAGCAACACCTGGTGGATCTGCGAGGGATCCGCCATGACGGCTGGCACCGCTTCGCCGAACGCGGTGGAGATCTCGACGCCGGCCGGAATGGTGGACCTCAGGAGTTGCGCGACCTCGTGCACGATAGGCTCCAGATTGACGACCTTGCGCAAATGATCCTGCGGACGGCTGAATGCCAGGATGCGGCGGACCAGATCCCGGGCGCGCATTCCGGACTTCTGGATCTCGTCGAGGCTTTCGCGGACCGGGTGCCCAGGTTCGACGTCCGCTCGGGCCGTCTCGATGTTCCCCAGGATCACGGCGAGCAGGTTGTTGAAGTCGTGGGCAATCCCTCCGGCCAGGGTGCCAATGGCCTCCTGTTTCTGGGACTGCCGAAGTTGTGCCTCCAGGCGATCACGGAGTCGTTCCGCCTGCCTCCGGGCGCTGATGTCGGCGGTGATTCCAATCAAGCGTGGGGAGGACCCATCGCCACGGACGCCATGGACGCGACCCTTCACTTCCAGCCAGCGTTCCCCGTTGCTGGCGAGCACCGGATGAACCACGTCGAGGGCCACCTGGCTTCCCGCCTGGATGGCGTCGATCTGACGGCGGATTTCGGAAGCATCCGCCTCAGGAACGCGGCTCCAGAGCTGCGACTTGTTCCCGGACATGGTTCCGGGCGAGAACCCGTACACGGCCTCCGCCTCGGGCGACGCGACCAGATCGCCGGTGGCGAGGTCCACTTCCCAGGACCCCATGCTGGCGGTCTCCATCGCCAGACGAAGGCGTTCTTCGTTCTCCCGGCGCAGTTGCTCCGCCTCCATGCGAGCAATGGCGGCGCCACAATGGGCGGCCAGCATCTGCAGTTGGTCCAGGTCCGCCTGACGGTAGCGGTGCACCGCGTAGCTCTGGACGGAGATCACGCCAATCGTGTTCTCCTCCCAACGGATCGGCGCGAGCAGCATGGACGCCGCAGTGCGACCTCCCTCACTCCAGTTTCCCAAAGCGGCGGTCTCGCCCGCCGACTTCCCCGTGCCTGCCGGCTGGTTGACCAGCAACGGCCTCCCCCCGAGCATCGGGGCAGTGACCGAACCCAGGGTGAGGGTCACGCGTGGAACAGGCTTCGGCGACGAATCCCCCGGACGGGTATCCTCGGCATGGGCCACCAGGCGAACCGACCCTTGCCGGTCCAACAAAACCAGGAAGAAGGCCTGATGCCGGAACAGCGCCCGGCAGGTTTCAGCCACCCGCAGGCCCAGGGTTTGGGCATCAATGGCGGCGGTCAGCGAGGTGGCCAGTTGCCGGAGCGCCACCTGGACATTCAGCTGGCGCAAGCGCCGCGATGAAGCCAGCCATCCACCCGCTCCCGCCAGTCCCAGCACGGCGAGAAGGGAGGAAGACCGAAACCAAAGCGTCTGCCAGAAGAAGGGAGCGACGACAAACGACAGCTGCGCTCCCTCCAGATTCCAGACGCCATCGCTCCCGGCG
>CAUJJW010000184.1 GCA_963205105.1 Verrucomicrobiota bacterium | reverse complement strand
CCATGCCGCCGCCCGCGACCACACCTGGCCGGCCGCATGGCAAAAAGTCATGGCCCGCCTGCGCGAACAACTGGAACAGCGCCAGAGCCGCAAGGCGGCACGGAAGAAGGGCCCGACCCGGTTGCACCGCACCGCCATGCGGCACGCCACCTGACCCGGTGGCTTCGCCGACAACCCGGCGAGCAGCACCGCCAACGAAGCACCCTCCGCCCAACCTGGGGCCATCGCCCCAGGTTCTCCCTGCGCTCACCATTCCCGATCCGGCAGCCCCTTGGCCGCACGCGCCGCCCGGTACCGCATCACGGCAAGCGCGTACGACGCCTGCGCACGGTGGATGCGTTCCCAGTTCCCATGGATGGACAGTGGTCGGACCTTGAGGTTCCCCGAGGCCACACCTTCCAAGGCCTGCACCACCACCGCATTGGTCCCGGACGCAGATCCCAAGAAATGGAAGAGCAATGGAAAGGGACCTGGCCCTTGCGGAAGCGCTTCCACCAACCGCCGAGTCGCCTCGGGGTGGTTCGGATCAAGCCGCAAGAGTCCCGCCGCACCCAGCAACCCCGCCGTGTTCGGATCGTTCAGCAGCTCCTCATAGAAAGCGCGCGCCCTGCTTTTCGAGACCCGTTCCAACGCATACATGGCGACCATCGAACCGCCACGCGTCCGATCCCAGCCCGCCACCTCCTTCCGTGCAATCGGCTCCATCCACGCCGCAAGCCGCTCCGCCTCGCCGGACGGGGCACTCCAGAGACTGTTCAGAAGCGGGCTTCGCGACATCTCGGACCGACCTCCTTTCATGAGTGCCTCCGCCTCCTGCCGAACGATGCTCAACGCCAGTGGATGCTCCGGTTGCAGCCTCAACAGCGCGAGAGCCGAACGGGCGCGAGCCATGTCATTGGTTTGCTCGAGGCTTTGCTCAAGAAGAGGAACCGCCGACAGCGCCTGAGGCCCCAAACCCGCCAGCCAATCCGGCCACCGCGAATCCCGCCGAAACCACACGGGATCCCGCGACGCTCGCTCCAGCAGCGCCGGAAGCGCATTTGAACCCCGATTCCCCAGCAGCCGAATCGATTGCCAGGCCAAAATCTGCGCATGCCCATCCTCGGTCTGCGTCGCCCAGGGCAACAGCAGCGGAACCGCCGTCTCCCCGCCCTCTCCCAGACAGCTCAGCATCTGCAGGGACTGCAGGCGGGTGAATCGATCCGCACCGGACAGACTCGGTTCCAACAGCGGAATCACCAACTCCGACGGTGGCGACAAAGCTCTCAACAGGTCGACCGCCGTGTCGACGCAATGACTGTACGGCAGAAAGGAGCCCCGCCCCGCCCACTCCGGCATCCCCAGAAAGAAACTGTGCAGACGGGTCCGGAACGGATTCTCCTTCCGCAACGTCAGCGCTTCGCGAACCAGAAACGGAATCGCGTTCGTCCCCAGTTCCACAAACGCCGTTCTCGCCCGCAGCCCCAACCCGTCGTCCAAACCACCCCACGAGGGCAACGAACTGCGACAGGCATCTTGAAACCAAGCCCGCGCCGACCGCCCCTGGTGCCGCGGCCCTCCGCCGTGGCGTTGTCCCCAAACCACGACCACCAACAAACCGAGAAACCCGACCAGAAATCCCCATCGTTTCAGGTGTGAAAACATGGTGCTCAACAGGCTGCAAAAGCCCTCACGACGGCGGTGAATCCCGCGGGTCGTGGTGTGAACCATGAAGCCTAGACCGCCATTCGGGCGCAAGCGGGAACCTGCCCAGCCCACCCGTCGGGGCGCATCTCCGTGTTGTCGGAGGACACGGCCCTCTTTTTGACAGGATGAACACGATGAACAGGATGAAATGCCGTGACGCTTGGGTTCCTGAGCATCCTGTTCATCCTGTGAATCCTGTCCAAAACCCTCCGATGCTTGGATCTCCCATCCAGAACTCGGAGATACGCCCCACCCGTCGACGTGATGCGCTTCAGTGCGGCGGGGCCTTCGACGGATCCTGGTGCAGGAGGAGGGTGCGCAACGGTCGCCGCGGTGTCGGTGGCACTTCCGTTCCATAGCCCACCCGAAGGATCAGTTGCGGATACCCTGATTCCCGCCCCGCCACGGCCGCCACCTGCGCGCGCAAGGACGCCACCTCCACCGGTTGGTTCAGGTGCGATACCGACAACCCCTCCGACTGCGCCGTCAGCAGAACCCGTTGCATCGCCTGCCCCGCCCGCATCCATTCCACCGGGTTGTCCTCGTCCGTCCCCAGCACCAACAACAGCGGCGAGTGCCGGGCAATCTCCAGGTCCTTCGCCGCTTCCCGTCCCCCTCGATCGAAGGTCCGCACCAGGGCTGGTCCCGCAAAGGACATCCAATCCTGCACGCCGAAGTCAGCGCCCGGAATGCCATCCATCTGATGCGCCGCATCGGTCCGCACCCACTTCGCCAATTCCGACCGAAACTCCCGATCCGCCCATTGCACCCGGTCCCCTTCCGCCACCAGGCCCGCCAGGGATTCCTTGGAAGCTTCGTCCGTGACAAACGAAAGCCAGGCCCCTTCGGCGACCGCCGCTTCTCCCAAGGCATCCATCGTCGCCTCCGGAACCGGTGTCGCCGAGAACTCACCACGGTTGGTGCGTCGGTCCCGGATGGCATGGAACAGCACCACGTCTTCCGAGGTCGCCTCGCCACCCGCGTGCAACGTCAACCGCGCCACCAGTGTCGGGTGCAGGGGCTCCGGCAGCACCTCCACCGAGCATCGCTGGGCAAAGTATTCTCCGGCGATGCGCAGGTTGAGCAGTGCCGCGCCACAAGCCAGATTCAGTTCGCGCGCCTGCGGATCGCTGGCTTTCAGACAGCGCCGCAGGTCGGCGAAGATTTCGACATCATTGGGGTTGATGCGGAACAGCCACGGCTGCGTGTTGTGGGGGGATGGCGCGAGGATCGCGTACTGCAGCAGGTACTCCAACCGATCGGAAAGGAAGCCGTCGGCGGGAAACGCATCGGGCGACACCGACCAGGGTTCAAGGTGGGGATTCATGGTGGGTTTAGGCTTGGAGGTTGTTTCCCCTGCCCAACCGTCAGACCCGTGGAACCCTCCCGCGCCTCGTTCCTCCAGAACTCGGCGCCCGCTCCGGATTGAGCAGGGCTTGGCTGAATGGACGCTCGCCAACGATACCCGGTTGCGACGGATTTCCACCCTGGCCCGCACCCCGACCAACCCCCATCGCACGCCGCAGCGGAACAATCCCGTTCAAATCGTCGTGCCCCTGCGTCTCGGCTTCAACCATCCAGAGTCCAACCAGGCCGATACGTCCGCTTCAGGAATTCATTCGCTTCGAGAACATCCGTGACCCGCCCGGTCGCGCCGTCGTACGAGAGCTTCTTGCCGACCCGGTACGCCACCAGACCCAGCATCATCTGCTCGATCATGTTGCCGCTGTACTCGAAGTCACAGGAGGTCTTCAGGTTGCCTTTGCACGCCTTGATCCATTCCTGCTGGAAGTTCCCCATCGGCGGGATCAGCGCCTCTTTCGCGCGCGGCTTGTAATAGGTCATGTCCGCCCCGTTGCCGCTCGGAATGATCAGCCGCGCGTTGAACTCGGACACCAGGGCGCCCTTCGATCCCTCAAACAGCGCCCCGTGCCCGATCTTGTTCAGGTCCACCCACGGAGCCGGCGACGCCGGCATCACCCCGCCCTGATACCAGGACACCTGGATCGGCGGACGCCAATCGTTCGCGGGATGCTCAAAATGCATCTCCAATGCCACCGGACTGACCTCGGGATTCCACGGCTCGCCCGCCGCCTGCGCGGTGAGCGGCAATCCGGCGTCAATCGCGTTCCAGGCGATGTCCATGGTGTGACTGCCCATGTCCCCGACCTGCCCGGTGCCAAAGTCCCAGTACATGTTCCACTGGAGGCAGTTCATGCCCGCGCCACCGGAGAAATAATCGGGATTGTACGGATGGAAGGCCGACGGCCCAATCCAGAGATCGTAGTGAAAGTCCGAAGGCGGCGCGCCGGAAGCTGGGAGATAGCCCGGACGACGCAGCTGGCGATTGCCCCAGGCGCTGACCTGCTGCAATTCACCGATCACCCCGTCGCGGATCAACTCGCGGACCCGGTTGAAGTTCTCGTACTCATGCCGCTGGGTGCCGCACTGGGTGGCGATCTTGTTCCGGTTCTTCAGGAAATTGGCGCGGACCACGCGGGCTTCCTCGACACTGTTGGCGAGCGGTTTCTCGCAATAGACGTGATGGCCGCGGTTCATCGCCCAGTTCGCCACAAACGCGTGCGTATGGTCGGCGGTGCAGCAGATCACCGCGTTGATGTCTTTTTGCTCCAGACACTTTCGCCAGTCCACGTAGTGCTTCGCCTTCGGAAACTTCGCCGATGCCTCACCCAACCGGCGTTCGTTGACGTCGCAGAGGGCCACCACGTTTTCGTTCTCGATGGCCTTGTAGTGGGCCAGGGCCCGGCCCCAGACCCCGATCAGCGCGATGTTGAGTTTGTTGGAGGGAGCGTCCGCGCCGAACAGACGAAGCGAGGGAGCAATCAGGCATCCGGCACCGGCAACGGCCGAGGACGCGAGGAACTGGCGGCGTTTCATGACTCTTTCCTCTTCCTGCGGCGGTGAAATGTCCATCGTTTTGTCGCGGGCTTGTAGTTTGTCGGCGGTGGTGTGTGCTCTCCCCGTGCGTCGCGATGTCGGGCCAGGCTCCAAGGCGGGTTTCTCCGCCCTGTTCTTCGTTCAGGGGATCACCATGGCCGCCTGGTTTGTTCCCCTCAGCCCCGTGCTCGAAGCCCATGGCTATGGAGGCCTCCGCTCCTATGCCTTTGCCACCTCCGCCATCGCCGCCCTGGTCACCCCGTTGCTCTTCGGCGCCATTGCGGATCGCCACGCCTCACCTGTCGCCGTCCTGCGGTGGGCGTCGTTCGGCAGCGCGTTGACCAGTGCCCTGGCCACCCACGCCATCGCCAGCCACTGGCCCGCCGCGGCTGTCCTGGCCCTCATTCAGTTCCACGCCCTCTTCGCCACACCCACCTGGAGCCTCGTCACGTCGATCGCCCTCGCCGGCCTGCGCGAACCGACCCGGGAATTCGGTCCCGTTCGCGCCTTCGGCACGTTCGGCTGGATCGGGGGATGCCTGCTCATCAGCGCCATCGGCGCCGATGCGTCCACCCGTGCCGGCGTCACCACCGCCATCGGTTGGATCGCTGTCGCCGCCACCAGCTGGTCCATTCCCAACGTCCCACCACCTCCCGCGGTCGGCCGACAAACCATTCGGGAACGGCTCGGACTGGATGCGCTCGGACTGCTGCGCCGGCCCGAGTACCGCGTGCTCTTCCTGACGGCCGGCCTCGCCGCGGTTCCGTTGGCCGCATTCTACCCCTTCGCCCCGGCCCACCTTCGGGACCTCGGCTTTCAGCACACCAGCGCCTGGATGAGCCTCGCCCAAGCCACCGAAATCCTGGCCATGTTCTCGCTGGCCGGCTGGCTGGGTCGCTGGGGCACCAAACGCATTCTCGCCGCCGGCCTGACCTTTGCCGTGCTGCGTTACGTGCTCCTGGCCACCGATCAACCCTTCGTCGTGCTGCCCGGCATCGCCCTGCATGGGTTTGCGTTCACCTTGTTCTTTGTCACCGCGCCCATCTGCCTCAACCACACCATCGATCCCGCCTGGCGCACCCGGGCCCAAGCATTGCTCTCCTTGTCCACCCAGGGCGTCGGGAATCTGGTCGGATATCTGGGCACCGGCGCCTGGCTCGCGGCGTGCACCCGTCCCACCGGCACCGATTGGTCCTGGTTCTGGGGTGGCCTGGCGGTGTTGGTCACCATGGTATTGGCCTACTTCCAAGCCACCTTCCGCGACCGCCCCAGCTCTGCTGAAACCGCCCAGCCCTAGGGTTTATCCGCGGGGTTGGATCTTCACGTGCGAAACCAACGGATCGCAGCAAAGTTTGCCGCGAGTCCGAACAGGGCCAGCGCGCCCAGCGGTCGGAGCGCCGAACCCAAACCTGCGCCAAACGAAATCAACTGGTGCAAGGCCGCCATGGCCCAGCCGGTGGGGAAAAAATAGGCCAGGACCTGCATGGAATCGGGCACGATCTCCAGCGGCCACCAGCAACCGCCCAACGCCGCCATCACCATCGAGCTGAGCACACCCAGACCCACCACCTTCTCCTCGGCTCGCACCACGGCGCCCAACCACAGGCCCAGCGACGCCGCGACCCAGGCATACACCAACAGGACCAG
>CAUJJW010000183.1 GCA_963205105.1 Verrucomicrobiota bacterium | reverse complement strand
CCGAACTCGGTTCGATCAAACCAGAAGACACACTGGACTCCCACCCTGCCCTCCGGTGTCCGTCCAGCGACTGCGACCATCGAGATTTCCCGGGTCACGCCGCGCACCGTCAGATCACCGAGCATTTGGAGGTTGGGATGGCCGGGACGCCCATTGGGGAGCGGAGAACACTTCCGAAGCACCATTCGGGCTTCCGGGTGCTGATCCACCGCGAAGAAATCATCACTCTGCAGATGCCGTATCAGCATCGCGTTCAAGCCGGAATCGCCGATGTCGGTGCAGGTCATGGCAGTCATATCGAGGATGAACTCGCCCGAGGAAAGCCAACCTTCGGCAAAGGTGAGGCTTCCCCGCTTCACCGGCAGGGTTCCCATATGCTTGTTCAGCAGGTTCCGGCCTGTCCACTCCACCCGGGTTTCGGAAAGGTCTATCGGCTTGATGCCGTTAAGGATAGGAAGCTCCGGTTTCCGGCCGTCGCCCCCGGTGGGGAGCCCGTCGGATTTCCATGCTGCCAATCCGCCCGCGAATTGGTGGACGGAACGGAAACCCGCCGCGGTGAGACGCCGCGCCGCATCGGCAGACTCCATGCTCTGGTTGTCCGCGCCATACACTACGATCGGAGTCCCTGGATCCGTCACCATGGCCCGGACGTCATCGAGGAAGGACATCAGGAAGACGCAGGCGTTCCGGGCGCCGGCGATGTGGCTCGCTTCAAAATCCTCTGGGATACGGACGTCCAGGAGAACTGAGGTTGGTTGGGCGGCACGAAGGTCGCGAAGTTGACCCGAGTTGATGACGCTCATACGGCAATGGTGTTGAGGAAGTGGAGCCTGGCGCAATGCCCGGATGGTGTTGATGGAGAGATTCCTTTGGCCATACGCCGGCCGCCGGTTAGGCTCTCGCCCGCTTGGAGCACGGGACTCTGACCGATATCGCCGTTTGCGTCGTCGCCGCCTGGTTATTCGGCGTCGTTGCCCATGTTCTGCGTCAACCGGCCCTGGTCGCCTACCTGATCGCTGGCTACGTCATCGGGCCTTCGGGTATTGGGATGGTCACGCATCCGGACTCGATCGAGTCCATTGCATCGATTGGTTTGATTCTGCTGCTGTTTTTGATCGGGCTCGAAATCGATCTCAAACGCGTTTTGGGGGCAGGCCGGGCCATTTTTACCACGGCGCTGGTTCAGATCCTGGGAACCGTGGTGCTCGGCATCGGAGTGTTTGTGCTGGCCGGCAGGCCCCTGGGTTCCGGCAAGTTCGAAGCCCTGTATCTCGCGGTCGGAGCGTTCGTCAGTTCGACGGTGATCGCGGTCAAGATTTTGACCGATCGCCGTGAACTGGACACCCTTGCCGGGCGCCTTTCGATCGGTATTTCGGTGATTCAGGACGTCGCGCTGATTGTGTTCCTCGGTGTTCAGCCGGCTCTTTCGAACCCTTCGGTCATGGTGGTGGTCGCCACCTTTCTGAAGATTGCCCTGCTCATTGGCACCGCGCTGGGCATCAGCAAGTACGTGCTTCCTCCGCTCTTCCATCGGGTGGCCACCCTCCCGGAATTGGTCGTGGTCGGGGCACTGGCCTGGTGTTTCATCATCGCGGCGTTGGCCCATGCGTTGGGGTTGTCGCGCGAAATGGGTGCCTTGGTCGCAGGGGTTTCAATCTCCACCTACCCTTACCATCTTGATGTGGCGGCGAAGGTCACCAGTTTGCGCGACTTTTTCGTGACGCTCTTTTTCGTGGGCCTGGGGCTTGCCGTTCCCGCGCCGCAATGGGAGCCGATCCGTCTGGCTGTCCTGCTCTGCGGCTTTGTGGTGGTGAGCCGGTTTCTCACCGTGATGGTGCCGCTTCGGCTCATGGGCATGGGAAATCGGGTCAGTTTCCTGACCAGCCTCAACCTCATGCCGCTGAGCGAGTTTGCCTTGGTGCTGGTCAGCCTTGGCGCCGCCAGCGGGCATATCGGCAAGGAAGTCTTCGCTCCGGTGGTCTACGCGTTCTTCTTCCTGGCCATCGCCAGCAGCTATGCCATCGGGAAGTCCGATGTGGTGTTCCTCGCTGTTGAGCCCTGGTTGATTCGCCTCGGCATTCGCGATCGCCCGGTCCAAGCCAGCGACGACGGCAAGCCGGCCCAAGCGCCGGATCTGTTCTTTCTGGGCTTTTCGTGGACGGCCAGTTCGTTGCTCGAGGAGATCACGCGCCGGAATCCCTCGCTGCTGCCCCGTTTGGCGGTCATCGATTTCAATCCGGAGGTCCACCGGAAGCTGGTGCACCGGGGTGTCCGTGCGATCTGGGGTGACATCTCGCAACGGGACACTTTGGAACACGCGGGTTTGCGTTCCGCCCGCCTGATCCTGTGCACCCTGCCCAACTCGATCCTCCGCGGCATCACCAACCTGCGCCTGGTGCAACTCGTGCACCGGCTGAACCCGGAGGCCTGCCTGGTGGCCCACGCCGAGGTGCTTTCCGAGGTGCCGTTGCTCAAGCAGGCTGGGGCGTCCTACGTCTATGTTTCCCGACTCCACGATGCCGATCAGTTGCTGGCAGTGATTGAGGCGTCCGACAACCAGCTCATTTCCCAAAAGCTCGCGGAACTCGAAAGCCGGCTGCAACAGCGGGTCGAGGTCATCCCCTGACCTGCCCTCCCCCAACATTCTCGTGAAATCCTATCCCATCCGAACCCTCGTCGCCGAAGCGTCTCGCGCCGCGCGCGAAGCCGGCGCACTGATGCGCAAAAATCTTCGCCAGACCAAGCGCATCAACGAAGCCACCCAGCACGACATCAAGCTCGAACTCGACGTGCGCTGCCAGCGCCTCATCGAAAAGATTCTCCACAAGGCCCTTCCCGAGGCCTCGATCCTCGGTGAGGAGGGATCCTCCGGCCACTCCCATGCGCCCCTGCGTTGGGTCATCGATCCCATCGATGGCACGGTGAACTTCACCTACGGCATCCCCCACGCCTGCGTTTCCATTGCCCTTCAGTGCCTTTCCGACGAGGCCAAGAAACCCACGGATCTCTCCTATCAGGACGGGTTCCAAACCGTGCTGGGCGTGATCTACGACCCGTTCACCGACGAGCTGTGGTCCGCGACGGAGGATGGCCCTGCCCTGTTGAACGGGAAAAAAATCGAGGTGGCCTCCCGCAGCAAGCTCGCCGAAGCGGTGGTTGCCCTGGGTTTCGCCAAACACCGTCACACTCTCGACCGGATGCTGCCAGTGTTTCAGCAGCTCATCCATCGCGTGCGGAAGATCCGCATCACGGGATCGGCCGCGCTGTCCTTCGCCTACGTCGCCACCGGCCGGTTTGATGCCTACGTCGAAACCGGCGTCCGGCTATGGGACATTGCGGCGGGTGGCCTCATCCTCCAGCGGGCGGGTGGGACCTTCTGGCGTCGGGCGGTGGACAGCGAGCAGACCTATGAGATTGTGGTCAGCGCGCCGCAGCTCCAACGAACCCTGCACCGGATGAATGCCACGACGAAACCATGAAGCAGCCCATCCCTGTCCCTACCTCCCGTTGGGAGAACCGGTTCCGAATGCGCACGCTGGGACGTCTTGTTGCCTGGGTTCTCGCCCTGGCGGGAATCACCCACCCGCGCATCGCCTGCGCGGCGCCCGTCGCCGCGGGTTTGTTTGCCGGTTTCATCACCACCCCGGGGGAATTCTGGTGTCGGCTGGAATTCACCAAGGTGCCCCGGACCGTGGCGAGTTTCGTCTCACTCGCCGAAGGCACCCGGGATTGGGTCGATTTCAAAACCGCCAAGGTGGTCCGGCGCCCTTTCTATGCCGGCATTCCATTCCACCGGGTGATCGACGACTTCATGGTCCAGGCCGGCTCCCCGAATGGCGAAGGGACCGACGGACCGGGCTACATGTTTGCCAATGAGTTTCACCCGACCCTGCGCCACTCCAAGGCGGGCATTCTTTCGATGGCCAACTCCGGGACGAACGCTCCCAACCCGGCCCGGGGTTCCAATGGCAGTCAGTTCTTCGTGACGGTGACCAACACACCGTGGCTCGACGACAAACACTCGGTGTTTGGAGAGGTCGTTGAAGGCATGGAGATCGTTCACCGAATCAGTCAGGTGCCCCGGGACGCCAACGATCGCCCCACGACGCCCGTGGTCATCCAGGAGGTGCGGGTGCTTCGGAATGGCGCTGCCGCTCAGGCATTCGATGCGGCTGCGGTTGTTCCGCCGCTTCCCGACGTTGGAGTGGTTCCCATCGCGTTGCAGGACACCCCGACCGCCCTGAATCTGCTGATGCAATCGCGAACGAACCACCACCAACACGCCTTCTTCGGCTCGGATCTGCGAACATGGTCTTCCCAGACGTTCCGCAGTTGGCCCACGAATCTGAACGCGACCTCGTTGAAGGGTTTGCCGCGACTGTTCTTCCGGGTGCTCGACGGCGGAATCGAACCTTAGCCGAAAGCGGTCTCAATCCCCGCGCCAGACGGCGCCGTGACCCTGCAAACGAGGATCCGAGGCTGCCTCCAGGTTGGGCCCAACCCGGCCCACTGCCTGGGCCGCTCCCAGCCGGTTGACTTCGCGCACGGAATGGCCGCGCTGCCTCAGGGAATCCACCACGTCCGGCCCCCAGCTGCGTTCGACCACCACTTCATCCGGTTTCCACTGCTGATGCAGTCGCGGCTGAGCCAGGGCTTCGCCGGGTGTCCGGCCAAAGTCCACCACCTGGATCACCGCCAACACGGTCTGCGAGATGATCGTAGGACCGCCGGCGGCGCCGACCGCCAGAATCGGCTCGCCGTCTCGAACCACCACCGTCGGGCTCATGCTCGACAGCGGCCGCTTCCCCGGCGCGACCGCGTTGGCTTCCGCACCCACCAGACCGAAAAAATTCGTGCGGCCGGGCTGGGCTGAGAAATCGTCCATTTCGTTGTTCAGCACAATCCCGGTGCCGGGAATGACCACCTTGCTCCCGAACGTGGTGTTCACCGTCGCGGTCAGCGCCACCCAGTTACCGTCGGAATCGGCGGTCGAAAGGTGGGTCGTGTGCCGGCCCAAGTGGTCCGTCCAGGCGCCCGGAGGTGTCCCGTGGCCGGCAACGGGCGTTGCCGCGTCCATTCGAATCTCGGAAGCCCAACGCCCGGCGTAGTCCGGATCGGTCAGACCCCGCGGAACCCGTGCATGATCCGAATCCCCCAGCCAGTAGGCGCGATCCGCGAAGGCACGTTTCATCGCTTCCGCAGTCACATGCGCCAAATCGGCGGAACCCGCCCCCAACGCCTTCGCATCGAAGCCAGCCAGCGCGTGGAGAATCTGCGCCACATGAATCCCCCCGGAACTGGGCGGTGGAAACCCCACCACCTCGCAGTCGCGGTAACGCGCAAACACCGGTTCACGAAGCTTCACCCGGTACCTGCTGAAATCCGACTTCCGGAGCAGCCCTCCGTTCTGACGCATCCAGGCCTCGGCCCGCTCCGCGAAAGCGCCGCGGTAAAACCAGCGTGCACCTTTCTCGGCCAAGGCCCGGTAACTGAGGGCCAGATCGGGCTGACGCAGCGTCTCCCCGGCGGCCAGAGGGCTTCCGTCCGGACGCAAAAAAATGGACGCCGCCTCAGCATGTCGCTTCACGAGGTCCGCTTCACCGCGCAGACGTCCGGCCCAATCGGCACTGACAGCAAAACCCTCCTCGGCCAGTTGCGCCGCAGCGAGCAGGGCTTCTCGCAGCGGACGCTTGCCGTGATGCCGGGAAAGCCAGTCCAGCGCCGCCAGTTCACCGGGCACACCGATCGCCAACGGACCTTCCTGGCTGAGCTCGGGAACCGCTTCCCCGTCCCGAACAAACATGTCGCGCGTGGCCGCCCCGGGCGCGGCTTCGCGACCGTCGAGCGCGATCCACTTGCCGTCGGCCAGTCGCACCAGCGCCAGGCAACCACCGCCAATGCCGGAGTTCTGCCCATCCACCACCCCCAAGGTGAGCGCCGCTGCCACCGCGGCATCGACCGCGTTGCCACCGCGCCGATAGGCATCCAGCCCGGCCTGAGTCGCCAGCGGATGAACGGTGGCCACCGCGATCTCGCGGCTGGACACGGGACTGCCCAGCCCGAGGGCGACCAGCAGCACCGAGGCGATGAACGATGGCCTCATGTCAGCGCTGAACCCGGGCGCCTGCACCCTTCATCACCGATTCCACTTCCTTCTGAGACGCCATCGACGTGTCGCCTGGCGTGGTCATCGCGATCGCCCCGTGCGCGGCACCGTAATCCACCGCTTTCTGCGGATCCCCGGAGGTCATCAGCCCATACACCAGACCGCTCGCGAAGCTGTCCCCCCCGCCCACCCGGTCGAAAATCTCCAGGTCCGGATAGGTCCGCGACGCGTGAAACTGTCCTCCCGCCCAGCAGATCGCGCCCCAGTCATTGACTGTGGCCGTCTTGGCGGCCCGCAGCGTGGTGGCCGCCACCTTGAAGTTCGGGTAGGTGCGCACGGCGGTTTCGATCATCGCTTTGAACGCGGAAACATCCAGGTGCAGCAGGTGCTCGTCGGCGCCTTCCACCTTGAAGCCCAGTGCCGCCGTGAAGTCTTCCTCATTGCCGATCATCACATCGATGAAGGGCGCGATCCGGCGGTTGACCTCCTGCGCTTTCGCCTGCCCGCCAATGCTCTTCCATAGGCTTGGCCGGTAGTTGAGGTCGTAGCTGACCACCACTCCGTGCCGTTTGGCAGCCTGCACCGCCTCGATCACCAGGTCCGCCGTGGTGGTGCTGAGCGCCGCAAAAATGCCGCCCGTGTGCAACCAGCGGCAGCCTTCCTTGCCAAAAATCGTGTCCCAATCGAAATCGCCCGGCTTGAGCTGGCTTGCCGCGGTATGGCCGCGGTCCGGAATTCCGACCGCCCCCCGTACCCCGAAACCGCGCTCAGTGAAATTCAACCCATTGCGGACCGTCCGGCCGACGCCATCGAAAGGGCGCCAAAGCACGTGATCGGTGGCCACGCCGCCTTGCAGCACGAAGTCCTCCAGCAACCGGCCTACATCGTTGTCGGCGAACGCCGTACACACGGCGGTCTTCATGCCGAAACAACGGCGCAGACCCCGGGCCACATTGTATTCACCCCCCCCTTCCCAAACCTGGAATTCCCGAGCGACACGCACACGGGTGTCGCCGGGGTCCAGTCGGAGCATGATTTCGCCCAACGCAATCATGTCCCAGCGGGTCGAGCCGGCGGGTTTGAGGGAGAGATCCAGGGTGGCCATGGGCATGTAAGGGCTTGGAGTTCCGTTCGGGTGTGGAGCCCACCGGGACCGGCAGGCGACGGCGGGAAGCGTGGAACAGCCCCTCCACCGGAGACAACGAGTTTTCCGCGATCCTCAGGAACCCGAAATTTCGCGTTCTCAATTGGCTCATCTCCCGGCTCAATGGGCGCGCGATGCCCAAGCGCACCGATATCCATTCTGTTCTCATCATCGGCGCCGGTCCGATCATCATCGGCCAGGCCTGCGAATTCGACTATTCCGGCACCCAGGCCTGCAAAGCCCTCCGAGAAGAGGGTTACCGCGTCATTCTCATCAACTCGAACCCGGCCACGATCATGACGGATCCGGAGTTCGCCGATCGCACTTACATCGAGCCCATCACCCCGGAGTGCGTTGAGAAGATCATCGTCCGGGAAAAGGAAGAGATGCTGCGCATCGGGGCGAAGGGAAAGCTGGTGCTCCTGCCCACGTTGGGAGGTCAGACCGCCCTCAACACCGCCATGAAGCTCCACCGCAGCGGAGCGCTCGATCGGCACGATGTCGAAATGATCGGCGCCAAGGCCGAGGCCATCGAAAAGGGCGAGGATCGCCAGATCTTCAAAGACCTCATGCTCTCGATCGGACTCGACGTCCCGATCAGCGGCACCGCCCATGACATCAACGAGGCCCGCGCCGTCGCCGAACGCATCGGACGGTTCCCGCTCATCATCCGACCCGCCTTCACCCTCGGCGGTACCGGCGGCGGCATCGCTTACAACCGCGATGAGTTCGATGAGATCGCCAAACGCGGCATGGACCTCTCCCCCGTCTCGGAAATCCTCGTCGAGGAATCCCTGCTCGGCTGGAAGGAATACGAGATGGAAGTCATGCGGGATCACGCCGACAACTGCGTCATCGTCTGCTCCATCGAGAACTTCGACCCGATGGGCGTGCACACCGGCGATTCCATCACCGTCGCCCCCATTCAGACGCTCACCGACAAGGAATATCAGATCATGCGCGACCAGAGTTTCGCCGTGATCCGGGCCGTCGGTGTGGAAACCGGCGGATCCAACATCCAGTTCGGGGTCAATCCGGAGACCGGCCGCATGGTCATCATCGAGATGAACCCCCGCGTCTCCCGGAGTTCGGCGCTCGCCTCCAAGGCCACCGGGTTTCCCATCGCCAAGATCGCCGCCAAACTCGCCGTCGGTTACATGCTCGACGAGATCCGCAACGACATCACCCGCGAAACTCCCGCCAGTTTCGAGCCCACCATCGACTACGTCGTCACCAAGATCCCCCGGTTCGCCTTCGAGAAATTCCCCCAGGCCGACCCGACCCTGACCACCCAGATGAAGAGCGTCGGCGAGGCCATGGCCATCGGCCGCACCTTCAAGGAATCGCTCCAGAAATGCCTTCGCTCCCTGGAGATCGGGCGCAGCGGTTTGGGCGGCGATGGCAAGCCCTGGCGCATCGGCACCGAGATCTACGGGGACCGAGACATCCTGCCGCGCGATGTCATCCGAGGAAAACTGAGCGTTCCCAACGCCGAGCGGATTTTCTTCATCCGCCACGGGCTCCGTGCCGGCTTCACGGTCGAGGAGATTTATCAGCTGACCAAGATCGACCGCTGGTTCCTCACCCAGATCAAGGAGATCGTCGATTTTGAGGAGGAGCTGGCGGCCTCGGCGGCATGAGCGACGGGAAAGGTGCCCGGTTGCACGCCGCGGCCGGCCTCATCGTTCTCGCCTTCATTGCCTTCATCTCGCTCGGCCTTCCCGATGGGTTGCTGGGGGTTGCCTGGCCGTCCATCCGCGATGGCTTTGGGCTTCCCCTCGACGCCCTGGGAGCGCTGCTTGTCGCCGTCAACGCCGGTTATCTTGTCTCCAGTTTCGGCAGCGGCTACGCCATCAGCCGCCTCGGAGTCGGGCGGTTGCTCGCGGTGAGCTGCGCCGCTACCGGCCTAGGGTTGATCGGCTACACGCTGGTTCCGGCCTGGTGGATGATGGTCGTTCTCGGCTTGTTGGCCGGCCTGGGAGCCGGAGCCATCGACGGTGGACTAAACACATTCGTCGCCGCCCACTTCGGCGAGCGCCTGATGCAATGGCTCCATGCCAGCTGGGGCGTCGGGATCACCCTGGGTCCCTTCATCATGACCATGGGGCTCGAACGATTCCACAGCTGGCGCTGGGGTTACGTGGCGGTGGGCGCCGCCCAGATCGCCCTAGGAGCTTATTTCGCGCTCACCGCGTCCCGATGGCAGTCACCGATCCGGCCGCCCTCCCCTCACGATCCCACCCAGGCTCAGAGTCCCCAGCCCATCCAAGAGCCCGCCGCATCATTCAAGGAAACCCTCGCCAGTCCCCGCGTCTGGATGAGTCTGACCCTGTTCCTCGTCTACACCGGCATCGAGGCCACGCTGGGCTACTGGACGTACACCCTGCTCACCGAATCCCGCGGTATAAGCGCCCCCACCGCCGGCTTCTGGACCGGAGGTTACTGGGCCACCTTCACCGTGGGACGCATCCTGGCCGGCCTGTTCTCCCGACGGTTGGGTGGCGACGCCTTGATCCGGACCTGCCTGGTGGGGGCAACGGCGGGTTCTGCGCTCCTGGCTTGGAATCCCACGCCCGGGTCCAGCCTCCTGGGAGTGGTCATTCTCGGGTTCGCCATTGCTCCCGTGTTCCCCGGTTTGGTGTCGGGAACGAGGGCGCGGGTGGGACGCCGTCACGAGGCAAACACCATCGGCATGCAGATCGGAATCGCCGGCCTGGGCGCAGCCCTGGTCCCTGCCCTGGCCGGTGTGCTGGCTCGTCGCACGTCCATCGAGTTGATCCCGGTGTTTCTGCTGGTCTTGTCGTTGGGCGTGTTGGCGCTGCACGGGGTGGGGTCCTCTCGCGCCTTGCCGCCGAGCCCGGCACCCCGCTAGGGTTTGGCGGTCTGGTTTCGAAGTCGGTTGGGCGATTGGCGCAGTGGCTAGCGCAGCTCCTTTACACGGAGACGGTCGGGGGTTCGAATCCCTCATCGCCCACCAGCCTTCGCTCGGAGCGCAGCGGAGAGCGAAGGCTGCCGCGCCGTAGTTCCGGTCCCGGAACGAAGGCGGGCCGAGACCCCGGCTGCGCTCCGAGCTACGGCTCGGCATGCCAGCCATCGAGGAACCATGCCATTTCGGTACGTCTACATTTTGGAGAGCCTCGCCAAATCTGAGACATTCTACGTTGGCTGCACCGACGACCTCAATGAGCGGCTCCGCCGTCACAACAGTGGACAAGTGTCGCACACCTCAAAATTCCTGCCCTGGCGAATCAAGACGGCTGTGGCGTTCGCGGATCCCGAGAGGGCGATCGCGTTCGAACGCTACCTGAAATCCGCCTCAGGACGGGCATTCGCACGTAAACGGTTGTGAGTTTGAGCGCAGCGGAGAGCGAAGGCTGCCGCGCCGTAGTTCCGGTCCCGGAACGAAGGCTTAATCCGAGCATTTTCTCGTTCCCCTGCCTGGTACCTCACAACGCGATCCGATCTTCCGTCTGATGCGCACATTTGGATCGGCGACCGGTACTCACCCAAAACAATTCACCGACCGCGCCGGAGTGTCCGGCGGGTCGGGTGTGTGGCTGCGGGTTGAAACCGAATCAATCCTGACCGTTCCAGTCGCAATCTTCAGTGACGTTGCGCGCCTGCACGATCACGCCCGCGGAGGTGCATGTCCAAAACACGCTGCCGTTCGCAGCCACGGCGATATCGGTCGGCTCGGGATCACCTTCGTTCACGACCTCGACTTCATCCGTGTCCAAATCGATGGCGAGAACACGATTGGATCCGCCGTTTGCGCCCGACATTCCAGGCGTCGGGACTTCGGTGAAATACAAACGACCACGCCGATCGTCCAGCGCGATCCCTGTGGGCTTGTTCAGTCCATTGATCAACAGACTCACGACGCCGTTAGCGGTGCGTTTCAGGATCACCCCCGCGCTCTTGCACGTCCAATACGATGTGCCACACCGCGCGACGACGATGTCCGTCGGTTCCGGTTCACCCGTGGTGAGCGTCGACGTGGTTTCGCCATCAGACACATTCACCGTGTTATTGCCGCCCATCATTCCAGATACACCAGGCGTCGGAAGTTGCGTGAAATAGACGCTACCCCAACGATCCACACTGATGCCGCTCGGCTTGTTCAATCCGCCGAGAAATAGTCCTACTGTGCCTTGACGGCTACGTTCCAGGATCACGCCGGCGGATTTGCACGTCCAATAGAGGCTACCCTTTTTGTCGAGCGCGAGATGGGTCGGTTCAGGCTCGCCCGTGGTCAGGTTGGTGATCTTGCCGCTGCCGAGCTTGATGCGGTCCACGGTGTTGAGTCCACCCATTGAGCCGGGAATCGTGGGCGTGGGAAGCTGCGTGATGTAGAGCGTGCGACTGCCCTGCACAACGATGCCGGTGGGGCGGTTCAAGCCGCTGGCGACGACACGCGTCTCGTAGTTTCCCGCCAAAACAGGCACATCGAACGCCAGCATTGTGAAGGCACCGAGCGCGATCGTCGCGGGTTTGAGGAATTTTCTGAGGGTCAACATAATGATACTCACTTTAATTTGCGGTCTTCTACCCGGACTTCGGATTCAAGCTCCCAGCCTGATGAATTCCGGCTTGTGACCTGAGTGATCGCCTCGCGAGTTATTCCCCTGCCAAGAGGAATTTGAGTGGGAATATTCTCTCCGTTTCGGGAATAAATCGCCGAGTTGTCTCTCCGACACGTCCAAACTGGCGTGCTGATGGGTGTGACGGAACTCGAGCTCCGAAGCGGAAATCGGGAACGTCGCTGACTCGGCTGCTGCTCGGTGCGCACCGTCGCGCCGAATTCGGATGGTGCGTCCTCCAGAGCGAAGGGCAACTTAACTTATAGAATTCGTCCGGACCGACGGGGTGCCGTCGGCCAGCTTCGTGGACGGGCATCACCGCGACTGGCTCCTACATGCCGGCCAGGGCGAGGCCTTGAAGGATGCGTTGAGCGATTTGCCGTCGGCGTGCCGGGGTGACCGAACCTCGCCGTCGCGTCAGTTGGGCCTTCCCCACGGTGAAGAGCAGGTCGCAGCGGCACAGGGTCTTCAGTTCCAGGCCATCCGCAACATCGAGAAGGACTTCATTGGCTCGAGGTTCGCGTTCGTTCGCCGGGCGCATTATCCGGCAACCCAGCACCACGACCTCCGGCCTGGCTTGCGGCGGATGGATCCTGGGGAAGACTATCCCGCGTCGGCGGTGCCGACACAATCCAGGTCCTGACATGAGATGGTCGTTCAAAGTGGCGCGCATTGCGGGCATCGAAGTCCGGTTGCACATCACGCTGGTTCTGTTCCTCGCGTGGATCGGGTTCAGCTACTACCGCATGGGCGGCGCCGCCGCGGCCATGGATGGTCTGCTCTTCGTGGTGGCTTTGTTTGGCTGCGTCTTGCTTCACGAATTCGGCCACGCCATTGCCGCCCGCGCCTTCGGCATCCAAACCCCGGACATCACGATGCTGCCGATCGGCGGGGTGGCCCGCCTGCAACGGATGCCTGACAAACCCTGGCAGGAACTGGTCGTCGCCATCGCCGGCCCCCTGGTGAACGTCGTGATTGCGATCATCCTCGTGCTCTGGATGGGGCACACCACCGACCTGGGCCACCTGGAACGGTTGCACCAGCCGGATTCATCCATGCTTCCGAAGCTGGCGACGGTGAACATCGGGTTGGTGGTCTTCAACCTGATCCCTGCCTTCCCCATGGATGGCGGTCGAATCCTGCGATCCCTGCTGGCGATGACCCTGCCCTACGCGCGGGCCACACAGATTGCGGCATGGATTGGTCAGGCTTTGGCGTTCGTGTTCGGGTTCATCGGCCTGTTCTACAATCCCATGCTGATCTTCATCGCCTTCTTTGTGTTCATCGGGGCGCAACAGGAGGCGGCGATGGCGCAGATGAAGGACATCAGCCTCGGCGTGCCCGTGTCGGAAGCCATGGTGACCCACCTGGTGAAACTCACGTCGCGAGCCACCTTGGATGATGCGGTGGAGGCCATGCTCCGCACCTCGCAACACGAGTTTCCGGTGGTGGACGACCGCGATGCCATCCTCGGCGTGCTGATCCGCGACGACTTGATCGCGGCGCTGAAGCGTCACGGTGTTGGCGCGCTGGTGGTGGACCACATGCGGCGCGATCTGCCGGTGGTCACGCTGGATCAGGCCTTCGACGATGCGTTTCGGGAAATGCAGGAGTGCGGCTGTCCCGCCTTGCCGGTGGTCGATCGGGTGGGGCGATTTGTCGGACTGATCACCCCCGAGAATGTGGGTGAACTGATGATGGTCCGTTCATTGCGCCCGGCGGCGGGCCGGCCGGCATGGCGGGCGGGCTAGCCCGGCCAAGGAGGCTGGTTGCGCCATTGCCGAACGCCCGAGGTCTTGGCACCTTCACCGCTCGCGTGGCGGACCTAGGAGACCTTTTTCACCGTGTCAGAGTGCCCCTGCTGGCGCTCGTTTGCCTCTTGGAGGCGCTGGTTTCACCTGCGGCGACCAACCTGTCGCGTCCGCGCTTGCCCGTCGATTACTCGATCCGGCACTGGAGCGGGAAGGAAGGCATCACGATTCGGTCGGTGGAGGCGATCCTCCAGACCCGGGATGGGTTTCTTTGGTTTGGCATGAATAGCGGGTTGGGACGCTTCAATGGAGCGAGCTTCCAGGTATTTGACCCTGCCAACACCCCGGCGCTGGGAGTCAGCTATGTGACGGCGCTGGCGGAAGACCAGGATGGCACCCTTTGGATCGGCACCGCCGGCGGTGGCATCACCCACTACAGCTACGGAGTGTTTGAGCGCTTCAGTGCCACCAACGGTTTGGCCAATGAGCAGGTCAAATGCCTTCACGTCGCCAGGGATGGCCGACTCTGGATCGGTACCGATGGAGGTGGGGTGTTCGTGCGAGACCCGAAGACCGGAAGCTTTCTCAGTTACGGGGATGCGGCGGGACTTTCCGAGCCCTTTGTCATCGGCATCACCGAGAACGATCGGGGCGAATTGTTGTTCGTCACCTACAAGGACGGCCCGTTTCGCTTGGTCAACAACCGCTTTGAGCCGGTGCGTCTGAGCCCACCGCATTCCGGTGGAGCGGGGTTTTCGTTGACCCGATCGTTGCAGGGGCGGGTCTGGCTGGGCACGCCTTCCGGGGTCTATCGGCTGGAGAACGACGTGTTTCACCTGTGGACGCCCGCGGAGCAGATTCCCGGTCATGATCCTGTCGTGGCCTGGGAATTCGCCGAAAACGACATCTGGCTTGGAACCGCCCAGGGGCTGGTTCATTGGGAGAATGGCAACTGGACCGCTTACCCGATTGGCGGCGGATCCTCCGGGCGATTCGCGTCGGCCTTTGTCCGGGACCGTGAAGGGAGCATCTGGAAGAGCGCGGAGGGCACCGGGGTGGTTCAGCTGCGTCGCACGAAATTCGTGACCTTCGGAGTGCAGGAGGGGATGTCGGATGAAGTCATCACCACCGTCTCGAGCACCCGCGACGGAGCCCTGTGGGTGGGCACGCCACGGGGATTGCACCGGTTCAGGGAGGGCCGTCTGGATACGTTCAGCAAGGACCACGGCCTGCCCGACACGTTCATCTTCTCGGTGGGTGAGGACACTCATGGCGCTCTGTGGGTGGCCACCCGCCTGGGGGGGCTGGCCGTGTTCGATGGGGAACGGTTTCATCCGGTGCCGCGCGAACACCAACTGCCCGTCCGCGCGGCGTGGTGTGTGACGCCGACCCGTGACGGCTCGGTCTGGGTGGGCACCAGCCGCGGGGCGTTTCAGTACCGAGACCGCCGGCGGGTCGACCACATCCACGGCAAGGAACGGTTGCCGAACGATGATGTTCGGAGCATTGCCGAGGATTCGGAAGGTGGCCTGTGGTTCGGCACGTCCTATGGATTGAACCGGCTGAAGGATGGCCAGATGGACACCTTCAACGCCGTGTCCAATCTGCCTCCGATGGAAGTCGTGATCGCGCTCCAGCCGGATACCGACGGTTCCCTTTGGATTGGAACCATGTCGCGCGGCCTTTTTCTTTGCCGGTCGAACCTCTTTTACCACTTCGGATCGGCCGCCGGACTTCAGGCTGATTCCATCACCTCCATCACCCTTGAAGGTACGAATGCCCTCTGGCTGGGGACCACTCGTGGTGTGCAAAGGGTCACCCGCGCGTCTTTGGACGCCCGGGTGAACGGATCCTCGCGTCCGATCGATTTCCAGGTTTTTACCCGCCGCGAAGGACTCGGAAGTGATGAATGCTCGGGCACCATCCAGCCCACGGCCACCATGGACAGCGATGGACGGATCTGGATCGCCACCACATCCGGGCTTAGCACCCTCCATCCATCGCGCATTCCCCGGAACCAGACCTTGCCGTTGCCCCACATCGATCGTGTTGCCGTGGAGGGTCCCAACCTCATCCCAACCCTCGGCGGTCGGACCTTGGAGGGCGGAACCTCCCAACTGGCCGCCATCAACCCCCTGTCGACGGATTGGGGTGACACCCCCGCTCCCGCGGCCCAGCGCCGTTCGGTGTTCAATGTGATCGGACTCGATACGGTCTGGATTCCGCCCGGGCAGGACCGGCTCGAAATCCAATACTCGGGCCTCAGTTTCGTACTGCCGGAGGCGGTGACCTTTCTTTACCAATTGCAGGGCTATGACAGCGACTGGGTCAACGCCGGCGGGCGTGGGGTGGCCTATTACACTCGCGTGCCTCCCGGCAGATACCTTTTTCAAGTGCGGGCCCGCAACGAGGATGGTTCCACCAGTCAACCTACCACGATCACGGTCCTGGTGGCCCCGGCCTGGTGGCAAACCACCTGGTTTCGCGTTGTCGCCGGACTTGTCCTGGCGGGCCTGGTGTTCTCTCTCTTCGCCATGCGCGTTCGGTCGATTGAACGGAAGCAACGGGCTTCAAGCGAACTCTCCCGCCACCTCATCCGCTCCCAGGAACAGGAACGCTGCCGTCTCGCCGGCGAACTCCACGACGGCATCGGTCAGGAACTGCAGCTCATCCGAAACCGTTCCGAACTCACCCAGCAGCGCATGACCCCCAGCGAGGACGTCGTTCGCGAACTCCAGGCCATCTCCACCACCGCCGCTCGCGCCATCCAGGGGGTACGCCTGCTCTCGCGTGGATTGCGTCCGCCTGAACTCGATCAGCTCGGTCTCACCCAAGCCCTCCGATGGCTGGTCACCAACGCCTCCGAAGCCTCCTCAGCCCGTCTTGAATCCCGTGTGGAGGCCGTCGACGGATACCTTCCCCACGAGCAGGAGTTGGACTTTTACCGAGTTGCCCAGGAGGCCTTGAACAACGCCATGAAGCATGGCCAAGCCTCCGAAATAACCCTGGAGGTCGAGCGCTCCTCCACCGGATTGTCGCTTTCCATTTTCGACAATGGGTGCGGGTTTGACCATGACCTGGTCAACAGCTCCCCCACCCGGGGTTCCGGCCTCAAGACCATGCGCGAACGTGCTGCCATGCTTGGCGGTACCCTGGATATCCGATCCCAAATCAGATCCGGCACCCGGCTCACCCTCGAAGTTCCGCTTGGCAACCTCCCCGCCCGCCCCCCCGCCAACCCTCGTCCCACATGATCCGTGTCCTCCTCATCGACGACCACCCAATCGTCCGCCAAGGCCTCCGGCATCTCATTGATGCGGAACCGGACCTCAACGTGGTCGGCGAAGCCGGTGACACCGCCGTGGGCGCCACGCTCCTGGGCGAACTCCGCCCCAATGTCGCGATCATTGACCTGAATCTGCCCAACCCGGGTTCCATCGACCTGGTCCGCCTCTGCCGCCAGCTGGAGCCCGCCGTGGCTCCGCTCATTCTCACCATGCACCGCGAGGAGAGCACATTCCGAGATGCCCTGGAACGCGGGGCTGCCGGCTACGTGCTGAAGGAGAATGCCAGTTCGGACGTGCTTCTGGGCATTCGAGCTGTCGCGGCGGGTGGCATGTACCTGAGCCCCAGCATCGCCGGATTCCTCAGCCGCTGGCGCGACTCCCGGGACAGCCAGTCCAACCCGTCCAGGATCGATCCCCTGACCCCCACCGAACGCCGCGTCCTTCGCCTGATCGCCGCCAATCGGACCACCAAGGAAATCGCCCACGAGCTCTGCATCAGCCCGCGCACCATCGACACCCATCGCGCTCATATCTCCGAAAAATTGGGCCTGCGTGGAGCCCAGGCTCTGCTGCGGTTCGCGCTCGAAAACCGCGCGGATCTCTAACGCGGCGGAAACGTTGACGCGGTGGTACCGACCTCCGGGCCACTTAGCACCTAGGTAGTCTTGCTGATCTTCTCGGTATCGGTCCTGACGTCGATTTCGCATCGGCACCGATACCGCTAAGCCTCCGGACCGTTCATGCTCTCCGCGGTTGGGGACACCCAGTCGCCCGAATGAGAGTCATGATCGTCGATGATTGTCGCGAGATGCGCGAATTGATCCGCCAGACCCTGGAGCCCTGGACCCGGGACGTGGTGGAGTGCGCCGATGGCGATGAGGTCGTCCAGCGCTTTGCCGAGTGTCGCCCGGATTGGACGCTGATGGATTACCGCATGAGCCGGGTCGACGGCCTGTCAGCCATCCGAGCACTTCGTGATCGATGGCCGTCCGCCCGCATCATGCTGCTAACCGGCCACGACTCGGCAGCTGTGCGACACGAGGCTCTCCTCCGGGGAGCCCTGAGCTGCCTGTCCAAGGACCATTTGACCGAACTTCCGGATCGTCTCCGCGATGCCGAGGGGCTCCAGCCAACCGTTTCACTCACCCCGCAGCCATGATCGACCTCCCTTCCCCAACTTCCCGCCGGCGGATCCGTCGTGGCTCGCCCGACCTAGGCCACCTCGTGGACTCGGTGCGGAGCAAAGCCGAGATCTCGGGTCTCCCAAGTGGCGTCGCTTCCGCCCTGGCCACCTTCGTCCGTCGAATCGGAGCCTGGATCGCCATCGGAACGCTGCTGGCTGCGTGCCGACCATCGCCGGTGGATCTTCCCGCCGACTCTGTCGCCCAGATCGGCACCCGAGTGGTTTCCACCACCGAGTTCGCGGAAGAAATCCGTCGTCGCGGCGTTTCCGCACCCAACGAGGAGGAAGCCGCCCGGCGTCGACGTGAAGTGTTGGAAGCCCTGGTCGACGAGGAATCCCTGGTTCAGCGCGCCACCACGGCTGGGCTGGATCGCGAACCTGAAGTGCAGCGCCGGATCCGACGTCTGTTGGCCCAGGAATACCGGGAACGCACGTTGGGCACGACCAACCCCGCGCCTTCGGAAGACGAGTTGAGGCGTTGGTACGATGCCCACGTTGAGGAGTTCATGGAACCTGCCCAGACGCGTGGCCAGTTGATTTCCATCCGCTTTCCCCGCAAGAGCGGCGACGAACTGCATCAGGCGGCCCGTCAACGCCTGACCGAAGTGCGGGCTGCGATCGAAGCCTCGCCCAAGCCGGAGGAACTCTTCGCGGAATCCGCTCGCACGATCTCCGACGACCCGGGAACGCGGCGCCTGGGCGGCGACACGGGATGGATCCTGCCCGGTCGGCTGACCCGCTGGCCGGACGCGGTGAACGCCGAACTGTTCGCGCTGCGGGATCAGAATCCCCTCAGTCCAATCCTCGAAACCTCCGAAGGCCTGTATCTGGTGCGGTTGAGGGAACGAAAGCCGCCCCGTGTGCGCGCTTTCGAGGAGGTTCGACCCCGCGTCGAGCATCGCGTGATGGCGATGCTCAAGGAACGCCGGGAACGGGAATTCATCACCAGTGCCCGAGCCGCGATCAGCGTCCGCGAGAACCCCGCCGTGCTCGCATCGATCCAGGTCCCGACGTCCACCGCCACCCTTTCCCTGACACCCCCATCCTTGCCGGGAACGTCCACCCCCAGCCCCTCCCAACCGTGAACTCCGCCCCCTACGACTCCATCCGCACCGCCCCTTTTTCGCGACTCCGGCTGCTCTGCATCCTGGCCATCGGGCTCATCATTCTGGCCAGTGTTCTGAGCGCATCCGCCGCGTCGACCGTCACCCGGACGTTCAACCTTCGGACGGGATGGAATGCGGTGTACCTCGACGTCCGTCCCGCGGATCCGACGGCCGAAACCGTCCTGGCCGGTCTGCCCATCGAGAGTGTCTGGCGGCATCAAAACCGGCTCACCTCCGTCGACTTCATCCAGGACGCGACTGAACCGGTGTGGAACCAGGATCAGTGGCTGGTGCATGTGCCCACCAACCGGATCGAGTCCCTGGACAATAACCTCTTCCAGGTTCAGGGCGGGTTTGCCTATCTGCTGAACCTCTCCGCCCCGGCGACCTGGAGTGTCACCGGTGAACCCGTCGTCCGCGGAGCACGTTGGAAACCCGATGCCTTCAACCTGCGAGGCTTCCCCATCGACGGCTCCGCGGCACCCACGTTTCGGGATTTCTTCAAGTTCTCTCCTGCCCACTACAACCCGGCCACGACCACTCTTCAGACGATCTATACGCTCGGCACCGACGGTCAGTGGAAGCGGGTCGATCCCACCGACCTCATGCAGGAGGGCACCGCGTACTGGGTGTACACCTCAGGTCCATCCGAGTTTGTTGCTCCCTTCGAAGCCAGAACCGATAGCGTCGACGGCCTGGGTTACGGTCCATCGCTCCGGGAACGGAACCTGACCCTCGTCAATCTCGCGGGGAGTCCGATCACCATCACCATCGCGGAGACGGACGGCCCCTCCACCACCGCCCTTGCCTTGGGCACCACGGTTCCCCCGGAAGGGCTCCGCTGGACCCCATTGCCGTCCCTGCTCGCCGAATCCCTGGAAGCCAATGAGACCCAGGAACTCCGCATCGCCATCCAGCGGCAGAACATGACGGGCACTGCCTACGAGTCCGTTCTCGATGTGCGGGACAATCTTGGCACCCGCTTCCTGATTCCGGTTCACGCGGAGAAGACTTCGTTAGCCGGCACCGGCGACGCCCGCCGTCTTGCCAGTGCCGGAAAGCGGAATGGGCCGGGGCTTTCCGACGATCCTCCCGCTTCACCCGCAGCAGGTCTGTGGATCGGCACCGTTTCCGTCAACGCCGTCTCGGAAGTGCATTCCGGCCGACTGATCACCAACGCCGTCAGTTCCACGCTGACCGACCCGGACGGCTCCTCTCAACCTCTCGAAATTGTTCGTGAACCCGGCAGCCCGGTTCCCACGCCCGTTCGCAATGAATTCGATCTTCGCGTCCTTCTGCATGTCAACGCCCGTGGCGAGGCGGTTCTGCTCAAGGATGTCATCCAGCTGTGGCGCGACGGCACCTACGAAACCAACAGCGCCGGTGAAAAAACCGTCAAAACCCCGGGTGCCTACGTTCTGCTGACCGACTCCACCCGTGTCCGGGAGTTCCAGGGCGCCGGTCAACGTGACGGCACCCCGGTCGGTCGCCGGATCAGCACAGCAACCTTCGACTTCCTCTCAGCCCCGACGAATAACTTTCTTCCACTGACCGGCGAACTGGGAATCGGACATTCGCTGCGGGGCGATTACACGCTCTTTCCGGATCAACCGACTCACCCCTTCAAGCACAAGTACCACCCGGATCACGACAATCTCGATCCCACCTTCAGGAACCGGGTGGAGGAGGCCTTCGAAATCTCACGGGCCTTCGAGTTCGACTTTCTGCCGACCGATCCCGGGAGCGGGCTGCCTGCGTCCCCGGATTATGGCCATTCCGAAATTGCCGGGATCTACGTCGAGACCGTGACGGGACTCCATCGGTTTCCCATCCGGGCGGAGGGCGTCTTCCGCCTGCGTCGCGTGAGTGCGGTCGCTTCTCTGAATCCTCCCTCCAACCCCTGAGCGACCTCGGGCTGCCTCCATCTCATCTCTCTTTCCCATGAAGCTTCCCTTCCGATCCATACTCCGGTCGCTCGCAGCTGCTGCGGTTCTGATCTCCGTCATGGCGCCCTGGACTTCTGCCCGCGCTCAAATCCAGGCCCCGTCTTCCGTCGTCATCGCCGAAGACAGTGCGGGCCGGGTGGACTTCAAGGTGGCTAACCCGCTTATTTATCGGAATGTCACCGTCAATAATCTCAGCCCCGGTCTCCTGTCCGGCGTTTCGCTGAGTTTCCTCGGCAACACCGGCATTGAAGCCAACTACCGTATCAACTTTGCCCCGGTGGCCAATGCCAGTGGTGACGCCACGATTCACATTCAGGCGAGGGACAATTTTTTGTTTTCTAGCGCTGCGTCGATTGTGGTTCGAATCCTTCCCGCCAATGATGCCCCGACAGCAAGTCTTGCTTCGCTGACCACTTCGGAGGACGTGCCCGCCAACGGCACCGCCACCATCGCCGATGTCGACAACCCGGCGAGTTCAGCTTCGTTCGCGATTGTCAGCTCCTCGAATCCCAGCCTTGCGCCCATTCAGAACGTGACCATCTCAGGCTCGGGCGCCTCCCGGACGGTCACCGTCCGCCCGATGCCCAACCGCAATGGAAGCGCAGTTCTCACCTTTCGAACCTTCGAAACAGCAACGCCGTCCGTTCAATCAACCTTGGACGTCAACCTGACGGTCAACGCCGTGAACGACCCTCCCGTTGCCGGCCCTGTATCGGCCCTCGACCTCCCAGGCGGAGATGGCAGCGTCCGAATCACCGATTCCGGTATTCCTGCCCAAACTCCTGACGCGTTGCACGCCATCGAAACCTGGGTTCGCCCCACGTCCATCACTGCTGGCCGTCAATGGCTGCTTCAACTCGGTCACGGCGGCGCCGGTTCCCATCATTGGCTGCTCACCCCGGGCGCCTCCCCTGGCAACGTCACCCTGAGCGCCGGCGTTTGGAATGGACCCCAAGTGGCCGTGCAGCTGCCCGTGGACGCCTGGACCCACGTCGCCACCACCTACGACGGAGATATCTACGAAATCTTCCTCAACGGAATCCGGGCAGGGTCTGTGGCAGTCCCGGCATTCACCTTGTCCACCGACCCTTCCATCCCGGCCCAACTCAGCCTCGGGCATCGCTGGATCGGAGCCGAATCCAACTTTCGTGGGCAGATGGATGAATTCCGCCTGTGGAACAGGCCGCTCACCGCGCGCGAAATTCTCTCGCGCTTCCGCGTCCCGAGGGTTGGCGATTCCACCGTCGATCCCTCCGCCAATGACCTCCTCGTCTATTGGCGCTTTGATGAAAGCGAAGGCCTCACCGCCTTCGATTCCGCCCCGTCGGGGGGGAGACAAGACGGCGCTTTGCTCAGCGGCGCTGCCTGGATCGGTCCCATCCGCCGTGACTACTTCGACGGTATTCCGAATCACCTGATCGCCACCCTCTACGCCGACCCGCGCTTTCCTGCCTCTCCGACCTCGGTGACCTACCTCCCCAATGGTTTCGAGACTCCCCCGAATTCCGGGGAATTTTACGGACAGCGTGTGAGCGGGTGGCTGGTGCCCCCCGAGACGGGCAACTACACCTTCTACATCGCCAGCGATGACCAGTCGGAACTGCTCCTCAGCACCGACGATCAGCCCGGCAACAAGCAACGCATTGCACGCGTTGATTTCTGGACCGATTTCCGAAGCTGGACCCAATTCGGCACCCAGCGCTCCGCCCCCATCGCCCTGGAGGCAGGCAAGCGGTACTACCTGGAGGCGAACATGGTGGAGGCTGGAGGACTGGATAACCTCAGCGTGCGCTGGGATCTCCCCGACGGATCCAGCGAAGCTCCCATCCCCGCCTTTCGCTTTATTACCCACGATCATTTCGGCACCTGGAATATCGCCGAAGACGAACCCACCCGAGTCTACCTGACCGCCAACGATTTCGAGATCCTCCAGGCCGAGGCCGGCGCCACCCTTGATTTCAGCATCGTTCAAGGTCCCCAGCACGGAACTCTCGACCCGCCTACCGGCGGCCGATGGACCAACCCGCTCCAAAATCCCATCCTCTACACCCCGAGTCTCGACTACAACGGACCTGACTCCTTCACCTTCACGGTCCGTGATCAGAACGGTCTCGTTTCACTCCCGGCACGCGTTCTGTTGAATGTCATCGGGGCCAACGATCTTCCCGACATCTCGCCGATCGCCGACCTCACCATCCTGGAAGGCGATACCAGCGGTGCGATTCCCTTCACCCTCAGCGACAGCGACACTCCGCCCTCGAGCGTGATCGTGACTGTCGAGAGTTCGGACACTTCGCTGGTGCCTCTGGATCGGATCACGCTCGGCGGAACCGGCGCCAATCGCACCATCGAAATCCGACCCGCCCCCGGTGAACTTGGAACGTTGACGATCACCCTCACAGCGTTCGACGGGGATATCGACGGGCGCACGAAACAGGAGGTCTTCAAGGTGCGTGTGGACCCGCAACCCGCCTATGCACTGATCGACCTGGGCGACCTGGGTCAGCGAAACCAGAGCTTCGGCCGAAGCGTCAACGATTCGGGCTGGGCCTCCGCCTTTGCCCAAAGCCAGGCTGGCGACGCGCGGGCTGGGCTCTTCCGCGGCCTGGCCAGCACGATGCAGTTGGAGAACCTCACCCCTTCAGGCGTCTCCTTGAGCCGGGCCTTGGGCATCAATTCCCAAAATGCGGTCGTCGGCATGCTCCTGCCCGATGCGAACAGCCCTTCCGAAGGCTTCGTCTGGCGCAATGATTCCCTGACAAGTCTGCGCACGCTTCTCAGCCCTGGAGTTCATTCCATCGCCAGCGCGATCAACGACAACGGCGATATCGTCGGCTCACTTAGGATTGGTTCGGAACCTCGCAAGGCATTTCTGCTCCTGGATATCGGCACCAAGACCAACATCGCGGGCTTCGGAGGAACCAATGCCGCGGGCGAAGCCATCAATAATCGCGCCGCCATTGCCGGTTGGGCGACCGATGCATCCAACAAACCCCATTCCTTCACCTTCTCCCTCGCGGCCGGCCTGCTCCAGATTCCGGAACTTCCCAACCACGACGCCAGCCACGCCTACGGCATCAACGACGACGGGCTGGTTGTCGGCGATTCATTTCTCAACTCCGATCCTCAGGGAACGGTCCGGGCCTTCCTTCGCGAGGGGGGCTCCACCCTGGACCTGGGAACCCTCCCGGGCGGTACCAATACGATCGCCTACGCCATCAATAATTTCCGGCAAATCGTCGGTGAGGCCAATGACGACCTGGGGCGCCGAAGGGCCCTCCTTCGCACGGCCGAACGGAATTTCGATCTGAACGCCCTGATTCACGATTCTCGCACGCTGACCTTCGACAGCGGAGCCTGGAGCCTGGAGGAGGCCCGCAGCGTCAGCCGCAATGGAACCATCGTCGGCGTCGGGCGCAACGGCGGCAGGTTCCGCGGCTTCATGGCGGTTCCAGCCTGGGTCATCGGACGCCAGATCGCCCGCCCTGAGAACACCGTGGCCCGCCAACCGGAGATTGAGCTGATTGATGCCGGACCGGAAGACAACAGGGAGAACTCGTTTTACTGGAGCACCCGGGAGAGCAAGCTCTATCCGATCCGTCCGGTCACCGCGCGGATCAAGTGGTTCCAATCGTTCCGCGACGTTCTCGGCAGTGGTACCAACATCACGGTCAACACCGACCGCGTCGAAGTCGTCGGGGTCAGTGTCTGGCCCAAGGATCCCCAGGTGCACATTGCCCTGGCCCCTGTGGAAATTGAACCGGCTGCCGCACCCGAGTTCCGTTACGGCTTCCAGAATGTGCTGTTTCACACAGGCACCACCCCCACGGTCGACCCAACCACCAAGACCTTCAACAAGACCGACCGGGGCTACTCCGTTCTGTATTACCTGGAAACCGGCAACATCCTGCCGCGCACTCCCAATCCAGCCACCCAGCGTCCGTACTTCGAGGTCGTGCGTTCCCACCTCGTCAGCGATCGTCTGGTGGTTTCCAACGCGGTCATCGGCACGAAAGTGACCGATGCCGCCCATCAGGACTACGCCGAGAAGAACGGCTTTGTTTTCAACGTCATCGCTCCGTATGACGGGTCAGGAACGGAGCGTGCCTACGACCGCCCCACCCGCCTCGGCCCCATCCTGCCCGTCAACCTGGACACCGCGTCCACAACCGATGACCTCATCGTGGTGTGGTACCGGTTCAACCGCATCGGCGTCGCCTGGGCCAGTCGCCCGGTGCAGTACTCCATCTCCTGGCCTTCCGATTCCGAAGTGTCGCGCATTGTCATCGCCAGCGGCCAGGGCTCCGGACCGCTGTTCAATGCCAACTTCCCCAGTCGCCGGGTCTATAATCAGCCCGATCCGGATCAACCCGGCTACAATCCCAACGAGGAACATGCCCTCCTCCAGCCATCCGCCGAGGGAGCCGGCGAGGCGCTCTTCGCCCTTCGCAACGATCTCAACGCGCTCCTCTCCCCACCCGCTTCCCAAGCGTATGCCCTGCTCAAATACCGCGACCCGCTGACCACCGAATGGTGCATCAAGCCGTTCAAGGTCTTGGCTGATCAGCCGACGGTCATCAACGGACAGGGCCCCTTCCTCTTCCAATATGAGGGCGTCGCCGCAACCGAGATCGCACCTCCCTATCCGCTGAGCCTGCTGCCACTCAGTCCGGAGTCCCACGGCCAGTCCGGTCCATTCTGGGAGGATTATGCGGGCAAACTCTACGCTCGGGCCGCGGGCGCCGGTGGCACGACAACCAATGTGGTCATTCGCTGGTTCTATCCCATGCAGCCCGGGTTCTTTTATGACTTCAACCGGGACAAGACCAACGAGATCCCCAACGGGTCGAGTCTGGCCTGGCTCGACCGGCGACCCAACGCCGCGCTCGCTTCACCCAACGCATCCCAAGGCAACGACGGGGTTCCCATCGATGTGACCTACCGAATCCGGTGGCCTGTCACGCCGACGCTCCAGATCGGGGAGTCTCTGATGACCCCCAAACGGGGCCTTCCAGGCGTCAAGAACATGGCTCGAGTCGAATCCATTTACGATGATCTGACCCCGGGCTGGAACCCCCTGACCGACGTCACCCCCCCGATCTCCACCCTGGCCCGCCTCTACGACCCGCTCAGCACGCGGACCTTGACCCTCGACAAGACTTTCAAGCTCTCCACCGCTCTTGCCCGAATCAACCGGGCGGGCAAGGAGGTCTTCACCGACCTTCCCTACGTTCTCCGGATTCGACTCCTCTACGATCCGATCAACCACGCGCTCGAATTCTCCGGCCTGCTGGACGAGCTCTCCTATGCCGGCGAACCCCTGCTGCTCCCCAATGTCCTGTCATCCCGGGAGCGCGATACCCTCAAACAACTCGCGCCAGCCGACATTCAGTGGGCGGGTGTGGTCGACAAACTCTACGACCTGACCCGAAACCCCAATGGCGTTGACCTGGAACCGCGCGATTCGAGACCCGACCAGGATTTGCGCATCGGACTCACCTCCCAATACGCCTACCGGTGGGTCGAGTCGGTTCGTAATCCCGAGACCGGCCAATCCCAGGATATCACTCGCACCGGTGTCACCCTCCAGTTCCCCATTCCCAAGGCAATTACAGGACTGTCCGGATATCGACTCACGGGAACGAATGTGGTCATCGAGCCACTCGGGGATCTGCCCAAGACACTGACCGCCGGTCTCGCCGGAATCCCTTCGCCCTTAACCCAGCCCGGTCAGGCGCTTCTGTTCAACGGTGCCACCAACAGCGCGGTCAACCTCGGCGACCAAACCTTGCTCGCCTCAAGGCCTTTCACCATCGAGTTCTGGGTCCTCCGTTCCACGCAATCCGCGAAACGGATCCTCGTGAGCCAGGGCACCAGCGCCCCGCGTGGAAGCCTCGCCATCGGGTTTACCGCCTCCGATCAGCTCTTCTTCGAATTTGAGCAGGGCAACGCCGCCGCCACGCTGGTGTCCCCTGCCTTCACCGCCGACGTCGACGAGTGGGTCCACTGGGCTTGCACCTACGACCCGGTTGAGAACCTCCGTCAGATCGTTCGCAACGGTCAGCGCGTTGCCCATGACAACCCGCCAGGCGGCGCCTTCCAGGGCTCCGGCAATCTGGTCATCGGTCGCGATGCCGCCGGCGCGCGAGTCGCCGATTCGAATTTCGTCGGAATCCTCGACGATTTCCGGGTCTGGACCTCCACGCGCACCGACTTCGGCATCCGTCAGGATCTTGCCAAACGTCTCAACGGCGACGAGCCAACGCTGGCCCGCTATTTCCGCTTCGATGAATCCAACGTCGGACTCGCACTCGATGGGAATCCGGACGGCTTCCATGCGCCCTTCGAAGCAGGCGTGACGCGAATCGATTCGACCGCGCCCACCGGGATGCCGCCTCGGTACCTGACTCTGGTTGAAAACAATGATCCCTCCCTGGGAGCCCTTCCCGTGGTTCTCCATATCATCCGGGTCGACGATGGACCCTTCGGCGGGGACCTGAAACCCATCCTCCCGGACAATGTCTTTGATCAACGCCTGACCTTCCGCCACAGCAGCGATTTTGGCGGCGACCCCGACCGGGTTCTCTTCGAATGGTACATGAAGCCCGACGACGCGGGTTTCGATCCCGAAGATCTTCCCATCGTGGATCGAGATGGGCAGATCGTGGATCCCCGAGGCTGGACGTTGTACTCCAACATCACACCCACGGATGGCCGGGGCGTGAACGACATCACCATCGGTACCGGCGGCGAATCCGGCCTGATCACCATCAGTGACAACTGGTTTATCGCCCGCTCTCGAGGCTTCAACGTGGGGCTCCGTGGCCCGAGTGTCTGGAGCGAATGGATTGGGGATCCCTCCGGCACAATCCGCCCGCGGGCCGCACTCGGCGAAGGTTGGGTCAAGCGTGTCATTCGCGGTCTGAACCCGTTCGACGCCCGCGTGAAGGACTTCCATGCAGCGCCGGTCAACACGTTCGCCAGCATGCTGGTTCAGGCCGGCCAACGTTACGAGGGCGACATCGCCTTCAATCCCAGCGCCGACAACCTCAACAGCATCGGACTGATCGAGGCCTATCAGACCGTGCTCAATCGTGCCCGCAAGTTGAGCATCGACGGCACGCCTCCTGTGAACTTCAACCCGGCCAACAACGCGCTGCTCCTGGCCAGCAGCCGCATCGCCGATCTCTACATGCTTCTGGGCAATGAGGCGTACGCGGACGCCCAGGACCCCACGATTGGCTTCGGCACCACCAGCCTCGAATATGGCTCAGCCGCCTCCTCCATCTTCTCGTTCCAGAACCAGATGGACTCGCTGCTCGACGAGGAACTTTCCCTGCTGAGAGGCCGTGACGACACCTTCGCCGGCGTCGGCGCCCGCCCTGTTTACAATCGTCTCTTCTGGAACTTCACCCTCGGCGAAGGCGAGGTCGCTTATCAGCAGACCTACAATATCAACGATCAGAACTTTGACGGTTTCCTGGACGAAAAGGACGCTCGCATCCTCTTTCCACAAGGTCATGGCGACGCCTGGGGGCACTACCTGACCGCTATCAAGTCCTATTACGCCCTCCTCCGGCACCCCAAGTTCACCTGGGTTCCACGAACCGAACGCGTCAATGTCGCCGGGGTCGCCCAGGAGGTCGATTTCCTCGACGAACGCAAGTTCGCCAAGGCCGCCGCAGCCCGCGCTCGCACAGGCCGTGAGACCGTCGACCTCACCTATCGCCTGGAGTACGTCGAGGACCCGGATGGCCAATGGCAGGGCTACGAAGACACCCGGCCCGACCGCGCCTGGGGTGTCACCGATTGGGCGCGCCGCGCCGGCCAGGGAGCTTATCTCGACTGGCTTACCGCCAACGCTGTCCTCCCCTCCGAGGAAACCGACCCCTCGAAAGTCGGTATTCGAAAAATTGACCGCCAGACTGTCAACGAACTGGGCGAAATCACCGATCAGGCCCGCGAGATTCAGGCAACTCTCGACAAAGCCGATCTGGGTCTGAACCCGATTGGGCTCGCCAAGGGCGTGGTTCCCTTCGACCTCGACCCGACCTTCAACGAAGTCGGGTCGACCGCCCAAATCGGGCGTCGCGCCGTCCAGGGCCTCACCCACTTCGACCAGATCATGGAACGCGCGGTGAAGGGCCTGCAAAACGCCCTCCGGGTTTTCAACGAAGCCAATCGCGGCACCCAGAACCTGCGTCAGAACCAGGACACCGTCGACGACCTGACCCGCAACGCCCGATCCAGGGAACTCGACTACAAGAATCGGTTGATCGAGATCTTCGGCTACCCTTACGCCGGCGACATCGGCGCCGGGAAAACCTACCCCAGCGGCTACAACGGCCCCGACCTCTATCGCTACATGTACGTGGATGGTGAGGATATCACGGGCAGACGTTTCCCACCGACCACGAACTACACGGCCTTCTTTAAACCCATGGCCGCGGATGCCACCAAGCGTTCGTTCTACGTCGGCGCCATCCTGAGCTTTGAACAGGACAGCGTTCTCGATCCCCAAACGGTGGACACCAGCATCCTCACCGTCGACTTCCCCATCTCAGCCGCGGATTACGGGTTCACCGCAACGGATGCCATGGGCAAACGCCGCGCCCCGGGTGAATTGCAGCAGATCCTCAGCGATCTCATCCAGGCCAACGGCCAGTTCAAGATCGCCCTCCAAAACTACGACGGTCTCATCGCCGAGATTCGCGATCAGATCGCACTTCTCGAAGCACTGGAGGCCTTCAACCTCGCCAAAACGGCTCTCAAGGGAACCCAGTTTGCCGGCGTCACCGCAGCCAACATCGCCATCGGCATCATGCGGGTCATTGAGGTCAACCTCCGCGGCACGGCTGGCCTCATCCGGGATGTCGGCGATGCCACCATGGAGGGCATTCCCAAGGTCGTCGGCCTCGCCACAGACGTTGCCTCCCCCGCGCGAGCACTCGCCAAGGCGATTCCGGCAGGCTCCGCCTTCGGCATGGAAACCGTCTCCGACAACCTGGGCCTCGCCCAGGAAATCGTTGGACTCGGCAAGGAGGTTCTTGGCCTCGGGACCGAACTCGGCATCGAGGTCGCTTCGCAGCGATTCGAGGTGCTCCAGGCGGTCGCGGGCATTGAAGCCCTTTTCCGCAATGAAGCCGCCACTCGAATCGAGGTCTACAAGCAGGCGGAAGCCATCCGTCAAATCGTAGGCCGATACCAGGCCACCCTCGCCGAAGGCATTCGTACCCAGGACGAACTCATCCGGTTCCGCACCGAGACAGCCGCCGATGTCACTGAAGCGCGTTACCAGGACATGACCTTCCGCATCTTCCGAAATGACGCCCTGCAAAAATACCGGGCACAATTCGATCTGGCTGCACGCTACGTCTACCTCGCCGCCACCGCGTACGACTATGAGATCAATCTGCTCGGCGACGACCCGCGCGCCGGCGCCGATTTCCTCGCTCAAATTGTCCGCCAGCGCAGCCTGGGTCAGGTCGAGGACGGCGAACCGGTCGTCGGTCAACCCGGGCTTTCCGACTTGCTGGGCCGCATGATCCAGAATTTCGACAGTGTTCGGGGCCAGTTCGGCTTCAACAATCCCCAGATTGAGGGAAATCGATTCTCGCTTCGCAAGGAACTCTTCCGCATCGCCGATGACGATCCCGACAACCCGAACGATGCCTCCGATCTGCGGTGGCGCGCCGCTCTGCGCAGCGGTCAGTCGGCCAACGGCGCCACGGCAGCCCTGGTGCCTGACCTTTGGGCACTGCCTGAGTTCCGTCGGCACTGCCGTCCGTTCGCACCCGAACTGCTCGGACCCCAGCCGGGCCTCGTGCTCAAGTTCCCGTCGACCATTCAATTCGGGCTGAACTTCTTCAACCTCCCCCTGGGTGGCGGCGACTCCGCCTACGACGCCAGCCGGTTCGCGACGAAGATCCGTTCCGTCGGCGTCTGGTTGTCCAATTACGACGGAAACGGGCTTTCGTTCACTCCCCGCCTCTACATCGTCCCCACGGGGGCTGATATCCTGAGGTCCCCCTCGCAGGCGGATGATTTCCGAACCCGCGAATGGCGGGTGATCGATCAAGCCATTCCGGTTCCCTTCCCCATCGGAAATGCCTCGCTCAAGGATCCGTTCTGGATACCGGAGTTCGACACCCTCGGCGGCAGCTTCGCCGCCATCCGCCGCCACGGTGGCATTCGCGCCTTCCACGATTCGGGCGAGGAATTCGACATCAGCGAAGATCGCGACCAGATCGTTTCCGACGCGCGCCTGATCGGACGCTCCGTGTGGAACACGGAATGGATGATCATCATCCCTGGCGGCACCTTCCTCGCTGATCCCCAGCAGGGACTGGAAAAATTCATCGACTCGAACACCGACATCAAGGTGCTCCTTCAGACGTATTCCTACACCGGCCTGTAAGCCCCGAGGACAACCCCGTCATCACGCCGCCATGAAATCCCGGATCCTTTCCGCCCTGCGTCTCCTCTCGCTGGCTTGCCTCGCCGCAACGGTCACCGCCCGCGCCGGCATCCCCGAGCCCGACACGGTGTTCTTCGGCTCCATCGCCCTCGACGGACGTTACGTCACGTCAACCAACGTGGATGTCTCCGTCGAACTCCGAGCCACCGCCAACGGCCCTGCCCTTCGGACATACCGAATGGGCTCCAGCGCCCGCGCCGGCAACTTGTATGCCCTTCGCGCCACCGCCGAATCCGCGCCACCCCTGCTCCAGCCCGGCGCTCTCGCCCTAGGTTCCACCGTCCATGTCATCGTCCGCGATGCCACCGGTGTTCGTGATTCCACCACCCATGTCCTCTCCGAACGCGGTGGCTTCGTGCGGCTGGATTTCGGCGACGTCGATGGTGACGGCGACGGCATGAGCGATGCCTTCGAACTGACCCACTTCGGAACCTCCACCAGTGGCAACCCCGCTCTGGATTCCGACGGCGACGGCCGTTCGAATCTCCAGGAATTCCTCGACCAGACCAACCCGCTGGTCGCCGATGGGCGGCACCCCGCCGATATCGCCCCCGCCAACGACGCCATCAGCATCGGGGAAGTCACCGCCTACACCCTGGCTTGGCAACTCGGCGAGGAATGGTCGGTCGAGCCCAAAATCATCCCCGTCAACTACGTCACCCGCGCCGGCGCGCTGTGGAAAGGCGGCGAGGCGTACCTCTTCGATAACAGTCCCACCACGAACGCACCCATGTGGTGGGTGAATCCACCTCCCGGCCCGGCCCTGCACGAGGACAACACGGTCATGGACACCTCCGAACCTCGGCGCTCCCTTGCGCTGCAGAGCGTCGCCCCCCGCAAGTCGGGCCCGGAAGTCATGCGATCAGCCCCGGTCAATTTCACCCCGGCTCAGGCCACGCCCGTGCGCATTCAGGTTCGCCCGGACAGCTCCACACTTTCGTTCGCCATCGAGGAGACACCTCCTGCGGGCTGGATCATTCGCAACGTGAGTCATGGAGGGCGCATCGATCGCGTCCATCAGAAGATCAAGTGGGGCCCCTTCTACGACACGGAACCGCGCGAACTGACGTACGACGTCACCGCCCTTCCGGGCACTTCCACCACGGGGGCCTTTCAGGGAATCGGCTCCTTCAACGGCCGCAGCCTCGCCCTGGCCGGAGTTCAGCAGGTGCTGCCGCCCGGCGTCGCCAGTCCGCCTTCCCTGGCATCCAGCTTGTCTGCCGACGGACAGTTTCGACTCCGCCTCACCGGAAACCCGGGAGGTCGCTACGTGATTGAAGCCTCGACGAACCTTCAGCAGTGGAGCCCCGTCCAGTCCGTCACCGCGGATGATTCCGGTGGCCTCGATTATGCCGTGTCTCAGCTCGGGTTGACGCAGCGCTTCTTCCGGGCCCGCGCCGCTGATTGACCGCCCCATGCGCCGATCCATTCCAGTCGGTTCTGCATGGAGGAAGCCTGCGCCAGGCTTGGTCTTGGACCGACCATGGACCATGGTCTTGGCGTTCCTGGCGGCTTGGCTGATCGCCGCTTCGAGCTTCAGAGCCCAGGCTGCCGGAGCCTTGCGGACTCTACCTGGGTTCTTCGAGGATCTGGTGGCCTTCCAGGTGCTCCTGGACATCGCGCCGCCTGAACTCACCTCCGTCCATTCCGTTGAGGAACAAGTCCCTCCCGGGTGGACGATTTCCGAGGTCAGCCACGGGGGCGCCTTCGATGTCAGCGGACATACCCTCCGTTGGGGGCCGTTCGCCGACAACCTGGCCCGCACGCTCGGTTACAAGCTCACACCACCGATCGACGCTCCGTTCACCGCCGTCTTCCAAGGCACTGCGGCGTTCAACATCGATGTCGTCCCAACCGATGGCCCGGACACCTTGCTCAAGCGCCCCGGCCGGGTGAATCGCACACTCCCGACCCATTACCTTCCAGGCCAACCACTGGAAGTAGGTTTGGCGGTGCGTCCCGGCTCGAGCGCCCTCGCTTGGGCTCTTCAGGAAACCGTTCCGGAGGGCTGGACACCGGCACCGTCCCTGACCGAGGCCAGTTTCGACGCCCGCACCCGCACCCTGAAGTGGGGTCCATTTCTGGATCCAACCCCGCGCGACCTGACGTACCGATTGCTTCCTGGCGTCGATTCACGATCGATCGCCGTGTTTTCCGGAACCGCCATCTTTGAATCCACACCGGTGCCCGTCGGCGGCATGTCGAATCTCCCGGTGCGGCCCAGCATGTTGGCCCGCCAGTTGCCAAATCCCTACCTTGCCGCGTCGCTCGCCACGATTCAGATCCACACCGATCCGGCGCCCTACGTGAGAACGCACTCGGTGGAAGAGGATCTCCCGGCGGGTCTCACACCGGTGGACATCACCCAGGGTGGTGTCTGGGATCCGGTCCGGCAGCGCCTCAAATGGGGCCCTTTTGCGGACACCCAATCCCGTACGTTGTCGTTCCGAGTCCAGGTTCCCAACCTTGCCCCAGGATCCTTCCCCTTCAGCGGGCGCGCTGTCTTCGATGCGCTGGAAATTCCCACGGACGGTCCATCGGTTTGGATGGCCGCGGACGCGCCGGCCCCCAGTTCCCTGGGCATTTCCGTGCCGGCATTCTTCGATCCCGGCCAGTCACTTGTCGTCGGCCTGGACTCTGTTCCGTCGTCGACCACCAAGGTGCACGCCATCGAATTGAGACTCCCGCCTGGGTGGGATTTCGTCGCCGCCAATCACGACGGAACGTTGGATGCGGTGAATCGACGCCTCAAATGGGGTCCGTTTCCAGATGCCCAACCTCGCGACTTCGAGGCAGAAGTGAGGTCCTCGGCCGATCTGAGAATCTCCGCTCCATGGCTGGCCGAGGGTTGGTTCGATGCCCAGAAGGTCCTTGCAACCGGGAACAGCCGGTCTGACCCCACTCCCAGTCTCATCCGCCGCACCCTTCCACCGCGCTTTACCCCGGGGATCCCGTTCACCGTTCGCATCGAGATCCAACCCGCACCCACCGTGGAACTCGCCTTCGTCGAGGATGATGTGCCTGAAGACGCCGCTGTATCCCTGATCTCGGAGGGCGGCTCATTCGACGCCGTTCAATCCAAGGTTAAATGGGGCCCTTTCAACGGCACACAGCGACGCACGCTAAGCTACCAGGTAACGCCATCCCAGGCGCCTCGGCAGAGTGCCACCTTTGCGGGCGTCGGGGTTTTTGATGCACTCTCGGTGCCGATCACCGGAGCGCATGTCGTGGCGTTGAATCATGCCCCGCTGGCTCAGCCCGATCTGATCCAACGTCCCCCCGTCCGTTCGGCGAAGTTCTCGGTGGTTGAGTTGCTCGCCAACGACAGTGACGTGGACGGCGACAGCCTCAGGATTCGGAGCGTGGGGGCGACTTCAGCCTCCGGAGCGGGTGTTCGGATGATCGGCCCATGGATCTACTATGACGCCGTGTCCGGGCCGCCAGGCGAGGACCAGTTCAGTTACACGGTCGAAGACTCCTACGGCCTCACGTCGGTGACGTCCGCCACAGTGCTGTTTTCCTCCGTACCAACGACCTCGCGCATTGCCATTGTTGCGGTGCTCCCCGAGCCAGGCGGGAGGGCGCGCGTTCGTTTCCGAGCGGTTCCAGGCGTTGTCTGCCGCGTGGAAGTGTCACCAGATCTGAGGTCCTGGAGGTTTCTGGCCGAAGGCACCGCCGGTCCCCTGGGAACCGGTGAGGTCGTCGATCCCGCCGCCAACACCACTCCGATTCGTTTCTATCGGGTCTCGGTCCGATGATCCGGTCTGACATCCCCTTCCTCACATGATCCGCCTCCTCGACACCCTGCTCGAAACCGCGTCCGAGCTTTCGTGGCGTTCCGCGTGGTCGCCGTTTGCCGATCCCCTGCCTGGGGACGGACCCATCCTCCAGAACTATGACTTCGCGGGACTGCCGTTGCCGCTGACACCAGGCGACGGGAGCGGGCTCGGGGTGAGCGACACCCGGACTGTGACGTCCAACATCGAGGTGATCACGGACGTGAACGTCTGGTTTCACCTGGAGAACCCGGTCGCCGGTGGAGCCTTCAACGGCGATTTCTATGCCACGCTTTCCCATGATTCCGGGTTTGCGGTGCTTTTGAACCGGCCTGGTCGTCGTGGCGGCAGCGATCCGGATGCCTATGGGTATGCGGATAATGGTTTCTCCATCACCCTGGATGACCAGGCCCCTGCCGGGGATGTGCACACGTACCGGCTCCAGCTTCCTCTCACGGAGGGAGGTCCTCCCGGACTGAGCCACTCCACCGAGGTGGATCCGTCCTACCAGGCAGGTCTCACGGGTCGCTGGGCACCGGACGGTCGGGACGCGAATCCAGCGGACGTCACATCGGACATGATGCGGACCCGAATGCTC
>CAUJJW010000182.1 GCA_963205105.1 Verrucomicrobiota bacterium | reverse complement strand
CGGTGTCGGGGGGGGCGGGTTCTTTGTATTGACCCCGACCGGACCAGTGCTTCCGGCGATCGTCGAGGATGCGGGTCAGGAGCTCCGCGCCGGTTTCGAGTTGGGCGGATTTGGTTTTGCGTTGGCGATGCAGTTCGGCTTCGGTGGGGACGAGTTGGCCTTCGCAGGCGGCTTTGAGGACGGCGGCGCGGTAGCGTTTGAGGTTGGCCTGCGCCCGCCGCAACGCAGCCACCCCAGCCTCCAGGCGCGTGAATTGCTTCTCAATCTCCGCCACGATCCGCCGCTGCTCGGGGAGGGGTGGAAGAGGCAACGGAAAGCGCGAGACTTGTGGCTGGCTGATGGAAGCCATGCCCACAACCTGCTGGGCGTTCTGCGTGAAGTAGCGACTGCCGGCGGCCAAAAGGCGGTAGCTGGCAAATTCCGGAGAAACCAAATCGCGGCGCAATCGAACCCGGATGTTCTTGCTCTCAAAGACGCATCGCTCAAGACCGCTTGGAATGGCGACCGCTTTCCCCACCAACTCCCGGCTGTTCACTCGATTCACCAGCAAGTCGCCGGGCAGCAGTTCGTATTCGCGGACTTCTGCTTCCTCCAACCGCATGCGCTTGATGTCGCGCCAAGCAATCTTCCCGTCGTCGATGTTATACATCCGCAAACAGGCCAGACCATCGTCCGCATAGGCCGAGGCCGGTTTGTAGATTCCGTTTTTCATGGACTCGGTGACTTCGCCGAGAGTTACCCATCGCCAACCATTCGGCAGTTCAGCGCCTTCTCTCGCCCCTTCAGGGCCTGATGTGTTTTGCGAATCGTGATCCAGGGCGGCGGCATTGGGTGGAACGCCGGTTAGGGGCAACCGGCCTACAGATTTCTTTCGCCCCGTTGGAACTGCGCCGCGTGGGGGCACGCGGCCTACATGTTGGAATGGCGCGCTCATGTTGTGGGCCGCGTGCCCTCACGCGGCGTCGTTTCACCATCTTCTTCAATCAACATTCCCGCCTCCAATAGCGGCGGTGTGCCGCGAACCAATCTCCGCCCACCCGCTTCATCGTAAAATATCTCGCCGCCAAACGGCCATTCCTCCGGGCGTTTCACCAATCCGGCACGCACGGGATTCAGGCACACGTATTCCCATTTGCGGGCTTCACTTTCGGGCGTGCGGAATTTGTGGTCGTGGAAACCTCCCTGCCATCGCCATGCACGTTTGATGCGGGTGTAATCGTGTTCGACCCCGCCGTGTGGGGGAAAGGGGACGCCGTGTGGGGGCACACGGCCTACAGGGGCGGATGGTGCGTCGTGTTGCAGGCCCGGTGTCCCCACCGGGCGTTCTTCGCGGCGTTCCAAACCGCCAACGACCGCTTTCAACGCCTTGATCCATTGGCCGAGGCGCACCGCATCGTGTCCCATGTGGGCAATCAAATGAATGTGGTCGGGCATGACGACGAAACGGCGACCGAACCAATGATATCGCGTCGGGCTGTCGAGAAGGAATGCGACGAAGCGTTCGAAGGTGGTGTCGCTGTCGAGCACGCGCAACCGACCCTCCACGCAAGCCGTCAGCAGATAGGAGATGTTTCCATCACGATCCGGCCAGACGCGATGCAGGCGGCGGAGACGACGTGGATGCGGTTCGTCTGGAGCGGGGAGGCCGCGTGAGGGCACGCAGCCTACAGCATTGCTTTTATTTTCCGTTTTGCTCATGCCGCGAGCATCTCGTTGAGTTCATCGAGCAGGTTGGGCAGTTGCTCGCCGAAGAGTTGATGGGCTTTGCCCAATCCGCCCCTCTGGCTGAAAGGGGCGTAATCGAAATCGTCCGGCTCGATGCTCAGGCTGGTGGCGATGTGGTCGCGGATGAGGCTGAGCCAGGCGAGTTGGTCGGGTGTGAAGCTCACGCCGGCTTTGGCCTTGTCCATGAGCCATTCGTTGAAGCGTGTGGTGACGGATTCGGCGAAGGGTTCGAGCACGGGCTGTTGTTCCAGTGCAAAGCGGACGAGTGCGACGAGGTCAGCGAAGCGTCCGGCTTGCGAGCGGCCTTTGACTTTGCCGGGTCTGGTCGCGGCGAAGGCGTTCCAGAGATTGTCCTCGGTCCACGCGGCGTGCTGGTCGCGGAGTTTCTTCTCCAGTTCCTTGAGCATCGGCTCGGTGAGGCGGATTTTATCGGGGCGGCCCGCCTCTGCTCGCCCGACGGCGAGTCTCCGGCGCGGCAAGCTGTAAATGATTTGCAGGGCATCCAGCTGCGCCTGGTTCGCGGCGAGATAATCGCGGAACGCCTGCACAAGCCCGGCGGCCTTGGCCTTGGCGGCGGCGTCGAAGCCTTGTTCGAGCACTTCGTCGGGCGTGTAGATGTCGATGGCCTGCTCGGTCTCGCGCTTGAGGGTTTCTAGGGTCTGGCGCAGGGCGGGTTTGTCAAACGGCGCGCAGGCGGCGGCAATCAGGTCCTGTTGCGTGGCGGTAAATTTCTCGGGCGCGACTTCGTCGGGTGAAGCGCCTGGCTTCCCGGTGGCGCGTTCGGCGATGGCGTCGGGGTCGAAGGCACGCAGGAGGGCGTTGGCGAGGCTGGCCGGAGTGTGACCGCCGGAGGCCTGCACGATTAGCTGCCGTTGGGCGGGTTCGAGTTCGCGGTCCAACCGGGCGAGACGCGCGGCGAGGGTGGTGAGCGTGTCTTCATCGCGGCCGCCGGGGAAGATGACGCGTTGTAGGAGCGTCTTGAGTGGCAAGGTGGGCTGGCGGTCGAGCGGACGGGACTCGGTCTTGTCGCTCTCGCACACGCCCACGGCGTCCACGATCACGAAGCGGGTCTTGGCGCGGGCGTCTTCGCCGGAGACGGATTGCAGGTCGGTCGGGGTGACGACGCGTGTGCCGCGGCCCTTCATCTGCTCGAAATAGACGCGGCTGCGGACGTCGCGCAGGAAGATGAGGACTTCGAGCGGCTTGATGTCCGTGCCGGTGGCGATCATGTCCACGGTCACGGCGATGCGCGGCAGGGTGGTGTTGCAGAATTCCTTGATGAGATCGCGGCCTTTGACGGGTTTGCCGGTGACGGGGTGTTTGGCCTGGTAGGTGATCTTTTTACAGAAGTCGTTGCCCGCGCCGAAGACTTCGCGGCAGATGTGGACGATGTCCTCGGCGTGGGAATCGTCCTTGGCGAAGATGAGGGTCTTGGGCAGGAGCGTGCGGCCGGGGAACAGCTCGGTCGGCACGGCGTCGCGGTAGGTGCGCAGGATGGTGCGGATCTGGTCGGGCACGACGACGGAGCGGTCGAGGTCTTCCGGGGTGTAATCGAGGTCGTCGGCCAGCACTTCCTGGCGGGCCTTGCGCGAGGCTTTGCTCCGATGGTCCACAAGGAAGCCTTTGTCCACCTTGCCGCCCTGGTCGGTGACCTTGGTTTTGATGCGGTAGACGTCGTAGCCGACGTTCACGCCATCGGCCACGGCGCGTTCGTGGTTGTATTCGGCGACGCGGTTCTGGTGGAAGTAGGCGATGGTCTGCGGCGCGGGAGTGGCGGTGAGGCCGATGAGCGAGGCGTCAAAGTATTCCAACACCTGCCGCCAGAGATTGTAGATGGAGCGATGGCATTCGTCGGTGACGATGAAGTCGAATTTCTCGATGGGCACGGCGGGGTTGTAGGCGATATCGCGCGTGCGGTTTCCCAGGGCCTTCGCCAGTTCCGCGCCGGACAGATCGTCGGCGTTCTCGGCGAGTTCTTCTCCACGCAGAATGGAGTAGAGCCGTTGGATGGTGCAGATGGTGACGCGGCAGACGTCGTCGATCTGCGGCGAGGTCAGGTGCTGGACGTTGTAAAGCTCGGTGAAGAGGCGTCCGGTGTCCGGCGTGCGGAAGCGGTGGAACTCGTCGCGGGCCTGCTCGCCGAGATTGGCGCGGTCCACGAGGAACAGGACGCGGCGGGCCTTGGCGTATTTGATGAGGCGATAGGTGAACGCGCAGGCGGTGTAGGTTTTGCCTGCGCCGGTGGCCATATGGATGAGCGCGCGCGGGCGGTCTTCTGCGAAGGATTTTTCCAGGCCGGTGATGGCTTCGACCTGGCAGTCGCGCATGCCGGTCGTGGCGAGCGGATGAGCGAAGGGCATTTGCGCGAGCCGGCGGCGGAGTGTGTCCGGTTCGGCGGCCCAGTTGGCGAGCGTCTCGGCACGATGGAACGTGAACACGCGGCGCGAGCGAGGGGCGGGATCACGTTCGTCGCGAAAGAACGTTTCGACACCAGTGGATTCGTAGAGGAACGGGAGTTGTCCAGTGATCCCGTGCTTGAGCAAGTCCGGCAGGCTATGGGCGTAGCGGCCGGATTGGTCCGCCACGGTGGAAAGGGTGGTGCCTGCTTTCTTGGCTTCAATCACACCAACGGCTTTGCGGTCCACCAGAAGGAGATAATCACAAGGGCCGGTGGTGAGAGGAACTTCTCGGACGGCGATGCCGCGGCCAGCGGTGAAATCCAACGTCTTGTAGTCCTGCACGACCCAGCCTGACGCGGCGAGTTGCGCGTCAATCTGCCCTCTGGCCATTTCCTCGGGAGTCATGGGACAGCGGGCGACGTGGTTTCCAAAACCGGGTGTTGCCGCTTGTGTTCGGCGACGAAGCGGGCGGAGGAAACGAACATCCCGCCCGAGGTGCTGGCGAACTTGTGGAGGAAGTATTCGTGAATGCGCCCGAAAGTGTCGTAGTCCACGGTGGCGGGAATCTCGGAGACTTTCTTGAGCAGCTCCTTGAGAATGGCCCTAGTGAAGAGGTTGTAGGTCTTGGGCAAGACGCCAGCGAGCTGCGGGTTATGCTTCTCGATCTCGCGAATGGCGTCGTTGACCTTCGCCCGCACTGGGTCTGCGGCACTCCAGCGACGCTTATCCAGCGTCTCCGTCGCGGCATCCTTCTCCGACGGGGCAATCCAGTGCATGGGCGATGAGTCTCAACGGGCTGTTGACGGTCTTGAATGCCAAAGGCTTAGTGGCCCCACCACAAGAAAGTGAGCGGCACTGGCGGAAGTTGTCTTGTCGGGTGGCGTCCGAAAGCCCTCGACGCCACGCTGATTCCCTCGGCGCGCGTGGCGTGGCCCTCGCTGGCAGTCGCCCAAGGATCTGTGCGACACCGTTCTGGATGCAGGGGTCAGACGGCCTTTGACTTTGGACGACAATGGCTGATCTCGCGGCCGTTGGAGGTGCCAGAGGAATTCGCAGGGGGCGCCCTCTCGGGGTTCGGTTAATGAGCGACGACGTGATCGATCTCCGCGCAGGAGGGCGACGCCAGGTTTGAGGCCCTTGTTCATGTCGGCCATGCAGTTGCTTGTGGTCCAGCGGGTTCGGCCCATGCTACTGCCTTCCGAGGTTCTTCCTACGGAAGGACAATCTTCGCGTGCTATTTGGTCTGAAGCGCGATGCGACGCCCCTGAGCGCTGTGGAGGCTGAAGCCGTCGGATTCGACTTCCTCAAGGGCATATCCACCATGCGTCCGAGGTTGGGGGTTGACTGGTATGATCGTTTCTCGGTCTTCGCTCGCGCGGGATGGTTGGTCCTCCGCACTCTCGTGCTGTCCCGGGCGGAGTACCTGGGGCACCTCCGCGGCCTGCAAACTTGGACAGGGGGATCGTTGGAGCCCTCGGCGATTGACCGACTCGGACGGAACCTGCCCGAGTCACTTTGGATGATCGAGGCGAGCGCGCCCGAGCTCTTCGCGTCCAGCCGCCGAAAGTTCGGTGAAGTCATCCTCGATGCGAGGGCACCACTTCCGACACCCCTCACCGCCGCATCTCTCCGGGCGGCTCGGCTCCCGGGGATTGTGTTGTTCCAGGAAGCTGGAGCTATCGCAACGCAGCGGACCGCGCTCGACGGGCACACCCAACTCTTCATTCGGGCGGCATCGTGACGCTCGCGGAGGAGCAGGGCAGCCAGGGCCTTTTGGCGGACGGCGACGCCGTCATGGATGTAGTACCGGCCACCGGTTCCGCGGCGGAACAATCGGAAACGTTGCTTCATGGATGTGCCTCAGGGTTGTGAGGCTAAAACATCCGAAAGGAGGCAGGTCAGGGGGCATGCGCCCGCCCGGTGAGA
>CAUJJW010000181.1 GCA_963205105.1 Verrucomicrobiota bacterium | reverse complement strand
TTCAGAGCGGCATCAACGGGCGTCGCGGCGAGGGAAACCACGCCCAGGACGAGTAGGCGGTACAGGCGATGCAGATAAAGGGTAGGCGTCTTCATGGGATACGAACGTCGTGAGGGTCCAGCCCGCCAGCGCGTTCACGGTCCCTCTAACGGAAGAAAAGCCGGCGGTTTCAGGAAATCTGAGAAATCCCGGCGCGATCGTCTCCCCCGGAGTCCTGTGGGGTCAGATTTTCGACGGGGACGTTGCTGCGCGCCGTTTCAGGTGGGCCGCCACCCCAGCTCGGCCTGGAAAGCCGGGTACAGGACTTCCGGTCCACCGATCCGCGAGTATTTCCAGCGCCTGCGCGTGGCTGGGATTCATTTGAAGCGCACGGACGAGGCTCTCCGCGGTTCCCTCCAGGACCCAATCATCCACTTGCTCCCGGGTGGTTCGAGAGGCGTTCGGCGTTACGCAGCGCTCAAGACGGTCTGCCACCAGCCATCGGGCCCACGCGAGCCAAGACCCGCCTGACTCCTCGCTGGCGAGTCGGGACCTCGCCGCGTAGAAGTGCGACCAGGGCAGCAGTTCGATGCCTTTGGAGCCCCATCGCTGACCCGCCAGCGCTTCAACAAATTCAGGCAACCAGCCCGGCGGCGGTTCGGTCGGCGGGAGTTCCACGAAGCGCGCCGCGTGATCGCCACAGGGAAGGATGACGCGCGCACCGTCCGGGGAGAAGCGTGCCGACGTCGACGGCGACATGATGACATGCACTGCCACCGGATGATCCGGGAACGGCTCGGTCAGAGGGAGTCCGGTGGCCACGTCCCAGAGCCGGGCAAAGCCTTTTGCCGTGGAGGTGAGCACGCGCGTGCCGTCCGGACTGAACTGGGCCTGCCAGACCGCGCTTTCGTGAAGCATGGGTTCGGCCGTTGGTTCACCGGTCTCGGCATCCCAAATTTGGGCCCGCCGATCGGAACCCGCCGTCAGGAGATAACGGCCATCGTGGCCGAACGTCACAACCCAGACCTCGTCCCTTCGGGGCATGGGCGCACCCACGGGCTGGCTGGTTTCGACGTCCCAGATCCGAATGGTGGGCCCCACCACCGCCACCCTCCGGGCGTCGTCGGATACGGCAGCCCTGATGTAGGCGAGTTTCTCGGGCAGTTCCCATCGGGGGCGGGATTCACCCGGCGTCCAGAGACGGACCTTGTCCTGCAAGGCATCCGTCACCGTGAGCGTCAGCAGGGTCCGGCCATCGGGTGTGAATTGGCCGGTCGGCATCTTGTCGCCGGCTTCGCGGTGGACGGGTTCCAGTGAGTTGGAGCCGAGTGAGTACAGGTTCCAGCCGGACCCAAACAGGCAGGCAAGCCAGGTTCCTGAGGAATCCACGAGGGCGGCGTGGACGAAGTCCGGCTGTTTCAAGGGGCCTTTCCGAAGCACGCCGTGGGCGGAGTCCCAGACGCGCACGACGTCGTCCGTGTCCACTGTGACCAGGAGGGATCCCTGGGCGGCGAACTGGGCGGTCCTCACCTTGGAGCCGTGCTGGAGCGGTGCGACTTGGGCTGCTCCAGTCTCCGCGTCCCAGACCATGGCTGTTCCATCGTCGGAAGCGGTGAGAATTCGAAGCCCATCCGGGCTGAATTCGGCATGGTTGATGGGTGCTGCATGGCGGAAGGCTCGGGACAACATCCGCCCGTTCCGGGCGTCGCAGATGGCCGTTCCGTCCGGGTCGCCAAACAGGATGAGTTTTTCACCATTGGGCGTGAATCGCAGCCGAGGCATCAGGCAGGAGCGCAGAGCTGGTTCCCCGAGGGGTTCGCCGGTGGTCAGGTCCCACAACTGCCCCCAGCGTTCGCGTTGGGCACTCGCGTAGAGCAAGCTGTTCGGCGAGAAGTCGTCATCGATGGCCCCTTCCAAAGCAATCTCGGGCCAGGCGGTTTCCAGTGTCATCGCATCCAGGAACAGAAACCTGGATTCGCCGGTCTCGACCACCACCGTCGGATTCCGGGGGCGCGTTCGCAGGCGCCGCGGGGCGGAGTCCAGGGATTTCGATTGGATCTTGGCGGCACCCGGGTCGAGCGGCCAGGCGGTGATGCCGGCCTCCGTGGGCAACAGGACGCGGTGGGGTTCCTGGACGATGGCCGAACCCGAACGCCGCCGCGGGTCTTGGTCGAGGTCCCATTCGCGAATTGTTCCGTTCTGCAGACTCTGAATCCAGATGCGCGGACCCTCGCCACCGGCGACCGCCACGGTCGTTCCGTCCGGCGCGAACATCGGCACCGACCAGATTTTGAGGGGCATGAGGGGAAGCAAGGGAGCCAGAGTCCGGGCGTCGTGCACCACCAGGCCGCCAACGTCGATCATCGCGAGGGCGAGATGCCGGCCGTCCGGACTCCAGGCGGCTCGGGTGGCCGATGCCGGAAGTGTGGGTGTGTCCGGGACCGGCTGCCAGTCGGCCGTGTTGCGAAGCATCGTCTCCCCGCGTCTCGCGCACAGAATCCGCGTGCCATCGGGGCTGAACTCCAGGGTCGTCGCAAACAATGGCAGCAAGGAAGTTCCGGCCGCGGGCAGGACGAAATTCCGGTGACTGAGCGTTGAAAAAATCCGGGCGGCGGCGACGGAGTGCGTGGGGTTGTCGTGCAGGATTCTGGCCCATTCGGCGAGGGCGTCGGCCGTCTTGCCGGCTTGCAGCCAACCGTCGGCGCTGATCAGGCGCTGGTTCTCGACGGTTTTCTCGGCGCGACGCTGGGCGGTTCGGGCGGCATCGCGTTCCCCCCGCATCGCTTCCGCATGCTGGCGCTGCTGGATGGCGACCACGAGCGAGCCGAACGCCACGGCCAGTCCCAACACCGCGAGGGCCGGATGACGTCGGCTCCATTTCACCAGGCGCTCACCGGGGCCCGACCTCCGAGCCGAGATGGGCTCGTGATGGCGCCATCGGTCCAGGTCCTCGGCCAGGGCTTGGGCGGTCGGGTAGCGTCGACCCGGATCCTTTTCCAGGCATTTGAGGCAGATGGTCTCCAGATCCGGGCCGACCCGGTGATTGCGCGAAGCAATGGGACTGGGCTCCACCTCGATGACTTTGCGGATCAGCTCATAGGACGTCGTTGCCGTGAACGCCGGCACGCCAGCGAGCAGTTCGTAGAGCAGCAGGCCGAGCCCGTACACATCGACCGCCACGGTGAGTTCGTGGTTTCGCCCCGCGGCCTGCTCGGGCGCCATGTAGGCAGGGGTTCCGAGAATGCCGCCGGGTCGGGTGAGGGACGTGTCGTGCTTCAGCCACTTCGCCAGTCCGAAATCGGTCAGGCGCGGTTCGCCCTCCGAGCCCAGCAGCACATTGCCCGGCTTGATGTCCCGGTGGAGCACGCCGCGCTGGTGGGCGTGGTGCACGGCCCGCGCCAGAGACTCCACCATCCGCGCCGCCTCCGTCTCATGGAATGCCGGCGCTGTCCCTCCTCGGATCCTTTGCAGGCGTACGGCCAGGGATTCCCCGGCGATCCACTGCATGCTGAAGAAGTGGCGCCCGTCGGCTTCGCCCACGTCGTACACCGGAACGATGCCGGGATGTTCGAGCGCCGCCGCGGTTTCGGCCTCGCTTTTAAAGCGGTGAATCAGTTCCGGGGACGCGAGTTCGCCCGCGGCGATGAGCTTGATCGCCACGATGCGGTTCGCGGAGCGCTGGCGGGCCTTGTAGACGATCCCCATGCCGCCGCGGCCGAGGACTTCCAGGAGATCGTAGTCCCCGATGCGGTCGGATGCCGCTGCGTCGGACTCGCCGGATTCGTTCGGATCTTCAAGGCGCGAATCGAACGCAAACCGTGCGATGAGGCAACGCGTGCAAAGACCTCCAGGAGCCGCCGCTCCAATCGGTGCGCCGCAACGAGGGCATGGGGCAGGGAACTCGGACATGGGCCGGATCGAGTTCAGGCCGTCGCCAATACCCCGAGCAAATGCGACAGTTCGTCGTCCACCTCGGCGGGATCGGCGACCGTGCGCCCAACTTCCTCACGCAGGATCGCCCCGAATCGGACCCTCAAGCGGCGCACGGCGGTCTTGATGCCGTTGACCGAGAGTTTGAGTTCGGCGGCGCGAGCCTCGTAGTCGCCGGGTTCCGGTTCGGAGAGCAGGTACCCCCGAAGGGCAGAGAAACGCCCCTGCGCACCGTCGTCCATCTCCGCCTGGAGACGATCGAGCGCCAGTTGGATCATTTGATGCGCCCACCGCCGATCGAAAAGCTTCTCCGGTTCGAAGGACTCCCCGGCCTCCAGAAGAAAGAATGCTTCGCCGGATTCTGAGTCGAGGGAAAGGTCGGGCTGCCCCGCGCCCCGCTTCAGCGCAGACGATCGTTCGACCTGCTTCGAAAGGTAGTTGCCGAGCGCGGCGAGCAGAAACGTCCGGAAACGACCGCGCCCCGGGTCGGCTTTGGCCAGGGCTTCGCGGGAGAGAAGATCCAGGAATAGTCCCTGGGTCAAATCGCGGGCGTCTTCCGGTCGGTATCCGCGCCGCCGCACGTAGGCGTAAACCGGATGCCAATAAGCGCGGCACAGGGATTCGAGCGCCTCGGCCCTGCCGGTGGCATCCCCGTCGCCCGCCCGGCGTACTTGGCTCCAGTTGGTGGTCACGAACGGACCGTGCCGGGAAGGCTGGATTTCCGACGCATCCGGTTTCGATTTCATGGGGCCCATGTCGAGGCACGGGTTCCGAGTTTAGAGGCAGTGCCGGAAGCACGGACAGGGCAAACTGCCAACCTAAAGGCCGTAGCTAGTGGGACTTCCTAGTTGTGATTTCAGCCAATTCAGGGCCCTTCACCCTCAGGATGGCGTGCGTGCGCCATCGAGGGTCTCACTGGTCACGCAAGCGCAGTTTGGGCATCGACTGGTCGGTGCGGCGAGGTACGGGAGCCACGTGGGGGTTCTCCAACCTCCTCGGTAGGTCATCGATCGGCGCGGACACGGTAGAAACGGTGGTCCGAATCACGCAGGGGGTCCTTGAGAATCGTCCGTTTCCCGGTTCCCTGGAAGCGGCTCGCGACCATCCATTCGCCTGACAGGTCCGCCACCGTTTCCACCGTGTACGTCCAGCCGTCGTGCGTATCAAAGGCGATCTCGACGTCGTCGCCCTGAAGGTAGGGTCCCAGGATGTACGGCTGCCGCCTGTCCTCGGGATACACACGCGCCAATCGCGGCAGCCGGGAGCCCCAGACGGTCATGAAATCGCCGCCGATGTAGATCCAGCCGTCATCCGTCACCGTTATGGCCCTGATGACACTGTCCGCATTCGTATCGAAGGCGGTATCGGTTGTTCCATCGGCATGGAGCCGACGCACGCTGGATCCGGCGACCAGCAGGCGTCCCTGGGTATCGAACGCCAGAGCGCTTGGTTCACGTTCCGGGCGGAAGTAGTAGGACGGTGGCGATTCAATGGCCCCGGTACCGGACATCTTCATGATCTGTTGAAAGTGGTTGCTTTGCCCGCGAAGCGACGTGAGTTGGCCAGCCAGGATCCAGGAGTCGTCCGGTCCCGTCATGATGGCGGCGCGGCTTCCCAGTCGGAATGGAATCGCCTGAAAACTCGGGTCCGGCATCCCATCCGGCAGAAGCCGCCCCAAGCTGGCTTGATGGCCGTCTCGTGGTTTCCAAACCACTGCAAGCCGGCCGCTCGTCAGCGCGGCGAAGGTCTCCATTCTCCCTGGATTCTCGGCAGGCTGAAACGTCGTGTCCAGCGACCCGTTCGGATTCAAGCGCAGGGTGGACATGACTTGGTCTCCTGCTGGTGGAATCAGGTATCCTGACACAAGGAAACGGCCATCACGGAGTCGGACGACCTTCCTCACCTCGGTGCTGGGGTGCAACGAGTCACCAAAACTTGAATCCACCTCTCCGTTGGGATGCAGCACCATCACGCCGCGTCGCCTCCGCGGATTCGGCTGGTTGAGAAATCCCCACGCCAGCAGCCGGCCGTCCTCAAGGATCTCAAGGCCATCCACTCTTCCCGAGATGCTGCGAAGCCGGAACATGGGATCCAACGATCCGTCCTCCCGCAGCACCACGATCGGACCCGTGTTCGTGAATGTTCCCAATCCTCGAAAACCGCCCGCAACCAGGATTCTGCCACCGGGCAGACTCCTGAGGACCTCGACCGTGTGATCGGGCCCAGAACCCAACCCAAATCGCAGATCGGGCCAGCCCGGCTTCGCCTCGGTCGGTTCCACCACAACAGACACCGCGCGAGAGCTCACCGATCCCCGGCGGTTCTCGATCCGGACCGCGTAGGTCCCGTTGTCGATCGACGTGAGTTTCCCCAGAACGAGCACGACATTGGTCCCCGTGGGAATCGCGGTGCCATTGTGAAACCACTGGATCTGACACGAATCCGCGCTGCGAACCCCGACTTCCAGGGAGAGTCGGCCACCCACCCGGCCCGTCGAAGGCTTGGGCTGAATCGCAATCTCCGGAGGGCTGTGGGGACATTCTCCGCCCTGCAACTTGAACAACCGGTCCTTGGAGTTCGCTCCAGCCACCACCAGCAGTCCTCCATCGGACGCCATCCGGGTGGATTGAATCCTGTCTTGGATGGTGGGAGGCATGAATCCTCCATCCACGGAACCATCTGGCAACAGGCGCGCCAGCTGCGGGCGAATCCACCCCCCGATTCGACGGAAATCTCCCACCACGAGGATCCTGCCCTCGGCATCGACATGAATGCGCTCGACATCATCGTCCATGGGGGGCGTGGAAAATGAACGATCCGGAGCGCCGTCCTCCTGGAGTCGTCCGATGCCGCTCGTTCGGTGCTCACCCAGTCGAAGGAAAAGTCCGCCCACCAGCAGGCGTCCGTCGCTCTGAAACGTCGCGGTCCAGATCGTGGGGAATGGCAGATGATTCGAAGCCGGAAACGGCGGGGAGAAGGTTGTGTCGAGTTCAAGGTCGGGATGGAACTGCGCGGTGCTCATGCGCGGGTGTTCTCCTCCCCACTGGAACTGTCCTGCGGCGACAACCCGTCCGTCGGGACGTTCCACCAATTCCATGAACTCAAAACCCCCCCCAGTCGTGGGAGGACGCCTCAAGGTGGTGACCCTTCCGTCGGCTTCCAGTGACCCCAGGAACCGCTCCCGACCGTCCGCCAGTGTGCCAGCGACCCAGACACGCCCGTCCCGGGTCGGAAGGATGGCGGTCGGACAGCGATTCAAGGACAGTTGAGGGTTGAATTCGGGGTCGTGCGTCCCGTTGGTCGTGTAGCGCCGAAGGGATGGCTTTCCCTGCTCTCCGCCAAACTTCGCCGGCACATACAAGCTCCCGTCCGGCGCAATCACCAGATCCTCGCGCCAGCATTCTTCCACTGGCCCGCCGCACGGCAGGACAAAGGTCGGGTCGCGACGCCCGTCCGGATGGAGTCGGACCACCAGCGGCGCTTCCGCAGGTGCTCCCCGGGGAACTTCCAACTGCGCATAGATCATCCCGGAGGCGTCGACGGCAATCGACACCACATTCTCCCCGGGGAGCAGTTCAGGCTTGAAGGAGGGATCGAGATCCCCGGGTGCGGCCATCGCTCGGCCCCCCCACATGGCGCAGCCCATCGCGACGAGTGTGACACCGAACCGGCCTTGCCAGGCTCGGGTAAAGGTAGCCTTCATGCTGGAGTGGGTAGGATGGAGTGTGCGCCGGACCGTCGTTCGAATACTGGCTCATCCCGGCATCCCTGTCACTGGGCTTGACCTGGGGATAAGGGCTGCGCTTCTAGGCGGGTAGCGATGTCACACCAACCCAACAACGTCTTCGCCGGGACCCAGGTGGTCTCGCTGGTTGAGGTTCGTGGCACGAACCATTCGCTGGTGCACCCGCGGGGCGCGGTGGGTGTGGTGACCCGTACCCCGGCCGGTGAGGCGGAGAATCGCTTCCTGGTACGCTTCCCCGACGGCTTCGAAGCCTCCCTGGCGCGCGACCAACTGGAGGTGCTCAAGCATTTCAAAGACCGGCTGCCCGACTCCGGCTCTCCACCAGGATTTGAGCTGGAGCACTACATCCTCTACCGCTGCGTGGTCGGGTCGCGAGCCTATGGTCTCGACGGTGAGGACTCCGACACCGACCGGCGAGGCATCTACCTTGCACCCGCCGACCTGCAATGGTCCCTATTCGGCGCTCCCGAGCAGTTTGAAGACAACGGGGCCCAAAGCTGCTACTGGGAGTTGCAGAAGTTCCTGACGATGGCGCTCAAGGCCAATCCCAACATCCTGGAGTGCCTGTATTCACCCTTGCCGGAAAAGCAAACGGCACTTGGCACCGAATTGCTGGAGATGCGCGGCTCCTTCCTTTCGCAGATGATCTTCCAGACCTTCAACGGCTATGCCCTGAGCCAGTTTAAGAAGATCGAGCAGGATCAGCGCAACCAGGGTGGGGTCCGATGGAAACACGCCATGCATCTGCTCCGGCTTCTGATCTCCGGTGCGGCGGCCCTCCGCGAGGGACGTGTTCTGGTAAGGGTCGAAACCCACCGGGAGCGGTTGCTGGCCGTCAAGAACGGTGGCGTCCCCTGGGCGGAGGTGGATTCATGGCGCAGGGAGCTGCATGGCGACTTCGAACGCGCCCTGGCGGAGACGTGTCTTCCGGAGCGCCCGGATTATGAGGCGGCGAATGCCTACCTCATCAAGGCGCGGCGCGAGATGGCGGGAGTCTCTCGCATCCGCTGAACTCCGAAATCACTCTGATGAGCCTCGAACAATGCCTCCAGGGAATCGTCGCCTCGCAACCGTATCCACTGCTGTTCGCCACGATCAGTGGTGCCCATCTGTACGGCTTCCCATCTCCCGATTCTGACTTCGACCTCCGCGGCTCCCATGTGCTGCCGCTGGAGACCATCGCCGGGTTGGAACCACGGGATGAGACGCTGGAGGATTCGCGGGTTGTGGACGGGTATGAGATGGACATTGTGAGCCACGACATACGGAAGTTCTTTCACCTTTTGCTGAAAAAGAACGGGTACGTTTTGGAGCAGCTTTTCTCTCCGCTCGTCGTGCTCACCACCCAGGAACATCAGGAGCTGAAGACCATTGCCAGGGGCTGTGTGACGCGGCACCACTCGCATCATTATTTCGGGTTTGCCGAGACGCAGTGGAAACTGTTTGCAAAAGAGTCGCCCCGAAGGGTCAAGCCACTGCTGTATGTCTACCGCGTTTTGCTCACGGGCATTCATTTGATGCGTACGGGCGACGTGGAGGCCAACCTTGTGACGTTGAACCACACCTTCAAACTTCCCTACGTCACGGACCTTGTTGCCCGGAAGCTGGCAGGGCCGGAGAAGTCGAAGCTGGAGGACGCCGACGTTTCCTTCCACGAGTCAGAATACCAACGTTTGAGAGGAGAATTGCAGGCGGCTCACGATGGCAGCCGGTTGCCGGAATTGCCCAGCGAAGAGACGCGCGGTGCGTTGAACGCCCTCTTGGTCACGGTGAGAACAAAGGGATGGGCACGAACCGCATAAAAGTCTCCCCCGTTTTTGGTGTTCACCCCGGGCTGCTCAGGGAGGCTTTCTCCTTGCTGACGCGCTATTCGAATGGAAATGGAGTGTGCGCCTGATCGTCGCTCGAATCCTGGCTTATACCGGCATCCCTGTCACCGGGCCTGTTGGGTGCAGGTCCCGGATGGCACTTGGAAAGTCATTGGAGGGGGCCTGCACAACTGGCAACTGAGCCCTCCTCATAGCCAACATGCAGCGAACCGTGCTTTCATCCGTAAACGCATGCGCATTCTAGACTTCAGTTCCTGGCCTGCGTTGCTTTCCACGCTTGCCAGTCTCGCCTTCATCACCCTCATCGGTGTGGGGTTGCGTCTCATTGTCATGCAGTCGGTTCAGCAGCGCCGGGAACGCCAAAACCGACAGATCAATGAGCGGCTGAAGACCCTCATTGCTGCGTACAAGACGCTGGGCGGTTCTTTCACCGGGACACTGTTCGTCGATCCTACCCATCTCAAGAAAGTGAAGGAAAGTGCCGCAAAAGGTGAAGCCCCGATCGAGTCGTCGGACCGCGCGCGACGCATGCGCGACAACGTCGAGGCCGCGCTTGCCGACATCATTCTGTTGGGGACCGAGGAACAGGTGCGGTTGGCGGCTCACGCTGCTTCCGAGTTGGTTGCGGGACGCACCGTCGAAATGTCCAAGATCGTCATTTCGCTGCGTGATTTCATCCGTTCGGTGCTGGAGCTCGATCCCGTACCAAAATCGGTCTCCATTCCACAGCAGGGACCGGCTCGTCCTGGCGCATCGAAAGGCGGAGTCGGAGATCGAGGGAAGGAAGACACTGGCCTCGGGGGCAAGGGCGGGGGAGGCGGTGCCGCGATCGGTGGCGGCATGGGGATGGGACTGGGAGTAGCTGCTGCCAAGCTGGAGGACGAGGCTCAATGACATCATGTGTGAGACTTGCACCGAGCCAGGTGCACATGGCTCCGAAATGCTGAAGCAAAGGACCTAAGGGTAGTTCTTGGGCGGCAACTCTCATTTTGCCTGAGTCGCGCCACGGTGCGACGCTTGGCCCATGTCCAATCGGGTTCTTCGTCGAAACCGACAACCGGTGACATGGTCTTGGCTCGGCCTCCTCCTGGCACTCCTTCCACCCGCAACGTTCCCAACCACGTTCGAGGTCACCACCCTTGCCGATCGGGGCGACGGTTCGCTCCGTCAGGCCATCGAGCGCGCCAACGAAAGTCCCGGCGACGATCGGATCGAGTTCGCCGTGCGCGGTTCAATCCGCTTGGAGAGCCAGCTGCCGGCCCTGGCAGGGAACACGACGATTCTTGGTCCTGGTCGCGACCTGTTGGAAGTCAGCGGGGAACGAAGAGGACGGGTGTTGGCGACGGCAGAAGGAACGACCAACACGTTCGCGCACCTGACGATTTCAAACGGCCAACTCCCCGCCAATGAGCACGGAGCCGGCGTCCACAACGCCGGTGACTTGGTCCTGTCCAACTGCGTCGTTACGGCGAACCGGACGCTAGGAGGTTGGGGAGGCGGACTGTTCAGCCGCGGCAATCTCACGTTGATCGCGTGCGACGTGACCGGCAACTCAGCCATGGGCGGCCCAGGCCGCGAAGGCAGCAAGACACCTCTGACGGACGTCCCAGGCACAGGCACCGGCGGGGGTGGAGGCGGAGGCGGATTGGGCGGAGGCATCTTCTCACAGGCGGGGCATCTGCAGGTTTTGGATTCCCGATTCTTCAACAACGCCGCGGTGGGCGGCGCTGGCGGCGGCTCGGCGGCAGTGTCGGCACCCGTAGGCTCGGGTGGAGCGCCGAACGGCGGTGCTGGTGGAGCACCTGGGTCGCCCGGAACCGACGGTGGAATGGGCGGAGGCGGTGGGGGCGGCAGCGTGCCGTCGGGAGGAGTCTTGGGGGGTGGCGCCGCAGGCGGGAGCGAGTTCGGGGGAGGAGTCGGAGGGGACGGCTTCCGGAATCCCATCATCGCCAATCCCGGCAGCGGCGGTGGCGGTGGTGGACTCGGTGGGGCGGTGTTCCTCTTCGACGGCAGCGCGACCCTCCTTCGGTGCCAGCTCGAAGCGAATCGAGCCGAAGGCGGCCCCGGCGGTTCCGCTGGAAACCCAGGCCAAGGCGGCGGCGGCTTCGGTGGTGCCGTGTTCGCCAATACCGGCATGCTGCTGATCCAAGACTGCACGTTCACCGAGAATGGGGCGAAGGGCGCTCCCAATGGCGAAGGCGCCGGAGGTGGCGTTTTCGTCCGGAGCTCGACCCACACCGTTCAGCGGTCCACCTTCCACAACAACATCGCCGAGGAAGGCCAGGCCACCGGCGACGCCCCCACTCGGGCCTGCGGTGGTGGGCTCGGCGTCCAGTCGGGCGCCGTCTCGGTCGTGAACAGCACGTTCATTGGGAACCGGGCCCAAGGCGGTCTGATGACTGCCTCGGCACTCCGACTCGGAGGCGTCGCCCTCGGAGGTGGCGTTTGCGTGACGACCGGACGCGTCGAGTTGATTCACTGCACGTTGACGGCCAATGAAGCCTTCCCCGGCGTTTTGTATGGGGACCCCATTTTCGGTCCAACTTTCTTCGAGGCGCCGTCGTCCGGAGGCGGCTTTGCCAATGAATCGGGTACTCTCACCCTCCGCAACACCCTGATCGCCGACAACGCCGCAACCCGACTGCTCACCCCCTCGGACGGCTCGGGCCCGGTGCTGAGCGAGGGAGTCAACCTGATCCGGGAGGCGCATGGCATCGTCGGCCTTTCCCCCGCCGATCGGGTCGGGGTTTTACCCAGGATCGAGAGCCTCAGAATGAATGGGGGTCCGACCCCCACGCAGGCCCTCCTCGCCAACAGCCCCGCGATCGATGCCGCGACGGCCGATCCGGCTCTCTCCACCGATCAGCGCGGAGACGCGCGCATCGTGGGACCGCGCCCGGACATCGGCGCCTACGAAGCAGACTTCGCCCCGGCTGGCGCCCTGGCGGCCTTCCTCAATGGCGAACGAGTCGCGGGGGAAACCGCCACGGTCGATACTCCCGACGTCGAGGTGTCGTTCGTCTCCAGTTATCCGAACGCGACGGTCGTCTACACGCTGGACGGATCCTTGCCCACGGCCGAATCCACCGCCTACTCGGGGCCGTTTCGGATCGCCGCCGACCGCACCCTCCGTGCGTTGTCCTTCAGGCGGGACTTCGGCGACTCCACCTCGGTCGGGCCGGTCCAGATCCGCTTCGCTACCGAGCGTCGCCATCGCCTGTCCGTAAACGTTGTCGGCAACGGCTCCGTGGGCATCGACCCACCCGAGGGCGCGTACGTTCCGGGTCGAACGGTCCGGCTCTACGCACGGCCTGCCTTCGCTTGGAAATTGGCTCGCTGGACGGGCCACGGAACGGGCGCCAACCACGTGCTGGAACTCTCCATGGACGGCGACAAGGCCGTCGGCGCGGAGTTCGAACCCGATTTGGCCGCCCAGGGACCGCTGTTTCGCCTATCGGTCCGATCGGTGGGCCCTGGGAAGGTGGAACTAACCCCCTCGGGCGGGCTCTATCCCAGCAATACGGTGGTGCGCCTCCGTCCGATCCAGGATCTCGTCCCCGGCGGTCTGCCGTTGGCCTACCTTCGAGGCTGGTCGGGTGACATCAACCCAACGCCCTGGCACGAGCCGGTGGTCGTCATGGACCGACACCGGAACGTCGTGGCTGAATTCGACGCCAGCAGCCCGGGCGGATTCACCTATTACCAGTTCCGGACCGAGGTTCTCGGCGAGGGCCGGGTGCTCGAGACGTCCCCGTTCGTTCATGCAAACGGGTACTACAGCGATAGGACGGCCGAGATCCGAGCCATCCCGGACCCCGGCTGGGATTTCCGACACTGGGCCGACAGGGCGAGAGGCACCATTCCCACTAACGCGCTGACCATGACCGGGGAAGCCACGGCCGTCGCGGTGTTTGGTACCCGGCTGTCGACCACGGTTTCAGGCGCCGGAACCATCACCATGGATCCCGCCGATGGCGAGACGGTTGGGTTCGACCCGGTCCGGCTCACTGCCATTCCGGCCGCTGGCTCCTACTTCGTCCGCTGGGGGGATCTTGGTGTCGGCGAGCGGAGCCCCCTGGACGTGGTTGTTCGCGAAGCGACGCCCACGGTCTCGGCGTTGTTCGCACCATTGCCGCCCGGGGAATCCGCGCTGACCCTGGGCGTGCAGGGCAGTGGCCGTTTGGAAAGTGTTCCCGCCGGAAACCGCCATCCGATCGGAGTGACCCTGACGCTTCAGGCGTTGCCAAAAGCGGGACAACGCTTCCTGAGGTGGAGCGGAGACGCTTCCGGCACGGCGAACCCGCTGGAACTTCGGATGGATGACAGCAAGTCCGTCACCGCGATCTTTACCGACGCTCCGCTCCTTGCCTTGTCGGAGCCCTTTGGTTTCCGGACACCCAACCGGTTGCGCCTCCGAATCGAAGGCCCGCAGGGCCGGACCTACCAGGTTCAGCGCTCAACCGACCTCACGAGCTGGTCCCATTTCGGGACGGTGAAGAGCCTGTCTCGAACTGCCGACTCCTGGGTCGCGCTCCCCCGACGGGTGCCGGGAGTCGGCTTCATTGGAGGACCCCAGGCCTACTACCGGGTGGTCGCCGTGGAATGACGCTGCCGGCGGAATGGATGGTCATTCCCAGGGAGGCCACCCAATCTCGTGTTGACAACTGTAATCCTCGAAGGTTGCATAGGACTACACATGAAGGCTTATGAAACCTTCCCTGTCTTCCTCGCCCTCGGTCCCCCTGGCAGAACTTGTCCCCCGCAAGCTGCGGCAAACATCGTCGTCCGTACTTCGATGGCTTCGGTTTCGGAAGACGGAGATTCCCAGGGGAAGGGGTTGGACCCTGTTCCTGGCGCTCGTCACGGGTTACTGCTTGGCGGAGGTGATTCACTTCGGATCAGGCCGGGAAAGATCGAACCCTCGGCCGAGCACCGCCGATGTGACCTTGAGCGAATCCTTCTCGGAAGTGCAGGCCGTCAAAGCGGAACTCGACCGATTGCGCCAACGATATGTCGAATCTCTCCGCCGTGAATCGGGCTCTGGAACGGTGCGAGCGAGTGAGTCAACGCTTGAAATGGACGCCAGTGTCACTGGCAAGATTGAGTTTCTGATCGAGGAATTCTCTGGCACGGATCAGGCCGTGGCTATGGTACAGACGCTGCTGATTAACTTGGGAAGGCAGGAGGAGTGGGATCGATGGCTCGATGTGTATTTGGGCTTGGCTTACCAACATCCCACAACGCGCCTGGTGGCGGCGGAATCGGAACGGGCTCGTCGGATCGCGCGACAGGTTGGCCGGGAGGCCCAGATCGAGAGGGCGATCCTTCACGTCGCCCAGATTCCCTCCCCATTTGCGACCGCTCCTGAAGGGCATCCGGCTTCAGTCGGGACAATCAAGGAACCGTGAGGAGTGAGCCATCCCGCTCCCTGCGAATGAAACCACGAGTGCGTGCAGGATGGGTCAGTTTCTTACTGATTTCCGCCGGAATCTTCGTCCTGGCGGAGCGATTCCGGCTCGCCATCGTGTTGGGGGAGAGCATGCGTCCCACGTTCAAGTCGGGGGATCTCATGGTGGTTGATTCGAAAGCTTTTCACTCGAATCCACCCAGGGAGGCGGATGTGGTTCTTGTGCTCCTCCACAACGGCTACGTCCTGAAACGGATCGTCGGATTGCCCGGGCAGATCGTCGAAGTGAAGTCCGGCCTGGTCTATGTCGATGATGTGGCTCGGGTAGCGAACTATCCGGTGATTTCGGGTGACATGGACATACGACCGGGACTTCTGGCTCCCGGAAGCTATGCCATTCTCGGTGACAACCGGACATTGTCGTCGGAGCCAACGGTCCACGCGGTGATCACTCGAAACGAGATTGTCGGGAAGGTGGTGGCCCAAGTGACTCTGTGGCCTGAGCGATGGCGTCGACAATGAGTGGGAGCTTCACGGCTGAACCATGCGGAAAAGCCGTGCCCGGTCGTTCGGGGAGAAGCTGAGCCGATGCGCGTTGCTCGCGATGCTGCTCCAGGTTGTCGGAGTGCCCAGGGTGCTGGTTTGCAGGATGAAGCCCGGGGTAGGGGAGGCACATTCGACCACAATTTGCGGGCCAAACCGGGTGATGGACAGCCGGGGCTGTTCCATCTCCGAGGCCGCCACCCCATCACTCAGCGCTGCCAGAGCCAGGCGGGTGCCATCGCTGCTGGGACGCAGCTCCTGTTGAAACCCCGGTGCCAAACCTTCGATCAACACCTCGCTAAAGCTCCCTGCAATCCCGCCTGCCGCGGTGAGGAAGCTGAATACCTGATCCCGTAGGGGCGCAAATCCGTTGATGAATTTGAGCACCAGTTGCCCGCCCAAAGAGACCTGGCCCCGCAACACGTTGACGACGTCATGGCGGGCACCCGCCTCCACTCCACCGATCTCGATGATCGTACGGCTGGCGGGCTGCAAACGAAGACTTCCTTCGAGGCGCAGCGTGCCTGGCGAATGGCCCGGAGAGATCACTCCCGAATGGATGAATTCCGTGGCGAGAATCGTGCCTTCGCCTTCCAGAGCGGCACCCGGCCCCAGGATGAGCGGTCCGTGGACCACCACTTCACCCCGGTCATCCACTTTCAGCAGGGCTTGGCCTTCACCTCCAACGTGCAATTCTCCTTCCACCGTCCAGCGCGATCCCGGGCCGGCCACGAACACTTGCCCCAATGCGTTAGCCTCCACCCCGATTCGGGCCGGGCCGGTATGGAACTGCCCGCCACCCACGATCTGCACGCCCGCCTCCCCCCGCCCGCCAATGTCCGCGAGAGAATTCGAGGCCGATAGAATCGAGCCGGGCAGTTCGATGCTCAACCGGGCTCTGCCCTGAGGCATCGACGCCAGATCCAGGGGGCCGGCTTGAAGCACCAGTCGCCCGCCATTCTGAAGAACCATCGCGGCGGCGCCTGCTTCGGCAATGGCCAGTTCCTTCTCCACCCGCCACAACGCTTGGCGCAGAACGAACACTGTGGCGGTCGCTCCTTCCTGGCGTCCTGCGAACACCTTGTCCGCCCGGACTTCCGCTTGGTCATCCAAGGTGAACACCGCAACATCATCGATCCCGATTTCGAGGTCACCCCCCACTTCCCATCGCGCATCGCGGTTGCCCACGATCACCTGGCCCGCGTTGTCCATTCCCACTTTCCCCGCGCGGCTTCGCAATTGTCCGCCGTTGCTGACCTCCAGTGTTCCCACGCCTTGGACACCCACCTGAACCACGCCTGCCACCGCATCCATGCGCGACTGCGCGCCTGTCACCGCCAAGACACCGACCCCTTCGCCTCCGACGACCGCTTCCTCTCCCTGAAAAACCAGATGTGCCCCCGAACTGACCGCCAGCACCCCGATCTCGCTCGATCCGATCGAGAACCGGTCCGCCACCGTCAACAGGCTGTTCTCTCCCTCGATGGAGACCGTCCCAACTCCCACGCCGCCGCTTCGGTGGGTGGATTCAACCCCCACCCGCAGATCGAGTGTTTCCGCGCGTGCACCCTGCCTGAGTTGCAGAACACCCGTGCCGCCGTTCCCGGCCACCAATTCCCCCAGCACGGTTAAGGTCGCGCCACTGCCGGATAACAGCACCCGATTGGTGAAAGCCGATTCTCCGATAAGCAAGTCCCTCGCTGTCATCGAGCCTTCCCCGTTGATGGACAGCAATCCCTCCCCATCCATTCCCACCGCCACCGTCGCGGAGCGCGCGTCCAATGCGCCCTTCGTGGAAATTCGAACCGTCCCTTTGCCGGTTGTGCCGAAGCCCAGCGCCAGCCCGGCACCTTGCCCTGATGCCTTCAGCTTCCCTCCTTCGGTCAGGAACACCAGCCCCTTGCCCGCGTCGCCGATGAAGCCGCCATCCTTGAGGTCCCATTCCGCGTCCGAACCTTCGATGGAGACCGTTCCTTCGCCTTGCTGGGTTCCGCCGACAAAACCTGCTCCCGACATGATTTTGGCACCCGCATCGATGTCGGCCTGGGCGACTCCTTCGATGCCCACCTCCAGGTTTCCGGCCAGGGTCAGGACCGACCCTGGGTGCCACACCTGGACTGTGCCTTCGTGCACCGTTAAATGCGGTGCGTTGCCCCGTCCTCCTTCTCGCACTTGCACCGTGCCGCGGTGCAACACCAGCGGGCCCGAAGCGCGAAATTCTGCGCCGGGACCCTTGGAGATCAGGAAGGCGCCGGTTCCCCGGAAACGGGCTTGCGGCAACGTCACCAACCCGCCGGTTTCAGCGCGCACGGTGCCGTAGTTCTCAATTTCAAGAGACTCACGAATCTGGAGCGAAGAGCCTGTTCCGGTCACCACGAGCGCCCCTCCGCCGAAATTGTCGAAGTGTCCGCGCCCAATCGTCATGGTGCCGCCGTTGCGGATGAACACGGCGTTGGCGCCTAACACACTGAAAGTTTCGTCCACCTGCCAAACCGAGCCTGGGCCGTCCACAAACGTGGTCTGACGTTGTGGATCGGAACCGGCCGTTGCTGTGCGGTTCATCATCCGGCTGCCGCTGCTCAACTGGACTTCGTAGCCGGTGAAATCATCGATCTGAAAGGTGCTGGCTCCTGCGCCGTACATCCCTCCGCTCCGGGACTCGGTCACCGCCGCCTTGAAACGACTCCCCCCCAGCAGGGTGACGCCACAGCAGTTTTCGGGTTCGCCTTGGTGGTCCCATTCCGAGCCGTCCTCCAGCGTCACGCTGGGAACATTGGCCCTGCCCGTGGTCACCAGTTTTCCACCCTGCCTCACCAGCAACAGCCGGTTGCGGTGGGCGGGGTCGCTGGATCCCCCGCCACCAGCCAGGGGAATGCCATGCAAACGCCCCAGCACGCCCTCCAGAATCATCTGGCCTCCCGAGTAGTAAAACTTGGCCGCCGTCAGCGAACCACCGCCCCTGAAGAGGATTGTCCCGGCCGTCGGCGTGAAGAATTCATCCACCACCAACCCGCCCGACAGGACAAAGGAAGCCTGCGAAATGCCGTTGAAGTAGAAGAGCTTCAGGGGAGGGGCGCCGGTCAAGTCAACGGTGTAGGCCCCGGCGACATTGGGAAACAGAACACTGTCGCCGGAGCGCGGGGGAACGGTGGCGGTGTTGTCGACGAACGGCTTCACCATCAGGCGTTCATCATTCACTTCCCAATTGCTGGCGGTGCTCAAACTGCCGCTCTGCGCGGTCTTCCATCCGAAACCTGCCGAGATGGGTTGGGCGGAAATCTCTCGGTCTGCTCCCAACCCGAACACCCAAAGGCACGAAACGGCCGTGAACCGGGCGAGGCCTATTCCGGAGATCTTCATCAATCTCACAACCAACAAGAGTCATCGTCTCCCAGCAATCTTGTTTTCACTCATGTGCGGTCTGCCTCCGCTGGGCGTCACGATGCCTCGCCGCCATTCGCCAGCGGTCCCGCGGCTCAGGGCGAAACCGGTGCGTTGGTCTTGGGACCCAGCGATTCTTCCACCCGGCGCTTCAGGCGCTCCAGTTCCTCACGAAACACGCGGTTTTCCTCGCGCACACGCTCCAACTCCTCGCGCACGCTGCTCAGTTCAGCTCCCGGCGTGCGCTGCTCCCGCAACGCTTTCAGCGCTTGTTCTGCCGGCTGCCGGAACGGGTCATCCTGTTGAGCCCTGGCCATGGCCTCGAGCGCTGGCACCGCCCGCAAATCCCCCAGCGAGCCCAGGCCTGAGATCGCCGACCACCGCGTCGCGGACCGTGGGCTGTTCAGGTGTCGCAGCAGGACATCTCCCACGGCGGTGCGGTCTTCCAGATGTCTGCCGAGGTGTCCCGCCGCCTTCAAGGCTTCGCCCAACACGTCGGGGTCCAGTGTCTCCGCCCGGGTCCGTATCCAGGCCGCGAGCACGGGCGCATTGTGGGGAAGTTCCATCGAGCGCAAGGCCTGCACCGCGCCGGAGGCTCGGGTGTCTCGATAAGAGGGGCGATCCAACTCCGCTCGCACCACCGCTTGTACCGCGTCGGTCGACCAACGTCCCAGGGCAGCGAGCGCAGCGCGTCCCACGGCCGGGTTGGGGTCGTTGGCGGCCACATCCAGCAAGGTGTCGCGAACCGCATCCGTTCCGAAGTTCCCCAAGGCCTCAACCACTGCCATTCGGGCTCGGGCATCCGGTTGCCGCCGGGCTGCCACCAGGGCATCCCGCGCCGCATCGTTGCGCATCTTGCCCAACGCCCGGGCGCACGCCGACCGAAGGTGCGGCGAGACGTCCGTTCCCAGCGCGCGCGTGAGTTGCGCCACCGTGTCGGCATCCTGCCGCTTGCCCAGTACTTCGACCGCGAGCAGTCGGCCGATCAGGTCGGTCGCGTCGGAGACTTGCCGGTGCAACATGGCGGTCGGCGGCTCAAATCGAATCTTCGCCAGCAAGGCCAGGTCGGGGTCCAACCGGACCGATTCGGGCTCGGCGGGCAGGGCGAAATAGAAGTCCTGCTGCGCCTGATGGATCCGTACCTCGCGCCGCAGGGTGCCTCCCCCGGGCAACTGGAATTTCACGGTTAGCGGCACGTCAAAGAGCAGCACATCGCCCTCGATTTTTTGGGTTTGTCGAATTCCCAACCGGACCTGTCCCAGCGTCGAATCCCACGAGTAGTCCGCTTCAAGCTCCGGATAGAGTCCGTGGTAGACATATTCATCGAAGAACCGGTCGAAGCTGCGGCCGGTGAGTTCTTCCCAAATCGCCCTGAACTCCTCAGTGGTCGAGGAGCGGTGGGAATAGCGTTCGAGCCAGAGTCGGACCCCGCGACGGAACAGATCCTCGCCCACGCGGTGGCGAAGCATGTGCAGCACCCAGGCGCCCTTGGGATAGGCTCGGCTATCGAACTGCTCCAAAGGATCCTGATAGCTTCGCGTCACCATCGGCCGTCGATCCGCGGCGCTGAACACGGATGAGGCGTTCTCGAACATCTGCACCCGGAATTCGTCCTCTCCCAACCGATGTCGCGCATGCAGGGCGTCGTAGTACGTGGCGAATCCTTCGTTGAGCCAGAGGTGACTCCAATCTTTGCAGGTGACGAGGTTGCCGAACCACTGGTGTGCCATCTCGTGCGCCACCAGGCTGCGACTGTCGGAGAGTGTCTCGAAGGCATCGGTGGCGAGCGTCATCGCGTGCAGCACGGTCAGCGTGGTGTTTTCCATCCCGCCGAACGTGAAGTCGTCGACCACCACCTGATCGTATTTTGGCCAGGGATACGGCAGGCCGATTTCGCGCTCGAAGAACTCCAGCATCTGGGCGGTCCCGGCAAAACTCCGTTCGGCCTGCGCCGCCTGGGAGGTCGGGGTCCAGAAGGCCAGGGGGACCCGTCCTGAACGATCCTCCAACGACTTGAAGCGACCTGCCACCAGGCACACCAGATACCCGGAGTGCGGCAATTCCTGCCGCCAAGTCACCACTCGCATCCCACCTGCAGCCGCCTCGTCGGAGAGTTTTCGGCCATTCGACAACACCACCATCGTGTCGGGAACGCGGCAGGTGACTGAACTGGTGAATTTCTCATGCGGCGCGTCGAAGGAGGGGTACCAATGCCGGGCTTCCTCCGGTTCTCCCTGGGTCCAAAGGTGCTCATCCTCCGTGCGAAATCCCATTTCAGGGGTCCGGAAATACAGGCCCAGCTTCGGCTCTGCCCGGGTTCGGAGGGTTACAGTGAATTCCCGGCCGATGGGCAGGGGCGGCTGGAAGTTCAGGATCAGTTGGGCGTCATCGTAACTCCAGGAAGCCAACGGTTCCGAAGCCTCCACGGAGTCGAACTTGAGCCGGACGGCATCCAACTCCAACCGGTCCAAGGGAAACGCCATCGGGACCAGCTTGAGCACCGAGGTCACTTGCACCGTCCGGGCCCGGAAATCGGGAGTCACATCCAGCGCGAGATCCAGAAGGTCCGCTCGACGGTCCGGTGCGTACTGGCGGGGTCCACCGCCCGCGGACTGGGTCGCTGGAACCCCACGATGGGCGTGTCCGCAAACCCATGTCGCTCCGTGCAACTCGGATGCCATCCACGTCATCCAACCGAGCAATGCTAGCCGTCCGAAGGCCAAGGTGAAACACCACCAGGGTGGCGTGCGTACACTCATGCGGTCGCTGCGATATTGGGCGTCGTTGGTCGGGGTTGGTGAAAGAGCGCGCACCATGAATGGAGTGTGAAACAACGGATTGGCGCCTCGCAAGCCCAGGCAGGATGGGCCGAGGGGCCGCGGCTTCAAGCCACTGGGGGACAACAGGGTCGAGCCAGCACAATCCCCGGGAGTTCTGCCAAGCTTCGCTCGCAAGCGCCGTGGCTGAGAAATATCAACCCAGCGGTCGTGTTCGCCAAGATCCGGTTAGCGCAGAACCGCTCCATGTCGTCCACTCGGTATGTAGGCTCCTCACTCAGGTACTTCCATGAATGCGTTGACCTCTGCGGCTCCGCCGGCACAGGCGGGCTACTCGAAATCCAAGCTTCGTTTGCGGGCGGGAGGCAACTTCCGCATCCCGGCTTTGGGGGTCTTGGTTGCGACGCTCGCCTGGGCGGGCGTCGGCACGGGTTCAGCCTTCGCGAATCTGATTGCGCAATACTCGTTCGAATCGCTGATCGGCGGGGTTGTCGCCGACACCAGCGGCCTCGGTAACGATGGAATCGTGCACGGGTCGCTGGCGTTGGACGCTGGCGTCGTGGGGCAGGCGGTCCGTTTCGATGGCAACAGCTACATTGAGATACCTTCCTCGGCAGGAATCAATCTGGGCGAAGGCAGCCAGCTGACCCTGATTTTCTCGATGAGGCGGGATAACACGCTGGCGGGGTGTTACCAGCGAGGTATCGCCGAACTGGAGCTCTTCTCCAAAGCGGACAACCGTGTGGTGGCCGATGCAGACAGCGGGTTTCAATTCCTCATCGCCAACAACTCCCCGAGTTTTTATTTCAGCAAAGGATTGGGTAACCAACGCCACATCGAACCGGTGGCCCCCATGGGAGACTGGTCGCAGCTGGTTCTCATTAAAGACGACGCCGATTGGACGCTCTACCAAGACGGTCAGCCGCTCCCGGGCTTCGATGTGACCAAGGCCGCACCCGGGATATGGGGATTGGGCGATCCCTTCACCAACGGCGACTTCGAGCCGATGAACGGTGCTCCCATGCTGGTCGGCGCAGTGCTTGACTACAACGCCGGAGGCCAACCCGCCAACCTATTCAAAGGCTGGATGGACGAGATCAGCATCTACGACGAGGCGCTGTTGCCCTCCGAACTGGCGAGCTTGGGCATCTCGGTGACCGCGGGCACTCCGTTGAACAGTCTGACGTCGATGCTGGGTGAGGCATCTGACGAGCTGTCCAGCTGGCCATGGGATCCGGGCGCCGTGCGCTGTGGCGGGCCTTGCCCCTGTCCGGACAACCTTCCGGCGTGGAGCATTTGCATAGCGTTGTTTCTGCCGTTGGCACTTCGGGGATTACTCAGTCGTGGGCATGGGCTGCTTCTCGAACCTTAGCCGAACTTTCCCTGTGCGATTCCGGTCCGGGCGGCCATTACTGGATGTTGTGCCGCCTGAACCGGAACGCTCTCCAGTCGCCGAGCCCGTCGACCCATCGCCCGTGGTGTCCGACCACGAGCTTCTACGGCTGTTTTCCCAAGGCGGCCATGATCCTGCCTTCACCGAGCTGGTTCATCGGCATGTCCATCTCGTTTACTCGGCTGCCCTGCGACAGTTGGCGGGAAATCATCAGCTGGCCGAGGATGTCACCCAGTCGGTGTTCGTGGAACTCGCCAAGAAGGCTGCGCGGCTCCAGCGCCATCCGGCGCTGTCGGGTTGGCTCTACACCACGACGCGCTTCATGGCCCAAACCGTAGCCCGTGCTGAACGGCGCCGCATTCACCGCGAGAAGGCGGCTTACGCCATGCATGATTCCGTGAATGAACCGAGTTCGCCCGACGACGAACCCTCCTGGCCGCGAATTGCCGGAGTCCTCGACGAAGCCATGCACGAGCTCAGCGAGGGTGACCTCGTCGCGGTGGTGCTCCGCCATTTTGAGAATCGGCCTTTTGTCGAGGTCGGCCAACGGCTCGGTCTCTCCCCGAATGCCGCCCGCATGCGAGTGGACCGTGCCCTGGACAAGCTCCGAGATCGTCTGGCGAAACGCGGCATTACCTCCTCGACCGCGGCCCTCGGGGTCGCCCTGGCTGGCCACGCTGTCCATGCCGCGCCCTTAGGTTTATCCACCGTTGTTGCGGGTGCGGCTGCCGCCGCCGCTGCCGCTGCCACCGCCGTTCCCCTGGTCAGCCTCCCAGCCCTCACCGCCATGATGTCCCTCAAATCCAAGCTCATCGTCACGGGGATTGTTGCCTCGATCGTCGTCACGCCCGTTGCCCTCCAGTATCGGACCATCGGCCGGCTCCGGCAGGACTTGGCCGCCGCGCAGACGGAACTGAGTGATCTCGCCAAGGCCGGGTCGGATGCGCGTCGGGCAGCGGAGTTGGCGGCCCATGAGAATGCGGAACTCCAGGCGTCGAAGATCGAACTTCTTCGGCTACGGGGTGAGATAGGCCCGCTGAAGGATCAAGTGCGCGCCCTGACCCGTTCGTCGACGACCGGGTCCGCGCCAGCCAAGGCCGCCATAGCACCGAATCCAGTGCCTCGGGAGGCCGATGGACGCGAACTGGCTGATGTCGGTTCGACGACCGCTGAGACTGCGGCCACGTCGTTGATTTGGGCTGTCACGGCGGGCCGGTTGGACCGGCTTTCCGAATTGATCGAACTTCCGGCCAGCGTCACGCCAGACGACGCTCCCCGCCATTATGCCTTCTTCGCGAGTCAGCTGGGCAATGTGTTTGCTGGAAAGGATTTCAACGGCTGGAAGGTGGACCTGAAAGGAACGACGAACGACCACCACGTTCGCCTGGATCTCGGCTACCACGATCTCGAGTCCGGCAATGACGACACCTTTGGCTTTCAGCTTCGTCGGCACGCCGATGGCTGGAAGGTCCTGGTCGAGGGCGAAGTACCCGAGAGCTTCTGATCCACTCCAGGAAATCCTCGATCCTCGCCCCGCCCTCTAAATTTTCGAACAGCGCTCGAACCGGCACCCGGGTCCCGCGGAAAACGCACGCCCCACTCAACTTCCCCGGAGTTCTCTCCACCGCGGTGCATTGGCTCCAATCCAGCACGGCCGAAGCCTAATCTGCCTCCTCCTTGGCGACATGCGGTGGGCAAGCGCCCTCCTGGCCTGTCGTGCAGTTCGGGATAGGTCACGGATTCCGAGCGGTGCAGGGCATCTCGTAGTTGTTGGCATGCCCTGGGACCACACGGCAGGCCGATCACATCGCGTGGAGTGGGGCGATGGCACTGAGGTCTTTGGCGAGTTCATTGGCGCCGTCATGGATCGAAATTCGGCTTCGGCCAACATCGAGCAGGACTGGGGCCTGAGATAGGGCTGCGACGGCAGAAGTCTGCCCGAGGGTGGCTTCCTCGGACACGAAGAGACCAATGGCCAAACACACCAGGCACGGCGAGCTGTGCTGAAGTGCGGTGGTGACGAGAAGCTCGATTCTGGCAGAGCAGTGAGTTGGCGACCGGCAGGACCTTTGACGGGCGCGACGAGGCTCATATCCCTTTGTCGAATGAACCACGGAGGCACCGAGCCACAGAGTGTTGGACTACTTGGAGCCAATCCATGGAACTCTCAAATCCCTTCCAATAGTAAGGGTCACGTTGTGGTAATGCAAAATACCCGTGGGGTACGGGCGTCTCAGCGATGAATCTTCGAAAGGCGAGTAAATGAGAAAGCCGTCTGAACCACTACCTTTTAAATCAGCGCGCGTACCTGGCCTAACCACGACGTGGTGATCATCCATCCTCTCTTCAAAATAGATCACATCGGGTTGGCCCATAATTTCTACTACCTCCTGCAGAGTTTGCCCGACCTGAACCGCCATGCGGCCCTTTTGTAGAGCCGCATGGCGCTTCGCGCACTCGGTATTCCGTCCTGCAAGTCGATCGGCTTCCCTCTCCCGCGCATGCTCTTGCTCGATCTGCTCCTCGGTCCTCTCGGGACCCTTCAGAAAATGCAATCCCCCCCTCCGGGGCCTGGTGCTCTGCGGGATGGGTATTACAAAGACCCTTATCTGCTGTCCTTGAACCTCCGAAAATCCATATTGGACTTCGGCAACCCGCTCATTCGCTCGGATAAGGCTTGCGATGTCGGAGGCATTGCTGACCACGAGTGATCTCGTCGCGTTTGCAGGGCCACTCCCATTGTTGATTATCGGGACCCGATCCCATTGTCTTCTATCATCCAGACGAGGTCGGGTTACACCCCATACCTGGATTCCCGTGTGTCGCTACGATTGCCCCATAGAACACTCTCGGCTGAACGACTTGGCTGAGATGAAACTCGGTAGAGACATCCAATCCATGAAATCAGAACAAGGTAAAAAGGAAGCACAGGCCAAAGGAACCGACGCAAACCGTGATCCCATCACGGGAGCACCCGGTGCACATCCGGTCGGCACAGGGGTCGGGGCGGTGGGAGGAGCGGTGGCGGGCGCCGCCGTGGGAGCCATCGCTGGCCCGGTTGGGGCTGCCGTCGGGCTTGTGGCGGGTGCTGTTGCCGGCGGACTGGCGGGCAAGGGCGTCGCCGAGAAAGTCGATCCCACGGTCGAAGACACGTACTGGAGGGCCAATTTCACAAAACGAAAGTATGTGGACGCAGGTGCCGCTTTCGAAACCTACCAGCCGGCTTACCGCACCGGCTATGAGGGACGCGGACTTTATCCGGGCAAATCGTACGAGGAGGTCGAGGCTGATCTTCAAAGAAACTACGAAAAATCCAATGGCAACTCGGGGTTGAGTTGGATTAAGGCCAAGCAAGCCACGCGTGATGCCTGGCACCATGTTGGACGACCGATGGGTAAGGATGCGAACCAGCCGACGGGTTCCACCAAGCCGGCCCGTGAAATCGTCGGTTCCCGGGCGCCCTAGGTCCTCAATTTCTGTCGTGGGACAGTAGCGGGTTTCTTACGCCGCATGTGGGATCCAAGATTGCAGTCCGCCCACGAGGCGGCCTGCAATCTTGGTTTGCCGACGCGACTGTGCAGGAGGAGATGGGCAAGCAACATGATGGCGGTGGAGCGCGATAGTGTTACAGGCATCGGAGATTTCTGGGGCTGGATCGCTAGTCGAGTGGCCAAGGCAGCGCCTTGAGCCAGGAAACGTGCATCAGGTCCGAAGTTCTTTCCCGGTAGTTGGGATTCGCGCAATCCATGTTCATGTGAAGCCTCGGTTGGATCGACGAACCCCGACAATCCAGGCGATCACCTGACAGAGGAATTCACGTCAGTTTCACGATCATCTTGCCCATGTTCTTCCCTGAGAAGAGCCCGAGAAATGCATCCACGGCGTGGTCGATCCCTTCCACCACTGTTTCCAAGGTTTTGAGTTTGCCGGCCCGGAAGTATCCGCCCACTTCCGCGTCAAACTCGCTCTGACGGTCCAGCCAGTCGCCCACGATCAGTCCCTTCATGGCGAGTCGTTTGGTTGTGACGTTGAAGAGATTGGCGGGGCCGGGCTTCGGTTTCTCGTCGTTGTAGGAGGAGATACCGCCACAAGCGATGATCCGGCCGTGTATGCGCAGAGCAGAGAGCGCGGCCTCGAGTGATTCTCCGCCAACATTGTCAAAGTAGACATCGATTCCGTCGGGTGCGACGCGGTTCAGTTGATCGAGCATCGGCCCTGCCTTGTAGTTGAAGGCGGCGTCGAATCCGCAATCATCCACCAGACTTCGCACCTTCCTATCGGTACCGGCTGAGCCAATCACCCGGCAGCCGCGCAGCTTCGCGATTTGGCCTGCCATATTACCGACGGCACCCGCGGCGCCGGAAATGAAGATGACATCACCGGCTTTCACATTGAGGAGTGTCAGGCCCGCCCAAGCCGTCATGCCCGTCATACCGAGAGTGCCGAGGTAAACGGACAGAGGTTGGACCGCGTTGTCCACTGCACGGAGGTCCGTCGGCGCCGCCACAAAGGCTTCCCGCCAGCCGTAGCGCGACGTGACCACATCGCCGGCTTTGAACTCTTTCGCCTCGGAGTGAAATACCTCCCCGATAGCTCCACCCTCGAGGGCCTGACCGATCGTAAACGGCGGCACGTACGATTTTCCCTCGTTCATTCGACCTCGCATGTAGGGATCAACAGACATGAAGAGGTTTCGCACCAGCACCTGCTGAGCTTGCAGCCGTGGAAGCGTGATTTGGGCCAAGGCAAAATTGGCAGCTGTGGGAATACCCTTGGGGCGTGAGGCGAGACGGATTTCGCGGCTGGTGGTGAGCGGGGTCATTTGGTTGGCCAACTGGATGAGTGAATTGGGAGTGGAACGTGTGGCGATTGGGCACTTGGCGATGAATGAAGCACTTGATGTGTTCCTCGAAGCCATGGGCATTGGCCATTGCCATCCACCGTGCCGCCGCAGAATGAACCTGCTGGCGACATGAAGCGTGGTGTTTGGAATGCCGCTGGTGGAGGCGATGCGCCGAAGATCAAAGTGAAACATCGCCAGAGAACGCATCTCTCCACGGACTCGATGCCCTGGCACGAGTACGGCTTTACTTTGCGACATGTTCTGTGGCCCTCCAATGGGGTGAAACCCTACCCGACATTGGGTTCTGGCTGGAGCTCAACGAGAGCGGGGATCGCCCGTGGGCACCTTCAACGCCTGGCACTTTGCTGCGGTGCCGGACTTGAGGTTGATTGTGCCATCGATGAAGTCGTCCGAAGGACCGTTACGTACGCTCTTCCATCTGGTTTCGGTACGCTGTTTCATTCCCCCACCAGAACCTCCAGCAGGTAACGCAGTTCCTCCTGGATCTCCGCCTCAGTTCCGACCGTCTGGGCGATCTCCCGCCGGACCAGTTCGCGAAATCGCCGTCGGAGCCGGTGGATGGCCACACGGACCGCGTTCTCGGTCCAACCGAGGCGCGCCGCTGCTTCCGCCTGCGATGTGTCCGGGGGTTCGCCGAGAAGCCAGGGCTTGAGAATCTCTAGTGCCTCGCGGCGACCTTCCTGTTGAGGCTCCGGCGCGAGTGCCACCAAGGCCCGGTTCACCACGTTCACCGCCCATTCGCGGTCGAAGCTCCGATTGGCAGGCTTCTCGGCGACTTCCAGCAGACCAGCGGAATCCGTGTCGCCAGCGAGTGATTCCATGGAGATGCACGAGTGTTCACCGCCGCGCTTGGCCGCTTTGGCCTTGTCCGCCATGTCCGAAAGGAAGTGTTTCACCGCTCCGAGAAGGAAGGTTCGAAATCTTCCGCGCGCTGGGTCAGCTCCGGCTACCCCGTTTCCACCGAGAAGCCGGGCGAACAACTCCTGCGTCAGGTCCCGGGCGTTCTCGTCGTCGCGCACGCGGCGTCGGATGAAGGCATGAACCGGATGCCAATACGCGGCACAGAGTTCGCCCAATGCCTCGCGCGCCATTTCCGAGTCCCCGTGCGACTTCATCACCGCGGTCCAACGCGTTGTGGCGAAAGACCTTCTTGGGTCCTCGGAAGGCGTGGTGTTCATGCAGGGCTCTTGGAAGTCTCCGTTGCAGCTGGGGTCGGGTTAGGGTGGCGCTCCTGCAATCCAAAGGCCCGGCGGGCCTGACGACCGTTGAACGAGGCCAAGGCGACGGAATGGAGAATCAGACCGCCCAGGACCGAGAGAAGGATCCACCAGGGTGGGGCCTCGCCGAGTTCCGACGGTATCTCGCCAGTCACAGTCGGTTGGGTGACCTGGACCGTCCAGTACAGCCACACGCCTGCGGCGATCAACAGAGTTGCCACCGTATAAGCCGAAATCACCTGGGCCATCCCGCGCCAAAACCGACTGCGGGACCACCACGCCAGGCACACTGGAATAGCATACTCGCTTCCCCCAAGGAGGACTGTGATGCCATCGGAGCGCCGAATGACCACCGCCAGGCTCGCCAGCACGGCATACGCCAACATCGACAACGCCACCCACTCGGCCGACCCAGGCATCGGTCCCGGCGCCACCAAGTCCTTGTGTGACTGCGCCCGGGAGCCCCGCCTCCAGCCCCACAGTAATGCCAGTGGGACACTCGCCACCCAGAACGTCATAGAGGCATGAGCAAACCCATTCCTTTGGACGGACCAACGTTCGAACAGCATGGGGACCGCCCTAAAGATCCCGAAGCCGAATCCCAGGAGAGTTCCCAGCAAGGTCAGCACAAGTCCGATCCCAATCCCTCGATTCAACGGCTCGCCTCGACTTCTGCTCAACCGAAGAACCGGTGCCAGCCATACCGAGGTCCGCCGCTTCAGAAACCAACCTCCGAGTCCGCAGACCAGCAGTCCCGTGAAGATCCCAGCGCCCTGGAGAACATTGCCTGCAGTCCACGAGGCCTGGAGTTGACGCCCGACGTAGGCCCCAGCAGGAGCCAATAGGAACGGCGCCAAAGCCAGAAATGCCCAAGTGAGCCCCAACACTGCCCGGCGGTAGGGGAGCGATGCCTCGAAGATGGGTGCTGCATAGGAATCAAGCCCTGGAACGGGAGATGGACCGGAATGGGTAGGTTGCTTTGATGAAGGGACCTCTGCCGAGAATCCGACTCCCACGCGCTCCACCGCCGTGCGCACTTCGTCCGCACTCTGCTGTCGCAGCTCGCGCTCCTTCGCCAAGGCCCGCAACACGATGTCGTCGATGCGTGCGTCGAGCGGCGTTTTGGCGGAGGGAGCGGCGAACCGTCCCAGGGGCAGTTCCCCCGTGAGCAATTCGTAGAAGACCACTCCCAGCGAATAGATGTCGGCCCGGTGATCCACATGGGCGGGTTGTTCAATCTGTTCCGGCGCCATGTACTGCGGCGTTCCCACCGAGGTGCCGGTGAGGGTCAGCGCGGGGTCGCCTGTGGGCTCGCCGAGCATCTTCGCGATGCCGAAGTCCGCCAGTTTCACGCGGCCTTGTGCATCCAGGAGAATGTTCTCCGGCTTGATGTCGCGGTGCATCACCCCCGCATTGTGGGCGAACTGGAGCGCGGAACAGACCTGGGGGACCAGCGCCAATGCCTGGGTCGGACTGAACTTTCCCGCCCGCATCGCCTGACGCAGGTTCACGCCGTCCACGTATTCCATCAGGAGGTAGCAGAATTCACCGTTTTGTCCGAAGTCATACACGCCGACGATATTCGGGTGGCTGAGGCGGGCCAGGACCCTGGCTTCCCGCAGGAAACGCTCCCCGAACGCCGGGTCACTTCCAGAGCATTCAGGAAGCAGCTTCAACGCCACCCAACGGTCCAGTTTCGGCTGCCGGGCCCTATAGACGGCACCCATGCCACCGACCCCGATGAGTTCGACAATCTCCAGGTTCGGGAAAGCCGGGGCCACGCGATCGAGCGAGGGAGGCACCCAACCCCCTCGCGTGGTTCCCGGCCCCTCGCTCGCCGTGGCCGCAGCCGCAAGCAAGCAGCAGGTGCACCAGCCCTCCGCTGCCGAGGCGGGTATCTTTTTTCCGCAGCGCGAACAGACTCGTTCGTTATTTGGATCGTCCATGCACCCCTACCTGAGGAAGACCGTGGACGACATTACAGTCGCGATCAAAATCCCATTGGCGGCAGGAATGGTCGCATCCTTGCCGCCCATATCGGGCGTCGGCCTCGAAGGCTGGGCTGAGGGCCAAGGGCCCGGATTCATCCCAGCCTTGGGCAACGCCCAAGGACCACGAGCCAAGCTACCAAGAGGGCCAACGGCCCGTGCCACCGCCGAGATCACCGCGGAGGTAGATGATTCGCAGGCACCGACATTGTCCGGATGACCTTCGAGTCGGCTCTTACATTCGATTTCGAAACATCGCGGATCTCACACACGCCCGCCTTATTCCCCGACGAGAACCTCTTGCAAGTATTGTAGTTCCTCCTCGATCTCCCGTCGCAAAACGACACCAACCAGGTCGATCACGGCAACAGACCGGTATCGGAGACGCCGATCACTTCGCGTGGAGTTGGGCGATGGCGCTGAGGTCTTCGGCGAGTTCATCGGCGCCGTAATGGATCGGAATTCGGCGGCGGCCAAGTTCCCGAAGGAATTGGGCCTGAGGCAGGCCTGCGACGGCAGACGCCTGCCCGAGGGTGGCTTCGTCGGCAACGAAGAGACCGATGGCCAAATGCAGTGCTACCGACTCCGGCGAGAGGCAGGCCTCAACCTCCGAGGGAAGTTCGAGTTGTATGCAGGATCTCTTTACCCAGACCGTCGCCCAATCCAGCCAACCGGCCGTGAACAAGGTCGACGCCTCGGCTGCGACCCAGTATCGGTACGAGGTGAGCTATCGGCTGAAGTCCCTGCGCCGCACCGGCAACGATCACCCGCTCCGGGGCACGGTCCCCCACCGTACCCGCCCACTATCTTCCCGCGACAGAGGCGCCGTGGGGACTCAAGGCTCCGGATGGATTGGGAAGCTTCCGTCGGTTCTTACCTGGGCTGCCCTCGGTCTGGCCGCGATGTCGAGCGCCCCCTCGCAAGCCGCTTCGAACGCCCTCCAATTGCCCCCCGTCGCCGTGCCGAGGGTCGAGATCCGCCAACCGTCCTCGCAGACCCTCGAACTGAGCTGGACCAATTCCGGCGTCACACTCGTCGTCGAGCGAGCCTCGGCGTTGACCGCCACCATGCGCTGGGAACCGCTCGCCCTCCCCGCCGTCGTCCAGGGCAACCGCGTCAGCGTCACGGTGGGCGTCGATGCTGGGCCGCAGTTCTATCGACTGCGGCAGGGGACGGGAAACGCGGCCACCGTGACCGAGACTTCACCCGCACAGGGGGAATCGGGGGTGGCCGTCACGCGTGAATCCATCTTCCGTTTCAGCGCGCCGCTCGCGCCCGACGTCCTTCTCGCCGGTGACGAACTCCTCGCCGAGTTCGGCGGACGCACTGTCCTCGCTCGCGCCGAACTCTCCTCCGACCGGCGGACCGCCACGCTCTTCTACCTGGAAAACCTGCCCGCCAGCGCGCGCGTCCGCGTGATACTGGACGGAGCTGATCTCCGCGACGCCTCGGGCATTGCGCTCGATGCCGATGGCGACGGACAGCCTGGAGGCACACGGGTCCTCGAGTTCACCACCGCCGGGGTGACCGGCCTCGCCAACACCGCGGTGATCGGCAAGGTGTTTGCCTCGGAGAAGAACCCCGACGGCTCCAACCGGCCGCTCGAGAACGTGATCGTCACCGTGGACGGAGCCGAAGAGAAGCTCCGTGCCACCACCGACGCCACCGGCGGCTTCATCCTTTCGCCCGCGCCCGCCGGACGGTTCTTCGTGCATGTCGACGGCCGCACCGCCTTGGGGTCGCAATGGCCGGGCGGGGCCTACTATCCGTTCGTCGGCAAGGCCTGGGAAACGATCGCGGGCAGGACCAACAACCCCGCGGGCGGCTCCGGCGAAATCTTTCTGCCGCTCATTCAGAGCGACGCACTCCGGAGCGTGAGCTCCACCGAGGAGACCAAGATCACCTTTGCCCCAAGCGTGCTGGCCGCCAATCCGGCCCTCGCCGGGGTGGAGGTGAACGTTCCCGCCAACGCCCTCTTCAGCGACAACGGCACACGCGGCGGAAAGGTCGGCATCGCTCCCGTTCCGCCGGACCGCCTGCCGGAGCCGTTGCCGCCCGGGCTGGATTTTCCGCTCGTGATCACCGTGCAGACCGACGGCGGCGCGAACTTCGACCGCCCGGTGCCCGCAAAATTCCCCAACCTCCCCGACCCCAAGACCGGCCTGAAACTTCCGCCGGGCGCCACGACGGTTCTGTGGAGCTTCAACCACGACACCGGCCGTTGGGAACCTCAAGGCACGATGAAGATCAGCGCCGACGGCCAGTTCGCCGTCAGCGACCCCGGCGTGGGTATCCGACAGCCGGGATGGCACGGGACGGCTCCCGGCAGCGGCGGTGGCGGCCCCGGCGGCGGACCTCCCTCGCCAGGATGTCCTCCTTACTGCGGCCCCCAGCCGGATCCGCCGTGCAGTGAACCAGACCCGTGTGCGAATCTTCATTACCTCTACACCGAGGCCTTCAACGAGTGGCAGCGTACTGCGGAGCTCCGGGAGAGCTACACCGAGGCCGGCGTTGTCTTGCTGGGTCAGAAGGTGGACAAGGCGTACGCCGACTATGTCGATTGCCGTGAGGCCAACGGCCGGCCCTGCGAGGGAGGCGCCGCGCCCGCATCCGACTCTGTTCCCTCATCGACCTCAACGCGAAGGCTGGCTCCCGCCACGCTGCCCGACGCCGCCCGTGTCCGGTTCGACCTGGCCATTCGGAACACTCTCGACGAACAGAACGCCGCGCGCCTGGACAGCCCCCTGCCTGGCCCCGGAACCTGGTTCGCGCTGCGATCGGTGGACACGGGTTTCATCCAGCGAGGACGGCTCAACGACAACGCCTCGGTGGGGGACCTGATCCTCGCGCCCGACCAGAGTTACCAGATGAGTTACTTCGACGCGGGCCACCGCCGCGGCGGCTCGGCTTACTTCCGATCGAGTGACGCAGGCGAACGGACGTACATCCCGTACGCGCTCCTCTATGGCGCGGAATTCGGAGCGCCTGCCGACGCCGACGCGGATGGCTTGTCCGATTTCGCGGAGCGGGTGCTGGGCACCTCCCCGATCCAGGCGGACAGCGACGGCGACGGGATCAAGGACGGCCAGGAACTCAACCTCGGCACCCATCCCCTCGACGGCGCGGGGCTGCCCAAGGGTGTGGTGGGAACCATCGCCACTCCCGGGCAGGCCTTTACAGTGGCGGTGGACAACGGGCTGGCATTGCTGGGCTGCGCGGCCGGTGTGTCCGTGGTCGACGTCTCGAATCCGCAGGCCCCGGTCCAGGTCGCCACCGTGCCGGAAGGGGCGACCGCGGTGGCCTTGCGCGGCCGGCTGGCGCTGATCGGAACAGGCGTCGCCGTTCGATTGCTGGATCTCACGACACCGGCTTCACCCGTGACCCTCTGGAGCCGGACCGACCTGAAGTCCGCCACGGCGGTGGCGTTCGGCGATCGGACGGTCCTGGTTCATCTCACCTCCCAGCTCCGCCGGCTCGATTCGAACACGGGCGCGGATCTCGGCGGGTTGCAGGTCGGCAGCTGCGACAGCCTCGCCGTGCGCGGGGACCTGATCTACGTCCTCACGGACAACATGCTCACCATCTGCCGGGACGCCGATTACCTCGAACTGGTGGGCACCGTCAACGCCCCCGGCAGCGGCGGGGCCGGAGGACGGCCTCGGCGGCTCTCCCCCGCCGGGGATCTCCTCTATGCCCAGCACAATTTTGGATTCAATGTCTTCGATCTCCTCGATCCGTCGACCCCGGTCCTGGCCAAGGATTTTGTAACGCGGCAAGCGGGCTGGCGCGATGTGGCCCTGACCGGCAATGGACTGGCGCTGGCTGCCGACGGCCCCAGCAGCACCGCCGACGGACCTCACGATGTCTCGCTCTACCGGATGCAGGCCGCGGGCACCGACGCGACCTTCGTCACGACGTTCGTCACACCGGGCGAAGCCTACGCCGTGGCGATCGCCGGGGCGCGCGGGTACGTCGCCGACGGCACCGCAGGTCTGGCCGTGGTGAACTTCCTGGATCTGGACGTCGCCGGCATCGCCCCGACGGTCTCCGTCAGCGTCGATTCGGCGGCGATTCCACCCCAGGTCGAAGGCGGCAGCCTCGCGCACATCACCGCCTCCGCGAGTGACGACGTCGCTGTGCAATACGTCGATTTCCTCCTCAACGGCGCGGTCGTGGCCAGGGATGAAAGCTATCCGTTCGAAGTGTTCCAGCGCATGCCCGCCACCTCCCCGGCCAACCCGTCCATCCAGCTCCGCGCGCGAGCCGTGGACACCGCTGGCAACGCCACGGAGTCCGCCCTCCTGACCGCTCGGATTGTTCCAGACGCCACCGCACCCATCATGGTCCGGGCCGATCCCGCCATCGAAACGACGATCCCGACCGCCGTCATCACGGACGTCAATGCGGTCTTCAACGAGCCGGTCGTGACTCCGGTCACCACGACAACCATGACGGTGCGGACGCCCGGGGCCGACGGAAAGTTCGACACCACGGATGACGTCGTCCTGCCCGGGGAGGTGCAGTGGCTGGCCGGTGAGAACACGATCCGTTTCCACGGCGCCGCGCCGTTCGTGACGGGTCGCTACCAGGTGACCCTGAGCGCCGGCCTGGCCGACGCAGCGGGAAATGTCCGGAGTCGCCCGATCCGCTGGCAGTTTAGGGTGGGTCCCCAGCCGCGCATTCTCGACGTATTTCCGCCGGCAAACTTCGTGCGCGTGGGCGGCATCCTCGACCTGTTGGAGTTTGGCTTCGATCAACCCGTGCAGAAGATCCTGGCGGACACCTACCTCTGGAAGGTGACGCGGCGGGCCTGGCCCGCCGACGCGAGCGGCGCGTTCGGGCCGCCGGTGGAAATCACGCCCCTCCAGGTCACCCGCAGCGCCGACGGCCGCCGGTTCACCCTGCGCACGCCGGCGAACTTCCCCCCAGGCCAGTATGTCGTGACGGGCAGCGGTCCGAACGTCCAGGCCATG
>CAUJJW010000180.1 GCA_963205105.1 Verrucomicrobiota bacterium | reverse complement strand
GGGTGGCAAGCAGGGATTGGTGCGCGTCGCGGAGGGTGGTGTCGGTGAGGAGCAGTCGCTTTTGTTTCAGCGTCCATTCGGCGAAGCCCTTGGGGCCCAGCTCGAGCAGCAGGTTGCGCGTTCCTGGCGGCGGCGCCTGTTGCGGGTCCCATTGGGGGAGCCGGGCCGGTGTCAGGGGGCGCGCCGGGAGGTAGCCCTTGGCGTGGGGGTTGCCGTTGACAAGGACGTTCCCGATGAAATTCAGCACCTTGGTGGCCCGGTCGCGACGCGGGGTGAAGGTGAACAGATCGGGAGTGGTGTCGATCAGGGTCGTCGTCGCGAGCCCCGCTCGGAAGTCGGCGTGGGCGATGACGTTTTCGAGAAACGGGATGTTGGTTTTGACACCTCGAATGCGGAACTCCCGCAGGGACCGGTCCGCACGCTGGCAGGCGAGGTCGAACGTCTGACCACTCGAGATAACTTTGACGAGCAACGAATCGTAGAAGGGGGTGATGACGGCGCCGGCATAGCCCATGCCTCCGTCAAGTCGTAGGCCAAAACCGCCGGAGGAACGGTAGGCGAGGATCTTGCCGTAGTCGGGCATGAACTTGTTGCCGGGGTCCTCGGTGGTGACGCGGCACTGGATCGCGTAACCGTTGCGCGGCACGTGGCCGGGAGCGGGAAGGCCGAGTTCGCGGGAGGTCAGGCTATGCCCCTGTGCGATGAGAATCTGGGACTGGACCAGGTCGACGCCCGTGATCTGCTCGGTGACGGTATGTTCCACCTGGATCCGGGGGTTCATCTCGATGAAGAACCACTCGTGTTTGTCGAGGTCGTAGAGGAACTCGATGGTTCCGGCGTTGTCGTACCGGATGTCCTGCGCCATGCGCGCGGCGGCATCGCAAAGCTCGCGGACCACCCCATCGGGCAGGCCGTAGCTGGGGGCCACTTCGATGACCTTCTGGTGGCGCCGTTGGACGGAACAATCCCGTTCATGCAGGTGCATGACGTTGCCGTGGCGGTCGCCGAGGATCTGGACCTCGAGATGTTTGGCCCGGGGAATGTACTTTTCCAGGAACACCGCGGGATTGCCGAAGGCCCGACCCGCCTCGGTCTGGGCTTCGTCGAGCAGTGGGGCGAGGTCGGCTGGTTTGAGCACGACCCGCATGCCGCGGCCCCCGCCGCCGAACGCGGCTTTGATGATGAGCGGGAAACCAATCGCCCGGGCGGCCTTCAGCGCGTCGTCACGCTGGGTCAAGGGTTCGCGGGTTCCGGGGAGGGTGGGAACGCCGATGCGTTCGGCGACGGCGCGGGCGGCGGTCTTGTCACCCATGCGGTCGAGCAGTTCGGGGCGGGGGCCGACGAAGGTGATCCCGGCATCGGCACAAGCGCGGGCGAAGGCGGCGTTTTCGCTGAGAAAACCGTAGCCTGGATGGATGGCATCGACGCCCTTCTCCTGGGCGAGGGTGACGATGCCCTTGATGTCGAGGTAAGCGGCGACGGGTCCCTTGCCCTGGCCGACGAGGTAGGACTCATCGGCCTTGAAGCGGTGCATGCAGAACCGGTCCTCCTGGGCGAAGATGGCGACCGTGGGGATTCCGAGTTCGTTGGCGGCGCGGAAGATCCGGATGGCGATTTCGGATCGGTTGGCCGCCATCAGCTTCCGAAACGGGGTTGGGGCAGCCGGGGCGGGGGGTGGGCTGGCGTGAACCGGGGTGGAGGACGCGGAACGTCGTGGCATAGCTCGGGGGCAGGCTATCCAGAAGCGGGCGATGGGCCACGACTTTTGCACGGATTGCCTTCGATTTTGGAGGATCGGGTTGGGGTTGTGGGAGGGTGGGGGTGGGTGGGTGATTGAGAAAGAATTCCTGGAACCGCAGAAAACCCGTTGACGGTATGGCCGTGATCGATACTCTTCCCGGCCCCGGTTCAGGGTTCCAGAGTAGCTCAATGGTAGAGCACGCGGCTGTTAACCGTGGGGTTGCAGGTTCGAGTCCTGCCTCTGGAGCCATCTTTGTTGTTGGGCCGGGCTTGGTCGGGGAGCAAAGCCGTATCCTCCCCGTGGGGTCGCGTTTCGCTGACCTGGATTTCAGCAGTTCAATTCATTTTCGGAAGGCGCGTTTGGCCCGTTGATCCGGGCCTGGGCTGTCTCCGTTTCAAACAACACGACGAACGAAGCATGAATCAGATGACCAGACAGGTCCTTGGCGCGGCGATCGCCTTTGCGGGAGCTGCGAGTGTGATGGCCCAGGAAGCCAATGTGCCGGCGCCGCAGCCAGCGAATGAAGCGGGCGCCGCGGCCGCAGCGGTGGCGGTTCCGCCCAAGCCGGCTTGGGAAACGTCCGCCGGTGTTGGCTTGAGCGTGACGGACGGCAACGCCGACACCCTGTTGTTCACGCTGAACATCTCGACCCTGCGCAAGTGGAGCACGGGGGAGTTCGCGGCTGGCGTGGATGCCGGTTACGGCGAGAATGACGGAACTCAGAACGTGGGTTTCATCAAGGGTTTCGGCCAATACAACTACCTGCTGACCGATCGCTGGTACCTGTTCGGCCGAGCAGAAGCGCTGAACGACTCGATTGCCGACATCTCCTACCGTGTGCCGATCTCCATCGGTGCCGGTTACTACCTCATCAAGAACGACAAGATGACGTTGAGCGCGGAAACGGGTCCGGGCTACGTCTTCGAGAAGATTGGTGGCGATTCCCGCGAATACGCGACCATCCGTTTTGGCGAGAAGTTCACCTGGAAAATCAACGATCGCGCGCGTCTCTGGCAGTCGTTCGAATACCAGCCCAAGATCGATGAGTGGACCGAGTATTTCCTCACGGGTGAACTGGGCGTGGAAGCCGACATCACCAAGAAGATGGCGCTGCGCGTCATGGTTCAGGACTGGTACGTCAGCAACCCAGCCCCGGACCGCGAAAGCAACGACCTCAAGCTGGTCGCCGGCGTGAACTACAAGTTCTAAGGATCGGAGTTGGAACACCCGGTCCAAACCGGAACCCCTCTCGACCAACGGCCGTCCCTTCGGGGGCGGCCGTTTCGTTTGCCCAGCGCAGGGTCCTCGCGGGTCAAGTGAGGGCCAGCCAGTCATTCGGATGAGCGGAAGGCAGCGCGCCGGCCCAGGCGCTGTCCGCGATCCCCCGGCACCAGGAGCTTTTGGGATGGACTCGCGGCGGAGGGAGAGGGGTACGTTTCCGGCGGACAATCGACCAAACCACTGCTGTTCCATGAATCAAGACTCTCGAAGGATTTGGACCTTGGCTGCGCTGGCGCTTGTTGTGCTGTCGGGATGCAGCACCGCGTATTACGCCGCCTGGGAAAAGTTGGGCTATGCCAAGCGCGACATTCTGAAGGAACGCGTCGTGGAGGCCCGCGACGAACAACAGGCGGCGAGCGAGCAGTTCAAGGACGCGCTCACTAAGCTCAAGGAAGTGTATGCCTTCGACGGCGGGGACCTTGAAAAGGCGTACAAGCAGTTGCAGGGCGAATTCGATGCCTCGCAAGCCCAGGCGGATGCGGTGAAAAAGCGCATTCGATCGATGGAGACCGTCGCCACCGACCTTTTCACGGAATGGGAGACGGAGATTGGTCAGATCTCGAATCCGGGAATGGCGTCATCGAGCCGACAGAAGCTCCAGGAAACCCGCAGCCGGTACGGGGAAATGCACGCCGCGTTGTTGAAGGCGGAGGCCAGCATGGACCCGGTGCTCGTTCAGTTCCGTGATTACGCGTTGTCCCTGAAACACAGTCTCAACGCCCAAGCCATCGCGTCCCTGAAGGGCGAGGCGGTCAACATTCAGAACGACATCGGCAAGCTCATCCAGGACATGAATGCGTCGATCGCGCGCGCGGATGCCTTCGTCAAGACGCTGCAATGAAGGCGTTTTTGGCATGGTTCGGCGGTGGTTTGGGTCTTTTGACGCTGCTCGTCGCAGCAGGCTGTGCCAGTGCTCCTGAAGAGCCGGTGTTGGAGGTGAGTTTGGCGAACCTCCGGTTCACCCAGCTGACCCTGTTCGAAACAACCGCGGTTCTGGACGTCCGGCTCGACAATCTTGCCCCGGAGGAGATCCGGGTGACCGGCGGTTCTCATCGAGTCACGGTGAATGGCATCAAGCTGGGACGCGGTTTGACGGGCGAGAGCATGCCGGTGGCCCGGTTGGCGTCCGCGGTGCAACCTGTGGAGTTCCATGTCAGGAACCTCTCCATGGCCCGCTCCATTCAGGAACTGAGCCGGAGCCGACTCATCGACTACGAATTGGAGAGCATTGTGTATGTCGCACGTCCGGGGGGCGGTGATCGCACGATTCGAGTTCGGAGGACGGGTCAGCTGGATCTCCAGGCCGTGGGCGGACGCTTGCCGGTCGCGCTGCCTTGATGGTTCCGGGTCAGTGGGTCAGCAGTTGGATCAAATCCAGCCCGCGCGCGGTCAGGGTCCAGAGTTGTCCCCGTTTGAAGATCAGTTTCCGGCAGCGGTGGTTGGCGAACTCGGATTCGTCGACCTCCAAGACGCGGGTGGTGAGGGCGCCTTTGACCTCACTGCGGGCGCGAGGGACGAGTCGGAAGGGGACGCCGTTGTAGTTCCAGGAAACCTCATAAGCCACAATGCCTTCCCGTTCGGCGAGAGGGTTTCGCCGAATCAGGGAGGGGTAGCGCTTCAGCCAGGGGAACGAGGTGTTGGGGACCAGGATTCGGCACATTTCCCGCTGGTTGCGGAGATATTCCAGCAGACTGAAGGCCTCAGCTTGTTTTTCCTGCTGGCGGAAGATGTCGGCCGCATCAAGCCCCAACAGGTTTCTGCCGTTCCAAGGGCCGTGGTCGTCGCGGGTGCCCGGTTCGTTCTTCTTGAGCCATGACGAAAAGGACTCGTTGATCAGAAGATCGATCTCGAAATGAAGATGGGCGCGGTCGCGGGTGATGGGTGTCCGGGTGTTGGTGGTGCGCCCCACCGTTCCGATGGCCTCCCCGGCTCGAACGGTGGTGCCGGGGGCAAGGTTGGCGCGCACGGCGCGGAGATGCGCGTAGAGGGTGAAGGCTTGCAGTCCTTCAATGCGATGCCGGAGCACGACGTAGATGCCGTAATTGGAGAGGCCGGCCTTGCGGCTGACATAAGCGACCTGGCCGGCTGCGGCGGCTCGAACCTCATCGGTCGGTTCCCCTTTCTTGTCTTTTTGGATCGAGAGGATGTCGATCCCCTCGTGCATCTGGGTGCCTTCGGATCGGACACAGCCAAACTGACCGGCCGTCCAGGTGCGCCCGGGGGTGGGGGCGAAGAACTTCCCCTCGCCGCCAGCTTGCAGCAGCGAACGATTGTTGGTGGGGAGACGAAACGCTTCCGAGGCCCCTGCAGGCGCCGCCGCCAGAAGCGCCAACGCGAGGAAGGCCACGCTGGCCCGACATCGGCGTGTCCCCCGGGAAACCCGTTCCGAAGGGCAGGGGGAGGCGTGAAGTGAGGGGGGAGGAACTAGTTGAGCCACTGTTTCCGGTTCTTTTCGACCATTTGATTGAGGCCCCGCACCAGCAGGTCCATGTCTTCACGCGACGCATCCGGGGTGAAGATGAGAATGCCGTTTCCAAGTCGGCGCCGGATAAGGGGGGCGGCGATCCACCGACCTTCCTTGTTGAGCTCGGTCATGATGAGCAAATGCCGGCCGGCGGCGGCGGCGGTGTAACTTTCGAGAATGCGTGCCCCGAGCGAGTTGAATTTGACCTGGACCTGAAAACTCCCGGGTTGATCGAGCAGGGCGGCGCTTTCCACGTGGACCTCGTTGAGGATCGGGAGCTTTTCGACCATGAACTTCATGGGCGAGGAGCGTCCCACCACGGCGGGCAGGCTGCGCTCCTCGATGTCGTGTTTGGTTTCGACATAGACCCGAAGGCTCTTGTTGAGCTTGGGCTTTTCCTTCTTCGACTTCTTGGTGGTGGGTTCCGACGGGGCCTCATAGGCGGGTTTCGTTGGGGTTTCTGCCGCGGACAAAGCCCGCGGGAACACCAGCATCGACCCTGCCACGAGAAGAACATTGAACCACGACACAGCACCTTGCATAATGCGAAACCAGCCAAACGGAGGCTGACTCGTTTTGTAAAGATCGATATGGGCAAACAGCACAACAAAGTACAGAAGCGTCGTCGTCGTGAGCGTTATGTTCGCCGCAAGGCGGACGCTCGGAAAACGACGACCAAGACTGGGAAGCCCGCGGCTTCGGCCTGAGCGGTCGCTTCGCGGATCGGGCGGGGTGGTAAAGGCTGGGCCGGGGCATCCCCGGTTTGGGTCATTCACCGATTCTTTCCAAGGCGGATGGCCAAGCAGTGGGCCACCGCCTCTTTTTCATTTCTGATGTGGGGCGGTGGTGATTGCCGTTGTACGGGTCGGTGATGCGGCTTTCCAGCCCGCCGTCCTTGACTTCATCTGCTGGTGGCCCAGATTTTCGGCAACGCATTCTAATACTTGGTGATGAAACCTCAGCCTTCTCGGAATTCTTCCGACCTTTCTGATTTCAACCGTCGAGACTTCCTCAAGGGATCGTCGGCGGCGACGCTGGCCGCGTTGGCTGGAGGAGCCCCGCTGGTTCTGTCGGTGGCGCAAGCGCAGGACGCCAAGGCGGCCAAGACGCAGTCCGGCCAGAAGGTCAAACTGGCGGTGATTGGCTGTGGCGTTTGGGGGCGTGAGATCCTCAATACCCTGGCACGCCTGCCTACGGTGGAAATTGTGGCTCTGGCGGACACTTATCCGGCGATGGTTCGCAGGGCAAAGACGGCCGCACCAGGGGCGGAGACCTTTTCCGATTACACCAAGATCCTGGAGAACAAGGACGTTCAAGGCGTGATCGTGGCCACCCCGTCCCACCAGCACAAAGACGTGGTGGTGGCGGCGCTCAAGGCAGGGAAGCACGTGTACTGTGAGGCCCCGCTGGCGCACACCATCGAGGATGCGCGGGCCATTGCGGCGGCGGCCAAGGCTGCGCCTTTCCAGAATTTTCAGACCGGTCTCGGGCTTCGATCGGACCCCCAGCGCAAATTCCTTCTGGATTTCATTCGTGCCGGAGCCGCGGGTCGGACCGTTAAGGCGCGGGCTCAATCGCACAAGAAACAGAGCTGGCGCCAGACGTCTCCCAATCCGGAGCGGGAAAAGGAACTCAACTGGCGTCTGTCGCTGGAGACCTCCCCGGGTCTGATCGGGGAGATTTCAATTCATGCCTTGGACAACATCGCCTGGTATTTGGGCAGCCGGCCCACGGCGGTGACGGGGTTCGGAAGCACGATTCTCTGGGATGACGGACGCGAGGTGAATGACTCGGTGGAGACGGTCTTCGAGTTTCCAAAGGGTGCTCTGGTGAACTGTGAAGTCACCCTGGCGAACTCCTTCGACGCCGAGTACGAGATGATTTACGGGTCCGACGCCGCGGTGATGCTGCGCGGGAACAAGGCCTGGATGTTCAAGGAAGTGGACGCTCCGTTGCTGGGCTGGGAGGTCTACGCCCGCAAGGACACCTTCTACAAGGAAACCGGCATCGCGCTGGTGGCCAACGCGACCAAGCTGGCGGCCCAGGGCGACAAGCCGGTGGAAGACGCTCCCTACACCAACACGCCGCTCTTCTACGCGCTGGAATCCTTTGCGCACAACACCGACGTCATCGCGACGGCCATGAAGGATTTCGTGGAACAGTTCGGGGACGACGACAAGGAGGCGATGGCGGATGCCTTGAAGGCGGCGACCGTGAACAATTATCCGGCTGCCTCCTGGCGCGACGGTTTCGAGGCCACCGTGATGGCGCTCAAGGGGAACGAGGCCGTGGTGAAGAAGGCGCGCATCGAGATCCCCGCGTCCCTGTTCGAGGTGTAGCCGGGAATCCTCCAAGGCGAACAGCCCACGCATCCTTTGAAGGCGATTTCCAGCGCAGACGGCGGCCCCTGGCCCCTCTGCGCTTTTTCGTTTGAAGAAACCGCCTCATCCCCGCGGTCCAATGGGCACTCAAGAATCCAGGGGAAGTTCCGGTGGGGCTGCACCGGATGAACCCGTCCACGACCCCGAAGCACTTTCAACCCTCAACTGCACAGGAATTCCATGACCATAAAGCACATCACCCGAGTGGCGCTGCTAGGCGCCCTGTTCGCCGTTTCGTTGAATGCGATGGCCGCCGACATGCTCAAGTACCGGGGCAAACCCGGCAGCAAGATGCGGATCGAAGGCACGTCCACGATCCACGATTGGTGGTCGGAGAGCGTTCAGGTGTCCGGTCGTCTCGAACTGGATCCGTCGTTCCCCACCGATCCGGCCAAGACCGACTTGAAACCGGGACCGCTGCCTGCCACAGCCACGATCACCATCTTTGCCCGGACCTTTCAGTGTCAGTGGGGCGCTCCGATGAATGCGGTGATGCTCGAGAGCATGGACGCCGACAAGCACCCCAAGATCGAGTTCAAGCTGAAGGAGTTCGTCTTCAAGGAGGCCAAGGATGGCGCGCTCGTTTTCGACACCAAGGGCGACATCATGGCGCGGGGCAAGACCAAGGAGGTCAGCATGCCGGTTCAGATCGAGCGTGCGGATGCCAAGAAGCTCAAGGTGAAGGGAACCGTGGGCGTGAAGATGTCCGACTTCGAGATTCCCCCGCCGGCACCTAAAGTGGCCCTGGGCGCCATCAAGACCGCCGACGAGGTGAAGCTGACGTTTGAGTGGAATGCCGAGCTCCAGGCCGCGGCGCCTGCTCCCTGATCGAGCCGTCGTTGTCTTCGCTCCTATCGGGAGTCGCGATGCAGGATGGTGAGGCCGGGCCCGTGGCTCGGCCTTTTTGCTTTTTGGCGACTTCGGCGAAGTTGGGGCTTTGTCCCCGGCTTCGAGCTTGGCATAAGCCAGCCATGCGCTATCGGCGTTTCGGCCGGACTGAACTTCAACTTCCGGTGTTTTCGTGCGGGGGCATGCGCTACCAGCACAAATGGCAGGATGTCGCGTGGTCGGAGGTGCCGCCCGAAGGCCAGGCCAACCTGGAGGCCACCATTCGTCGTTCGGTGGAACTCGGGATTCATCATATCGAGACGGCGCGCGGCTATGGATCGAGTGAGATGCAGTTGGGGCCGGTGCTGCGGCAGTTCCCACGGGAAAAGCTGATCGTGCAGACGAAGGTGGCTCCGATGGCGACCGCGGAGGAGTTTCTCAAGACTTTCGATCGGTCGATGAACTACCTGCAGCTTGATCACGTGGATCTTCTGTCGCTGCATGGGATCAACAACCGGACTCTGCTCAATTGGTCGTTGCGCAAGGGTGGCAGTCTGGACGCGGCTCGGAAGCTTCAGAAGGAGGGGCGTTGCCGGCATATTGGTTTTTCGACGCATGCGACCCCGGACATCATCCTGGAGGCGATCCGCAGCGACGGGTTCGATTACGTGAATCTGCACTGGTACTTCGTCAACGAGCTCAATGCGGCGGCCATTCCGGAGGCGAGGAAGCGGGACATGGGTGTCTTCATCATCAGCCCGAATGACAAGGGCGGGAAGTTGTACGATCCGCCGCCGAAGTTGGTGGAATTGTGCCGGCCGCTGTCCCCGATGCAGTTCAACGATCTCTGGTGCCTGGCCAACCCCCAGGTTCACACGCTGAGTCTGGGGGCGGCGCGCCCGTCCGACTTCGACGAGCACGTGGCGGCCTTGGACCACTACGACCGGATGCATGAAATCCTGCCGCCGATCGAGGCGCGGCTCCGGGCCGAAATGGAGCGGGTCTTGGGCCGGGATTGGTGCCTGCGTTGGCAGGAGGGACTGCCGGAGTACGTGGCGGTGCCCGGGGAGATCAATGTGCTGGAGATCCTGCGGCTCTGGACCTATGCGAAGGCCCTCGACATCGTTGGCTGGGGGAAGATGCGCTACAACCTGCTCGGGACGGCGGACCATTGGTTTCCGGGTGAGCATTGGGGAAAGGCGGACGGCGCCAACCTGCAGGAATCGCTTCGCAACAGTCCGTTTGCCGACCGGATTCCCGGAATTCTGGCCGAGGCCCACGGGATGCTCTTCGAGGGTCCCGTCAAGCGGTTAAGTCAAAGTTAGGCCCTGATCCCTGGCGCACGTTTGTCTTTCGCGAAGGCCTGAAAACAGGCAGGCTGCGCCCGTGGATTCCGCGCCCGTTACTCGCGCCGAGGAAAGCGTTGTCGTCGCAGGCAGGACGACCCCTATTCCCCGTACTGAAGTCTCTCATGCGCTCACGCTGTTCCGGTTCATGCAAATGAGCCGGGAGGTCGATCGCGTGGAGATGGAGTTGGTCAACCGCGGCGAAGGCTTTTTCCACGTCGGCGGGGCCGGGCATGAGTCGACGGTCGCGGTGATCGGGCACTTGGGACCGGAGGACTGGCTGCATCCGCATTATCGGGACAAGGCGCTGATGCTCGCCCGGGGGCTTCCTGCCGAAGAATTTTTCCAGGGGCTGCTCGCCACCGCAGGATCGGCATCCAAGGGCCGTCAGATGTGCGCCCATCTGAGCTCGCCGGCTCTGAAGATTCTGACCATGGCAGGGCCGGTGGGGAACAGTTCGCTGCAATCGGTGGGCGTGGCCCAGGAGGTGCTGGCCCGCCGCCAGCGCCAGGCACCCGCCCGCAACGGTTCGGCGGGTCATGCGGGCAAATCGCCGAATGGTCCGGTGGTGGTGTGCGCGCTGGGCGACAGCGCTTCCCAGCAGGGCGAGTTTCTCGAAGCGGTCGCGGAGGCGGTGCGTTCGCATGCGCCGGTGCTGTTCATCGTGGAGGACAACGGGTATGGGATTTCCACCCGAACGGCGGGCAACACCTTCTACCATCTGCCGTCGGGGCCGCAGGCCGAATTCTACGGGCTCACGGTGTATCGGATGGACGGCCGGGACGTGATGGCCTGTTCCGAGGCACTGGGTCCGGTGGTGGCGGAGGTTCGAACCGGCAAACCCGCGATTGTGGTGATGGAGATGGAGCGGTTGACCCACCACACCAACGCGGACGATGAGCGCGTTTACCGTGACACGTCCGAGTTGCAGAGGGTCCGGCGCGAGGCCGACCCGATCGCGCGGTTGCGGGATCGCCTGCTGGAAAGCGGCGTGGCCGAGGCGGAATTGGCGGGTATCGAGGCCGAGGTGGAGCAGCACGTCCGGGCTGCGGCGGACCGTTCCCTGCTGACTCCCAACCCGGTGGCGAACCGCGACGCGCGGCCCCCCGCGGCGACGGGAGCAAAGGCCCCGGGACCTGTCGCGGGTTCGGAGGTCGCCGGCGGAGCGCCGTTGACCATGTTGGAAGCGATGCGCGAGGTGTTGCGGCGCCAATTGGCGAGCGATGAGGCGGTGTCGCTGTTCGGGGAGGACATCGAGGATCCCAAGGGGGATGTGTTCGGTTTGACGCGCGGTTTGACGCGGGCTTATCCGGGGCAGGTCAAGAATTCGGCACTCACCGAGTCCACCATTCTCGGGGTCAGCGTGGGCCGGGCGATGGCGGGGGGGCGCCCGGTCGCGTTCATTCAGTTTGCCGACTATCTGCCGCTCGCGTTCAACCAGATCGCCGCGGAACTCGCGACGGTGTATTGGCGCAGCAACGGGGAATGGAAGTCGCCGGTGATTGTGCTGGCGCCTTGTGGTGGCTATCGCCCGGGCCTGGGGCCCTTTCACTCCCAGACCTTCGACAGCACGCTGGCGCATCTGCCGGGCATCGATGTGGTGGTGCCGAGCACGGCCGCCGATGCCGCTGGCCTGTTGAACGCCGCGTTTGCCAACCAGTCGACCGGCCGGCCCACGGTGTTTCTCTACCCGAAGGTCTGCCTGAACGACCCGGGGGTGGCGACGACCGCCGCGGCGCTGGGGGAGGTGGTGCAACCCGGCAAGGCCAGGATCGTTCGAAAGGGCGAATCGCTGACGCTGGTGGGTTGGGGCAGCACGGTGCCACTTTGTGTTGAGGCGGCTCGTGCCTTGGAGGGTGTGGGCGTGAGCACGGAGGTCATTGACCTGCTCAGCTTGAGCCCGTGGGATCCTGAAACCGTCACGGCCAGCGCGGAAAAGACCGGTCGGCTGATCGTGGTTCATGAGGACAACCTCACGGGTGGTTTCGGCGGCGAGGTCGTGTCGTCGGTGGTCGAAGCGGCGAAGGTTCCGGTGCGATGCAAGCGGGTGGCCCGGCCGGACACCCATGTGCCGTTCAACTACCTGAACCAACTGGAGTTGTTGCCCGGTCTGCCCGAGATCCTGGCGGCCGCCGCCGACCTTTGTGATCTCGAGGTGTCCTGGGAAAGCGAGGAGGCGCGTGTGGATGGGCTGCATGTGCTCGAAGCGGTGGGATCGAGTCCGGCGGACCAGACCGTGTCGGTGGTGGAATGGCGGGTGAAGAGCGGGGACACCATCCGCGCTGGCGACATGATTGCGGATTGCGAGGCTGACAAGGCCACCTTCGAACTCCGGGCCCCGGTGAGCGGGGTGATTCGCAACCTTCTACCGGTGGACGAGAAGGTTCCGGTGGGCAGCCGGTTGGCGGAAATTCAGACGGTTGAATCGGATGGACCTGCGAACGTACGTCGGGTGCCGGTGAATCGGACGCCCAAGCTGGCCCGCCGGGCCGTGGTGCCTGCGCCGGCGCTGGCGGTGAGCCAGGGGGGTGCCCGGCCTTCGAACGTGTTTGTGCCTGCGCCGGCCTTGGGACGCGACGTGGTGGTGGGGCTCTCCGCGATTGTTGCAGTTCCCGCAGGGCGGGTGGTCACCAACGAGGAAATGATCCGCAGGTTCCCGGGACGCACCGCCGACGACATTCTGCAGCGGACGGGGATTCATTCGCGGCGGCTGCTGGCTCCGGGGGAGTCGGCGCTTTCGCTGGCCGTCACGGCTTCGCGCGCGGCTCTGGCCGGGGCGGGGATGCCGTTGAGCGAGTTGGATGCGATCTTTGTCAGCACCAGCACCCCGATTTCCATCAGCCCGAGCATGGCGTGCCTGGTCCATCACGCGCTCAGTCAGGACGGCGCGGCGCGGGATGTGGCGGCGAGCGATATTCTCGCGGCCTGCACGGGCTATCTTTACGCCCTTCAGACGGCCTTTGATTTCTGCCGCTCCAAGCCGGATGCCAACATCCTGGTGGTGACGGCCGAGGCGATGAGCGAGTACACGGACCCGAACGATTTCGATACGGCGATCGTTTTTGGGGATGCAGCGACGGCGACGTTGATTCATGGGCCATCGGCGGCGCGGTTCGGGGCGGCTCGTGCGCATCTGCATCGGCCGGTTCTGAGTGCGCGGGGGGAGGACGGAACGATTCTGCATCATGGTCGTCGCGGAAACCCCAACGTGAACATGGATGGGTTGAAGGTGTTTCCGATGGCGGTGCGGCAGCTGATCGCGCTGTTGAAGCAGGCATGCGACGAGGGGGAAATCGCGGTGGAAGACCTGGATTACATCGTTCCGCACCAGGCCAACGGCCGGATCCTGGACGCCGTGGATCAGCGTTTGAAACTGCCCAAGGGCCGATTGGTGAACCGGGTGGCGCACAGTGGGAACACGAGCAGCAGCACGATCCCCATGGTGCTGGCTGAGTTGCTTCGCGAGAACCCGAAGGGCAAGGCCGGTTTGTGCGCCTTTGGTGGCGGGTTCACCTTCGGCGCCGCGGTGATGGAATGGGTTTAGCGCCCCTCGGGTCCTGGGAGCCCAGGGTGTCGTCGTGTTCCCGGCGTTGATGCCTGCCGGATGTCGGTCCATCTTCGGCGCCGATGGCCGCCCTCTCCCATCCTTCCTTGTCGGAGCCGACGGCTCCTTCCCGGTTTCAGCGGTTTTTGAGTGGTGTGGAACGGGCTGGGAACGCCTTGCCGCATCCGGTCACTCTGTTCGTCCTGTTGGCGTGCCTGGTCATCCTGGCGTCGGCGATCGGATCGGCTTGGGGGCTTCAGGTGGTTCATCCGGCCACCGGCAAACCGGTGTCGGTGGTGAACTTGCTAACGATCGAGGGTGGTCAGCGGATGATCACGGAGTTGGTGCGTAACTTTTTGGGATACCCGCCTCTGGGCATTTCGTTGGCGTGCCTGATGGGTATCGGTTTGGCGGAGCATTCAGGACTCCTGGCGGCGGCCCTGCGGTTGGTGGTGCTGGGTGCGCCGCGTCGACTGGTGACGCCCATGGTGGTGTTTGCGGCGGTGATGTCGAACGCGGGCAGTGAGGTGGGTTATGTGCTGCTGATCCCGCTGGCGGCATCGTTGTACCATGCGCTGGGGCGGCATCCCCTGCTGGGGCTTGCGGCGGCGTTTGCGGGTGTGTCCGGCGGCTACAGCGCCAATTTACTCATTGGTTCCGTGGACGTCCTCCTGGCGGGGTTGTCCCAGGCGGCGGCACAGATTGTGGACCCGGCTCGGCAGGTGAATGCGACGGCGAACTATTACTTCATGTTTGTCTCGACCTTCGTTGTGACGGTGGCGGGCACCTGGGTGACGGAGCGGATCGTTGCACCGCGACTGGGGCCCTACCGGGGGGGCATGGAACGCGAAGAATTGCGGCCGCTGTCGCCGCTGGAACGTCGCGGGCTGTGGGCTGCCGGGTGGACCCTGTTGGCTCTCACAGGCGTCGTACTGTGGGGGGTCCTGCCGGCGGACGGTTTTCTCGTCAATCGTCAGGCACCGGTGTTCGCGCAGTCGGCGTTCATGGTGGGCATTGCCACGTTCATTTTCCTGTTTGGGTTTCTGCCGGGTGTGGCCTACGGATTCGCGGCGGGAACGCTTCGAAACGACCACGACGTGGTGGCGGGCATGATTGCCACGATGAAATCGATGGCCTCGTTCATCGTGCTGGCCTTTTTTGCGGCCCAGTTCATCGCCTACTTCACCTGGACCAACCTGGGGGTGATCACGGCGGTCAGTGGTGCCCGGCTGATCGAGCACCTGCGGCTTCAGGATCTCCCGATGCTGCTCATGGTCGCGGTGGTGCTGTTTGCCGCGATCGTGAATCTCCTCATCTCCAGTGCCTCGGCCAAGTGGGCGCTGCTGGCGCCGGTCTTCGTGCCGATGTTCATGCTCCTGGGTTACTCGCCGGAGATGGTGCAGGGGGCCTTTCGCGTGGGCGACAGCGTGACCAACATCATCACGCCACTGCTGAGCTACTTCCCCCTGATTCTGACCTTTGCGCAGAAGTACGAGCCCAAGGCGGGGGTGGGCACGATGATGGCGTTGATGCTGCCGTACTCGTTGGTCTTCATGGTCAGTTGGGTGGCGTTGCTCCTGTTGTGGATCGGCCTGGAGCTTCCTATGGGGCCGGGTGCGCCCTTGCGAATGTAGTCCGGGCTGGGAGGTGGGCTCTGGTCTGGGCAAAAAAAAGACCGGGCGGATGCCCGGTCTTGTGAGGTTTGAGGAAGCAACGGGGCGTTTCGCCTCAGTTGCGTGCCCGGTAGAACTGCGCAGCTCCGGTGGTTGGCACCGTGAACGGTCCGTTCGCCGGTGCGCCGGCGACGTCGGTGTAGGGACCGGTTGCTGAGGGCGCGGACTGGAGGGTGCCTTGGTAGGTGAGGGCCATGCCGGTTGCGGTCCGTTGGGCGGCGAGCGTGGGGCGCGCGACAACGGTGGCTTTGCGGTAGGTCTTGATGGCTTTGGCGTTGTTGGCCTCGTTGAGCAAGGTGCGGGAGCCGTCGCTGTTGACGGAGAACCATTCCACGTTGGCTCCGCCGCCACCTTCAAACCAGACCAGGCGCACGGGGTAGGCTCCGGGCTGGGTGACCTGGAAGCCGAAGAGCGTGTCTGAAGCGCCGCGGCCGGCGTTGAAGGAGCCCAGGACAAGGGCGGGGTCGGCGCCAATGCTGGCGCGAACGCCGGAGGCGGCGGTGATTTTGGCGCCGTCGTCGCGGCTGATCATCAGCACGGGGATGGTGAGGGTGTTGGCGTCACCGGTCATGACGATGGGCGGATCGGATCGGTTGTTGTAGACGATGAGTCCGATGGCGCCGGCGCTGGCGGCGTTGCGGGCCTTCTCCAGGAAGGTGCAAGTGCCGCGGCTGACGATGGCGATCTTGCCGGCGACAGCGGCGGCGTTGGCGAGGGCGGTGCCGCAGCCTTCATTGGCGGGGGCGGTTGTGCTGTTGCCCTGGACATGGACAATTTCGGCCTCGATGGCTGTGGCGGGCAGCGGTGCGAAGATGCCGCCGCCTTGGTTGTCGCCACGCACGCTGGGGACGGCAGCGATGGCGCCCGCGATGTTGGCGGGTGCCAGGATCCGAAGGGGAAGTGTGCCGGCGTTATGGCCGGGAGTTACCTTGAACCCGTCGTCGCTGTTCACGCCGAGCATGTAGAAGCCGGCGTTGGGCAGAGCCAGGTACGTGACCACTTCCATGGCGATGCTGTCGTTGTCGGCGGAACCTTTTCCGGGGATGCCGGGGATCAACCGGTTGGGATTGAAGTTGCCCGCGCCCTCGGGGTTTCCGTCGGTGCCTTGCTGCGCGTAGTTGATGGTGGTCGGTTCGATGAAGTACCCGCTGTCCGTGAAGTTCGCGGTGTTGGCGGCATTGGGGCCAGCGATGCCGGCAAGGATGGCTTCGGCGTAGTTCAGTTCAGTGGCGGTGCGCAGGGCTGGATCCGTCTGATCGGACGCGGGATCGATCTGCCAGGTGCGGACTCGGAATCCGGGATCCGCGGCGGAGGCGAGATCCGCGGCCAGACTGGCGGGCAGGGTATTGGCGTAGGGGATCACCGTGAATGCCCATTCCCGGACAATGGGGGACGCGCCGGTCGGGGTGTAAGTCAACTGGACGGTGTTGGTGGAGCCGGAGGGCAGTGCCTGGCTGGTCGGCGCGGTCACAGTGAGCTGACTCCCGGAAGTGGTCCGGGTGGGTGTGAGCGCGGTGCCATTGAGGGTGAGTTGGACCGACGCTGCATCGACTGCACCGGCATTTTCCAGCGCGACGGCGATGTCGGGCTGAGCGTGGATCAGCGTGCCATTCATGGCGGGACGGACACTGGAAACATAGGCCGGAGTCGAGGTCCGGGTGCGGTAAGTCTTCAAGGCGCTCGCGTTGTCAGGATCGCCGATGAGATGACGGGTGCCGTCGGCGCTGATGGAGGTCCATTCGACGCCGGCGCCGCCGCCGCCGTTTTCCCAGACGAGACGGAACGGATAGATGCCGGGTTCTTCGACCCACACATCGAAGGTAGTGCCGGTGTCGACGCCGCGGCCCGCATCGAACTGACCGAGGCGCTGGGCGAACACGTCGCGCGCGTCGGGGCCGGTTTGCAGACGGAACCCGTCGTCGCTGGCGACGTTCATGGTCACGATGCCGGCGGTGGGGAATTCAATAAATCCGAGGATTTCGAGGGCGGAATTGTCCTCATTGGCTTTTTGCGAACCGTCTTCGTTGAAGCCGGGGATGCCGACCTGTTCGAAGCCGTAGTCGAGGGTGAACGCGCCGGAGCCGCCGGAAGCGTTCTTGAAGTCGATGGCTTTGTCCCAGGCGATGAAGCCCGCAGCATCGGCGGTGATGCCCGACAAGGTGAGGTTGACGCGGTTGGGGCCATTGCGGCCGGCGAGTTGGTCTTCGGTCCAGGCGATGGTGTTGGGCTGGACGGCGTCCACTTGATGCGGGCGGATGCGGAAGCCGCGCTGGGAAGTGTTGGCGTCGGTGACTTTGGTGGAGGTGAGGAAGGCGCCGTAAACGGGCGCGTTAAAATTGCGCGATTCGGTGAAGGAATTGTTGGCGGCGTCGCGGAACGTCAGCTCGACCGAGTGGGGTGAGCCTGAGACGAAGCGCCCTCCGGCGGGAGCGGCGTACAGGACCGTGGTGGTGCCGCCCTGTTTGGTGGCGGTGACCGTGACGGTGGCTCCGTCGAGTTTGGCGGCGACTGAGGCGGCGGTGACGACGCTGCCCGGAGCGTCTTCTATTTTGACCTCGAAGCCGTTGATGCGCGGGGTCAGGCCGCTGACCGTGGCGGTGCTGGCCGGCAGGGTGGTGATGCGGACGTTGTCGATGTGGTTGTTTTGATTGGCGCCGCCGGTGCGGCCCATGAAAACGATGCGGCCGCGACTGGGAAGGAATGCCGTCTGGTACTTATCCAACAGGGTGGTTCCCTTCCATTTCACCGAGAGCTGAGCCGCGTCGTTGAGATCGACTTCGAGTTGCTGCCAACAGAGCTCATCCACGGCACCGCTGAGCTCGGCGTTGTAGGGGCCGGTTTGAAGGCTGGTGGGGTCGGCGCAGGCACCGTTGCGGGTCGGCATGGGCACCCGCGTGACGGTGGCGTTGTCGACGCGGACGATGACGCCTTCGACGTCTGGACCGTCCGGCAGCGTGTTGCCCGACCAGGTATCGAAGCTGACCGCGATGCCGGTGCGCGTGCCGAATTCATGGGCGCCGGCGGAGTCGCCGTAGCCATCCGGGGTCTCGCCGTTGGTGGCTTTGACGACGATGGGATCGTTTTCGCGGGCGAAGTTGACGCTAAACCCGTCGGCAGGTCTTCCGTCGTTGCCGGTGGGATTGCCGATGCGCAGGTCGACCTTGAAATTGAATCCCTTGACCACCAGGCCGTCATCGAAGTCGTCAAACACGATGATGCCGCCCTGGCTGTTGATGGCGTCGGTGATGGCGAGATAGCCACCTGCGGCGGGATTGCCATCGGTGGGGCGCCATTCGGCGTTTCCGTAGGTATTCAGCACCCCGCTGGGGTCTGAGTTGAAATCAAAGACCTTATCGGTGACGGCATGGGCCGCAAAGGCCGATGCCGCAAGGATGCAGGCCCCTGAGAGGAGCCTGCATCGTGGAATGATCGATTGCCGTGACATGATGACGTCTTGGTTAACGGGTCTTTACAGATTGCGGACGGTGGGTTGCACCGCTGGATCGAGCCGTCTCCTCCGCGGGCACCCCATGGGGAAGTCCATGAAATGAGCCCTTCGAATGATTCGACTGCCGCGTTCCATCCAGAATTAGAGCACTGTATCAACAAACTGCGGTTTCTGTAGAAAAAAGTTGTCGGATGAGGTCGATGCATTGACTGCATCAGCGGCCTGCACGGAGGACGACGGAGCGGAGTGATGCCGCTGGCATGAAGCGCGGCGGGGCTGGCGGCTTTTTGTTCGTCGATGCGAGCGGAGGCGCCTACGGTCTCCGGGTTGAAGGACGCCGGAGTCAATCCACCGCAAGGGTTTGCTGGCAAACAGGCTTTTCCCGAGAAGCGCCGTGGAGTCGGGCGGGTTTGGTGGGGGCGAATCGTCCTGGCTCTGGTGGCGCCGATGCTGGTGTTGGGGGTTTTGGAAGGGACGCTTCGCTGGGCGGGTTTCGGGCACTCACCGCGGTATTTCGTGACTGGGGCGTCCACAGATGAATGGGTGGAGAATCCTGCCTTTGGTCGACGGTTCTTTCCGCCGGGGCTGTTGAGGGTGCCACCGCCCACGCGTGTGTTGGTGAGCAAGCCAGCCGGCACCATTCGCATCCTGCTCTTCGGTGAATCGGCGGCCATGGGCGATCCGAAGCCGGCCTTTGGAGTCGCTCGCTATCTGGAAGTTCTGCTTCAGGAGAGATACCCCGGTACCCGCTTCGAAGTCATTGCAGTGGCCATGACGGCGATCAATTCGCACGCCTTGCTGCCCATGGCCCGGGAAGCGGTGGCTTTGGAGGCGGACCACTGGATCGTGTTCGCGGGGAACAACGAGATGCTCGGACCTTTTGGAGCGGGCAGTGCCTTGGGTGGGCGATCGATCTCGGTGGGCTGGGTTCGGTGGATTCTGGCCGCCAAGGCATCTCGGTTGGGACAGGCGATCGAAAAACTTTCGGCTGGTTTGGGGCAAAGTCCGGAGGGAAGCACCCGGTGGGCTGGGCCCAAGGTGTTGGCACTGGAGCATGTGCCCCGGGATTCGCCCCGTCGGGAGCCGGTTTATCATGCCTTTGAGCAGAACTTGCGGGACATGGCGCGGCTGGGGCAGTCGGCGGGGGCGCGGGTGTTGTTGAGCACCGTGGCGGTGAATCTTCGGGACAGCGGCCCGTTCGGTGTGGCGAATGGCAGAAACGTCCCTCCGGCAGACGCCTCGGAGGTCGCACGGATGGTGGACAACGCGCGTCGGTCGATGACGAACGTGGAACCTGTTCTGGATGGGAGCGCACTGCGGCGGGCGGCGGAACTCGATCCGGACCACGCTGGTGTGCAGTTTCTGCTGGGCTGGGCGTACCCGTCGGAGACGAACGGAGCGGGTGGGCTGGCCGCGCTGGGCCGGGCACGGGATCTGGACACGATTCCGCTGCGGACGGATTCACGGCTCAACGGGATCATTCGGCGGGTGTCGGCGGAAACGGGTTCTGCATTGGTGGATGCGGAGGATGTGTTGAACCGGGCTTCGGGACGTGGAGCCGCCGGGCGGGAGGCCTTTTACGAGCATGTTCACCTGACTCCGGAAGGAAACCACGCGTTGGCTCGTTGCTTTGCTGAGTCGCTGTCCGCGTTGCTGCCGGAATCGGTGCGGGGCGGTGGAGCGGGCGATTGGGCATCGGCGGAGACTTGTGCAGCTCGGTTGGCGTTGACCCCCTGGGGGCGCGCCTCCTGTGCCGAGCTGATGTTGCAACGCTGTCTGGATGCTCCCTTCACCAACCGTCTGGATCAGGTGGTGCAGATCGACGCCCTGGCGGGCGAAGCCCTGCGCCAGCGGCGGCTGCAAACCCCGACGGCGGCGCGAGCAGCGCTTGGCGTCTTTACCAACGCGATCGCCCGGGCGCCGAATGATCTGCATCTCCGCCGTGTTTACGCGGAGTTCCTGGACGCGACCGGCAATCTGAAGGAAGCGGTGGTCCAATGGCAGCGGGTTCGGGAGGCCACGCCGCATCATCCCTTCGCGTACGTGCAGGCTGGCAGTCTGCTGCGTCGACTGGGCCAGGTGGACGAGGCCAGGCCGCTTCTGGAGCAGGGGATTGCGATGCAGCCGGATTGGGTCGAAGCGCGGCTGGAACTGGCGGACACCCTCCTGGCTCAGCGCCGTCCGGCGGAGGCGATCGCCGCCTGCGAAGCGGCGTTGCGACTGCAGCCGGGGCATGCCCGCGCCTATTTGAGGCTGGCGAATGCGCAGGCCGCCCATCAGCAGCCGGCTCAGGCGATGGAGAGTCTACAAGAGGCGATCCGGCTGGATCCCCGATTATGGGAAGCACGCTATCTCCTGGGGGTCGAACACGCGGTGGCGGGCAAGGTGGAGTTGGCGCTGGCGGAGTTTCAGGAGGTCGTCCGACTCAAGCCCGATCACGCCCTGGGTCGGTTCAACCTGGGCATCGCTTATGCCCGGCTCAAGCGATGGCCGGACGCTGCGATGCACCTGACCGAGAGTCTCCGGCTGGACCCTCGCAACGAGGCCGCCCAGCAGGCGTTGTCCCAGGTGATGGCGATCCAGCGCCAAGGCGAAGCGGGGGTTCGGTCGCCGGGAGAGGCGCGGTGAAGGGTCCTGGGAAGTGCCCTGTTCGAAATCGACCTGCTCACGGGCCTTGAACCGGGATTCCGTGGGGCGGGACGCCCCCCCCTTTACGGCAGGCGGGACGCCCGCCGCTACGGACGACCGGTCCATGGGAAGCTCCCTGTTCGAAACCGACCTGTTTACAGCCCATGAACCGGGGGAGGCGGGGGGGATTACGATTAGGAGTAGGATTACGATGACGAGAGGAGCTTCATGGGAAGCAGGCTGCTCGAAATCGACCTGCTCACGGGCCTTGAACCGGGATTCCGGGGGGCGAGACGCCCCCCTCTACGGCAGGCGGGACGCCCCCCTCTACGGCAGGCGGGACGCCCCCCTCTACGGCAGGCGGGACGCCCGCCGCTACGGACGACCGGTCCATGGGTAGATCCTCAGGCCATGAGCTTTTCGATGTCGTCGGGTTCGATTGGGATGTCGGCCATGAGGTCGACGGGACCCTTGTCCGTGATGAGCACGTCGTTTTCGAGGCGGACGCCGAATCCCTCGTCGCGGAGGTAGAGGCCGGGTTCGACGGTCATGACCCAGCCGGCGGCGAAGGGTTCGGTGGTGAAGCCGACGTCATGAACGTCGAGGCCCAGTGGGTGGCCGAGCCCGTGCATGAAGTACTTCTTCACCGGGCGTTTCATGGGGTCCTCGGGATTTTCACGGAGATCCGAGGTTTTGAGCAGGCCGAGGTCGACGCATTCCCTGGCCATCATTTCTTCGGCGGCCTCCTGCCAGTGTTTGGGTTTGGTGCCGGGCTTCAAACCGGCGATGGACGCGCGCAGGACCCGAAGGACGGCCTCGTACACCTGCCTTTGGCGTTGGGTGAAGCGCCCGTTGACGGGGATGGTCCGGGTCAGGTCGGCGTTGTAATTGGCGTAATTGGCGGCGACGTCGAGCAGCAGGAGATCGCCATCGCGGCAGGGACGATCGTTGTCGTTGTAGTGGAGAATGCAGGCGTTGGGGCCGGACGCGATGATGGGGTTGTAGGCGAAGTTGCCGCGTTGGCGGATGAACTCGTGGGCGAACTCGGCTTCCACTTCATGCTCCGAGACCCCGGGTTGAACGAAGCGACTGACGCGTTCGAAGCCATCCCGGGTGATGGCGCAGGCCTGCTTGAGCAATTCCACCTCCGTCGGTTGCTTCACGATGCGCAACCGGTGCATGAGCCGGGCCAGGCGGTGGTATTGGTGCAGCGGGTACCGTTCCTGAAGGCCGCGAACGAAGCGTGCCTCGCGCGACGTGACCACGATGTCGGCGCGTTTGTGCTCGTTGGAATTGAGCCAGACGTGGTCGGCCTCGCACATGAGGCGATGAAGGAACTTGGGGAACTCGGAGATCCACTGAACGTTGCGAATGCCGGTGGTTTCGCGGGCGGCTTCACGGGAGAGTTTATGACCTTCCCAGATGGAGATGAGTTCGCTCGTTTCGCGGAGGAACAGGATTTCACGCAGCCGTTCGTCATCGGCGTCGGGGAAGATCAGGAGGATGGATTCCTCCTGTTCGACGCCGGTCAGGTAGAAGAGGTCGGAATTGGGGACAGGTCGGAGGGTGCCATCGGAGTTGGTGGGGGGGATGTCGTTGGCATTGACGAGGGCGATGGAACCGGGTGGGAGGAGGCGCATCAGCCGGCGGCGATTACTGATGAAGAACTGCGGGTCGATGGGCGCGTGGCGCATGGGGGGAGTGTGCCGGGAGGCGGCCGAAAGGTGAAGCGAGAGGCTTGAGCCGCAGGGTGGGGCGGGGTTGAATGCCGGGGTCTCGGATGCGCTGGACTCCTTCACGACTGTTCCGTCGCGTGCGCCGGCGCCATGGGGCAGCCAGCGCCCGCGCTGCCTGGATTGCGGGTCTTGCGAGCGTGCTGCTCTGGGGTGGATCGGCCGTCGGTGAAGAGGCCATGGAAGCGGTGAATCCGGGTCAGGAAAGCCATGCTGGCCAGGGGTTTGACACGGTTTTGGGGCCGCTGTTCCAGACCTTCTCCATGACCCTGGAGCCGGACGGGCGAGCGACCGAGGCGTTTGGGCCTCTCTACTACGAGCAGGAGACCGAGGACGGCCATCTTTGGGCGGTGCCGCCGTTGATTTCGTCGTTTTCGTCCCACGATCACGAAAAGGGGCAGGTGTTTGTGCTGCCGCCGGTGTTCAGCTACCGGAAATACGGGGAAGATTGGCGCTGGCAGCTCGGCCAGTGGATCAACCGCTCGCACGTGGACAGCATGGCGGACAAGGAGTTGAAGCGATTCAACCTGTTCCCGTTCTTCTTCTATCAGGACGCACCGGACCCCAAGCGGGATTTTTGGGCGGTTTTCCCGCTGTACGGCACCCTGAAGGACCGGATGTTCCGGGATGAATCGCAGTTTGTGTTGTTCCCGCTCTGGCTGAAGACGGTGGAGAAGGGGAAGACGACGCGGAACGTGTTGTTTCCGTTCATCCATTTCCGTGAAGGGCCGGGTCTGGCGGGTTGGCAGTTCTGGCCGTTGTTGGGTCATGAACATCAGGAAGCGACGACGCTGACCAACCTGATGGACGAGGTGCAGGTGGTGGGCGGGCACGACAAGCAGTTTGCGTTGTGGCCGGTCTGGTTCCGGAACCGGACGGGGATAGGCACCGAGAACGCCGGCCGGGTGGATGCGGCGCTGCCGCTTTACTACGTGGAACGTTCGCCCTTGCGGGATCATACCGCGGCGATGTGGCCGTTCTTTTCGTGGACGGACGATCGCGGGGCGCAGTATCGGCAATGGAACGCGCCCTGGCCGCTGGTGGGTTTTGCGCGAGGGGAAGGCAAGACGTTGGACCGGGTGTTGCCGTTCTTCAGTGTGGGCCACACGAAGACGCTGGATGCGCAGACGTACCTGTGGCCGCTGTATCGGCGGCGGCATTTGCACACAGAATCGTTCGACCGCGACCGGAGGCAGTTCGCGATCTTCCTCTACTCCGATCAGAAGGACCGGAATTTGGAGACCGGCAAGAGCTCCCGCCGGTTGGAGATTTGGCCGTTTTTCCATTGGACCAAAGACCCGGAAGGGAAGGAGCGCCTGCAGGCCCTGACGGTGATCGAGCCGTTTGGACGGGGAACGGGTATGACCCGAAACTGGGCGCCCCTGTGGTCGATCTGGCGGCAGGAATCGAATCCGGCGACGGGCGCGTCCAGTCAATCGCTGCTGTGGAATTTATACCGGCGGGAGGCGACACCCGAGCTGACAAAGGGCTCGCTCCTGTTCGGACTCGTCCAGTATCACAAGACTTCCGCCGGGACCCGGTGGCGGTGGTTCCATATGGGGACCCGTCCCGACTCGAAGAAACCCGAACCTCCGGCGGCCCCCGAAAGCGATGTTTCGAAACATCGGTGAAGTTGCCCTGTTGGGCTGGCAGACCCTGGTTGCGCTCCCCTATGTGTGGCGGCAGCGCCGCAAGGTGGCGGACCAATTGTTTGAAATTGGTAACGCCAGCCTTTTCATGGCCTGCCTGCTGTCGCTGTTCATCGGCGGTGTGGTGGCGCTGCAAAGCGGGCCACGGCTGGCCGAGCGCGGAATTGGAGGCATGCTGGGCGGGTTGATCGGCCTGTCGGTGGCCGAGGAACTCGCTCCCGTGATGATGTCGATCCTGATTGCCGGCCGGATTGGTTCGGCCATGGCGGCGGAGATTGGCTCGATGCGGGTCTACCAGGAGATTGATGCGTTGCGGACGATGAACATCAATCCGGTGCATTACCTGGTTCTCCCGCGAGTGGTGGGCATCACGGTGGGGCTGCCGTCGCTGGTGATCTTTTCGATGATCGTGGGATGGGGCGGCGGTGCACTGGTGGCCGTCCTGAACCGGGACATCGGTCTGACGTGGGCGGAGTACTTCAACGACCTTCGCCTGAACGTCGAGGCCTTCGACGTCGCGAAAGGGTTCATCAAGAGCATCGCGTTCGCTGTGGTGGTGGGCTTGGTGTCCTGCCAGCAGGGTCTGGCCACCATCGGCGGGCCGCGGGGTATCGGCAGGTCCGTCACCAAGGCGGTGGTCAATTCCATCGTGCTGATCCTGATCCTGGACTATTTCCTGACCCGGCTCTTGCTGGTGTTCCAACGATGAGTGCGCATCCCCAGGGTGTGTCGGTTCGATTGCGGGGCATCCGAAAGTCCTTTCGAGGTGTCGAGGTGCTGCGGGGTATCGACCTGGATATCGCGCCGGGCGAGATCTTCGTGATGATGGGACCCAGCGGCAGCGGCAAGACGGTGCTGCTCCGGCACATCATCGGCCTGGAACGTCCCGACGCCGGCGAGGTGCTGGTCGACGGCAAGCCGTTGCCCGAGGAGTCCGGGTTGGGCGGGGTACGTATGGGCATGGTGTTCCAGTCCGCCGCCCTGCTGAACTCATTGTCGGTGTCGGAGAATGTGGGGCTGTACCTGGAGGAGCACCGCGTTCACCCGCCCCACATCATCCAGCGGATCGTGGAGGAAAAGCTGGAGCTGGTGGGGCTGAAAGGGGCCGGCGACAAGATGCCATCCGAACTGTCCGGCGGCATGAAGAAGCGGGTGGCCATCGCCCGGGCTCTGGTCTCGGAGCCCCAGTTGCTGTTGTACGACGAGCCCACGAGTGAGCTGGACCCGTTGCGATCGGTGACGATCGGGCGGGAGATTCTGGCCTTGAACCGCCGGTTGGGCGTGACGTCGGTCGTGGTGACGCACGATCGCGACTTGGCGTGCGGGGTGGCCAACCGCGTGGCGTTCCTGTCGGACGGTCTGGTGCGCTTCGTCGGGTCCCCCACGGAACTGCGCGCCAACACGGACCCGTTGGTTCGCGATTTTCTGACCATTGATTTTGACTCGAACCACAGCACGTCGGAGATCCCATGAAAAACTCACTCGAAACACGGCTGGGCATTTTTTTCGCCATGGTGTTCATCGCGGGGTTGGTCCTGCTGGAACTGGCCGGAGGCTTTGACTTCTTCCGTAAGGGCGTCGAGATCAAGGCGCGGTTCAACGCCGTCAACGAACTCCAGGTCGGCGCGATGGTGAAGCTCGCCGGCGTGCCGGTCGGCGAGGTCCGTCGGATCGCCATCGAGGGCAACAAGGTCGTGGTGACCCTCCGCGTCCGCACGGCCGCCCAGGTGAAGACCGACAGCAAGGCGGTGGTGCGATTCGCCGGGCTGATGGGCCAGAACTATGTGGAACTCACCTTCGGCAGTCCCGCCGCCCCTCAGGTCACCGCCGGCACCGAACTCGAAGCCGAAACCCTGCCCGACCTCGGCCAAATCATGGCCAAGCTCGACGCCGCCGCGGGCAGCGTCGGCAACATCACCAACTTGTTCGGCGGCGACAATTTCCAGAACCTGCTCGGGCCGTTCACCGACTTTCTGAAAGACAACAGTCCCCGGCTCACCGCGATCCTGGGCAACATGCAGTTGATCTCGAAACAGATCGCCGACGGCAAGGGATCGATCGGCATGATGGTCAACGACGACAAGCTCTACACGGCCGCAGTGCAAACCGTGACGAACCTAAGCCAGGCTGCCACCGAAATTCAGGGCATCACCGACGACGCCAAGGCGACGGTGGCGGAAGCCCGACGCATCATCACGGACGTCGGGGCAGGGCAGGGTTCGTTGGGCAAGCTGACCCGGGACGAAACGCTGTACCGGGAAACCACGACGGCGATGACGCAGTTGCGGGAGATCCTGGAGAAGATCAACAAAGGCAACGGGTTGGCGGGCAAGGTCGTGAACGACGAGACCTTCTTCAAGAACGTGAAGGGCACCCTGCAAAAAGTGGAGAAGGCGACCGACGGCTTGGAAGATACCGGTCCGATCTCGGTGATCGGCACCGTGGTGGGAACGCTCTTCTAGGCGGTCTTCAGGAACGGAACAACTGGCCGAGTCGGCGTCCCAGAATGCGACTGGCGACCAGGAGGCTGGCGGTGAGAATCGCCATACCCACGACTCCCAAGGCGCAGGCGACCCCTGCGGCGTTGGGATCGATGCGGCCCATGATCGACCAGATCATTTTGGTGATGGGGTAGAAGCTCTCCTTCATGGCCAGGATCAGGCCGTCGCTGACCTCCAGCATGGCCAGGGAAAAGGTGAGGATGGTGCCGGCGATGAGATTGGCGGCGACGAGGGGGAGCGTGATCCGGCGCAGGGTACGAAAGGGAGAGGCGCCGAGGTTGGCGGAGGCTTCCTCGAGCGTGATGCTGGTTTGTTGGAAGCCGGCGTAGGCGGAACGGACGATGTAGGGAAGCCGGCGCACGGCGTAACTGATGACGAGCAGGAGCGTGGGGTTCTCCCGGGGATTCAGCCAGGACACCTTGAAATCGAAGGCAGCCACGTAGCCGAAGGCAATGACCAGGCCGGGAAGCGCAAGTGGCAGCATGGCCAGCGCATCCAGGACCGAGGCGAACGGAATGCGACGTCTTGTCAGCAGCCAGGCGATGGCGACGCCGAGCACCAGGTCGATTCCCGAACTGACGGACGCATAGAAAAGACTGTTGCGAATACTGCCGGCGATGGCGCCTTGGGCCTGGAGTTCGGCGAAATTGTCGGTCGTGAACTCGGTGGGGAGGACAGAAAAGAACCAGCGGCCCGACACCGACTGCAGGATGACCGCGAGATGGGGGAGGAGACCGGCGAGGACGAGCAGGCCGGCCACGATCCAGATCCAGGCGGTCTGGCGGGACGTGGCGGGGAAGGTTGCGCCGGAAGTATGGCCGCGGGTGATCATGGCGTAACTGCGCCGGGCGAGCACCCGCTTGGAGACGAGGAACAACGCCAGCGTCAGGACCACGACGAACACCACCAGGGCGTATCCGACCGGGTTCGTGTTGAGTTCCGTGATGGAATCGAAGATCTGGACCGGCACGACCGGGGAAAAGCCGAAGATGAGCGGGGTGCCGAGGTCGGTGAAAGCCCAGATGAAGACGATGATGGCGCCGGCGAACCAGCCCGGGAGGATGAGCGGGAGGGTGACGGTGCGAAAGAGCCGCCAGGGGCTGGCGCCGAGGTTTTGGGCGGCTTCCCGGAGCGAAGGATCGACGTTGGCCAAAGCGGCCGAGACGTTGAGGAACATCACCGGGTAGAGGTTCAGCACCTGAAGGATCACCATGCCCCAGAAGCCCCCGGCGCCGAGCCAGTCGGGCGGATGGGCGGGGTCGACGATTCCGAGATCGATGAGCAGCAGATTGACGGAGCCATATCGGGCAAGGAGTTGCTTGAGGCCGATGGCCCCCACGAACGGCGGCATCACCATGGGCACGAGCAGCAGCCCGTTGAGCAGGCTCTGGCCGCGGAAGGTGAACCGGGTCAGGACGTGGGCCAGCGGCAGGGTGATCAGGGTGGTGATCAGCGTGGTCAGCGTGGCCAGCAGCAGACTGTTGCCCAGGGACCGGACGATGACCGGGTTGCTGAGCAGGAGTCCGAAGTAGCGCCACGTGAACCGGCCTTCCACCAGGAAGGCCTCTTGGAGCATGTACCCGACCGGGTAGATCAGGAAGATGGCGAAGAACCCGACGACCAGGGTTACCAGTGCCAGGGTTCCCGGGGTCCATTGTCGGGTGCCGTCCATTCGGACCAGGAGTCTGGCCGTGGCGGAGGGCTCTGGGAAGTCCCCTGTCCGAAATCGACCGGCTCACCCACCATGAAGATGGGGAGGCGGAGGGGATGACGAAGGGAGGGGAGGTTCATGGGAGAGCACGTTTTCAAGAATCCGGACACGTCTGGGGACCATGAACCGTGGCGCGAGGCATGGAGCGGGCGGCCCTCATCCCGGCCTTCTCCCGGAGGGAGAAGGAGAAAATGCGCCGCGAGGTTTGCAGGGTTGAGGTAGGCGTTGGCTGGAACGAGTCAAGACGGCTCGGAAGGCCGGGGTGAAGGCATGTCGCCGAGGGCAGGACGCGACTCCCTCTCCCCCCGGGAGAGGGTTGGGGTGAGGGATCCCGTTTCAACCCTCGCGATGGATTGCATGGGAAGGTTCATGGGAAGCGGCGTTGGCGCAGGCGCCATGCTCACAGACCATGAACCAGGATGGACTCCGGGGGGCGGGACGCCCCCCTCTACGGCAGGCGAGACGCCCGCCGCTACGGGGCACGGTTCATGGGAAGCCGCTGCAGGGGGGGCGTGCGGAATTCTGTCGGTGGCGAGTCGCGAATTCCTGGAGGACGACTGTCAATGTCACTTTTGGGGAGTTGCCGCGGTTGCAAGACTCACCTATGACTCGCGCCGATGCCGGAGTCCGATACCAGCGCGGTGGGTTCAAGGTTGGATGGGAAGGGGCCCTCCGAGCCGATCGTCGAGATTGAGGAGCTGTCGAAAGTCTATCAGCAGGGTGAAATCAATGTCACCGCGCTGAACCGGGTATCCCTGACCATTCTGCCGGGGGAATTCCTGGTGCTGATGGGGCCGTCCGGTTCAGGGAAATCGACCCTGTTGCATTTGATCGCGGGGATTGACCGGCCGACCTCGGGTGCGTTGCACGTTCAGGGCACTGACATTTCACGGTTGAACGAGTCGCAATTGGCCGACTGGCGCAACCAGAACGTTGGGTTCGTGTTCCAGAGCTTCAATCTGGTGCCGGTGTTGACCGCGTTTGAGAACGTCGAGTTGCCCCTGCTGCTGACCCGGCTGGGTCGTAAGGAGCGGACGCGGCTGGTGTCGACGGCGCTGGATCTGGTGGGGTTGGCGGAGCGCATGCATCACCTGCCCAAGCAAATGTCGGGCGGGCAGGAGCAGCGGGTGGCCATCGCCCGCGCGTTGGTCACCGATCCGAGTCTGATTGTGGCGGATGAGCCCACCGGCAATCTGGACTCCCAATCGGCGCACGACGTGCTGGGCATCCTGCAGTCGCTGAGCCGCGACCACGGAAAGACCGTCATCATGGTCACCCACGATCCCAAGGCGGCGGCGTTTGGTTCACGGCAGATCCATCTGGAAAAAGGTGAACTGACCAACTGACCCACGGACCGAAGTTCGGCCCGACCACCTGCGCATGACTCTTCCTGGATTTGTGATTCGCAACGCCTTCCGCAACAAGCGGCGGGCGCTGTTGTCGACGCTGAGCGTGGCGGCGAGTCTGTTTTTGTTGGTGGTGCTGCAGACGTTTCAGCGCGAGTTCACGCTGCCACCCGAGGATGTGGGAGCGTCGTTGCGCATCGCGGTACGGAACAAGGTGTCGTTGGGACAGCCGTTGCCGGCGAGACAACGGCCGATCATCGAGAAGATCCCCGGCATCGCGGCGGTGACGCCGTTCACCTACTTCGGCGGCCGGTTCAAGGACATGGAGTTCACCCCGTTCGCCCAATTCGCGGTCGATCCGGTGGCGTTCACCAATGTTTTCGTGGATGCCAAACTGCCGCTGGATCAGTACGAGGCCTGGTTGAAGGACCGCAGCAGCTGCATCGTCGGGGAGGATACCGTCGAGCGCTACGGCCTGAAGTTGGGGGAGAAGATCAAGCTGGTGGGGACGTTCTACCCCGTGGACCTCGACTTGAAGCTGGTGGGGATCTATTCCGGCACGCTCGACGATCGCTCGGTCTTTTTTCATCACAAGCACCTCGATGAGATGCTCGACGGCAGTCAGACGGTGGGCTGCTGGTGGGTGCGTGCGGCGTCGTCGGAGGAAGCTCCCGGGGTTATTTCCACGCTGAACGACACCTTTGCCAACACCTCGGCGGAGGTGCGGGCGGAGACGGAAAGCGCGTTCCAGATGGGGTTCGTGTCGATGTGGGGCAACGTGAAGCTTTTGATCGGTTCGATCAGCAGCGTCGTTGTGTTCACCCTCCTCCTGGTCGCAGTCAGCACGATGAGCATGGCGATCCGGGAGCGGTTTCGCGAATTGGCCATTCTCAAGGCCATCGGGTACCGACGGCGCGAGTTGTTCGGGTTCATCCTGGCCGAGAGTTTTGGGTTGGCCATGGTGGGAGCATTGGTGGGGGCCGGCGGCGCGTACGCCCTGTTTCAGTCCCTGGACATCGAAAAGATGACGGGGGGCATGCTGCTTTATTTTGAGGTGACCCCGCGGATTCTGGCCTTCGCGGGAACCGTCGCGGTGGCCTTGGGCATCATTGCCGCGGTGCCCCCGGCCCTGGCGGTGGCCCGGACCAGCGTGGTGGATGGACTGAAGACCCTCGACTGAACCGCAAGGACCGGACCACGCCATGGCGCTGCCGCTAAAATACAATGTGCAGAACGTGGTGGTCCGCTGGCGTTCCACGCTGGCGACCATCCTCGGCATCGGCCTGGTGGTGGGGGTGTACGTGCTGATGCAGGCGATGGCGGCGGGCATCGAGAAGAGCAGCGCCAACACCGGGTCGCCGGACAACCTTCTGGTGACCCGCAAGGGCTCGACTTCCGAATCCAGCAGCATTGTTTCCCGGGAACAACTGAGGTCCCTGCTTTACAGCCCGGAGATCGCCCGGAACGCGGCAGGCGAGCCGCTGGTGTCGGCGGATGTCCTGATTCTGCTGAATCAGCCGCGCCGGGAAGGGGGTGGCGAGGCGAACGTGTTGATGCGCGGTGTCTCGCCTCGCGGACGTGAGATGCGGCCGCAGGTCCGCTTGGTGGACGGACGTTGGTTCGACAGCGGTAAGCGGGAGGTGGTGGTGAGCCGGCGATTGGCCGCGCGTTTTGCGAATTTCGAGCTGGGCGGACGGTTTCGAAGCGGACCGGCCGAGTACACGGTGGTGGGGCACACGGATGGTGGCGGCAGTGCGTTCGACTCGGAGATCTGGATGGACGCGGACGAGGCCCGGGCGATTTTCGATCGGGACCAGTATTCCAGCCTGCTGGTGCGACCGGTCGATGCGACGGCGGCTTCCAATCTGGTGAGCCGGATCGAAACGGACAAACGACTCCAACTGCTGGCGCGGGTGGAGAGCGAGTATTACGCCGAGCAGACCTCGACCGCCGGCCCCATCAAGCTGCTGGGGAACTTCCTGGCGATCGCGATGTCGGTGGGCGCGATTTTCGCCGCCATGAACACCATGTACGCCTCGGTTGGGGCACGGACCCGGGAGATCGGGACATTGCGGGTGCTGGGTTTCCGACGGCGCGCGGTGGTGGCGAGCTTTCTGATCGAAGGCGCCCTACTGGCGAGTCTGGGGGGTGTCCTGGGCTGCGCGCTGTCCCTGTTCATGAACGGCTACGCGGTGGGCACCCTGAGTTTTTCGACCTTCAGCGAAACGGTTTTTGAGTTTCGGGTGACGCCCTGGCTGATGGCCAAGGGGCTGCTGTTCTCGATCCTGGTGGGCCTGTTGGGCACGTTGTTTCCCGCGATCCGCGCCTCCCGGCTTCCGGTCATTGCCGCTTTGAAATCCCTATGAACGACGCCCGCCGATCCCAGGTGTCCCAGCTTCGCATCGACCCCAGTGCGAAGCGCCGGTCCCAGGGCACCTTGTGGACCATTTTTGGGGTGGTGAGCGTGGTGGCGGTGGTCGCCGTGGGTTTGTGGCGTCCCTGGGAGCCTGAGACGTCGCGTGTCTTGAAGAGCGATGGTTCGACCGGAGCCCGGTCCGAGGCCGGCGCGGGCGGCGCCAAGGCCACCCCAACGACACCGGCTCCGACGGGTGCGCGGTCAGCAGGCGACGCTGCGGTTTCGAGTTCGACGACCGCGGGTCAGGCTGCCAAAGCGCCTCCTGCGGACGGGGTGGTCCTCACGGTGAGCGGCTACATTATCAACCGGGAACGGATCGAGCTCAGTCCGCGGTTCATGGGGCAGGTGCGTTGGATCGGGGTGAAGAAGGGGGACGCGGTGACCAATGGGCAGGTGGTGGTGTTGCTGGATGACGCGGAATACCAGGCTCAGAAACAGGAACTCAGCGGCCGGCTCGAATCGGCCAAGGTCCAGGTGCGCCGGGCCGAACTGGAATTGAACCGCACCCTGCAACTCGCGGATGCCCGCATTGAATCCCAACGGGTGCTGGACCTGGCCCGGTTGGATGTCGAGGCCGCGCGAGCGGAGGTGATGTCCCTGGAGGGGCAGGTGTCTCGCATCAACACCTGGATCGATTGGACGATCATCCGTTCGCCGATCAATGGGGTGGTGTTGGAGAAACTGGTGGACCCGAATGAGTTGGTGACGCCGCAGAGCTTTGGTGGGACGCGAGGCCCCAGCACAGCCCTTATGTCCGTGGGCGATCCGGAGGATCTCCAGGTCGAGATCGACCTGAACGAGGCGGATCTTTCGAAGGTTTCCCTGGGACAACTCTGTCGGGTGACGCCTGAGGCGTACCTGGACAAATCGTATCAGGGTGTGGTGGCGGAGATTGCTCCGGAAGCGAGCCGGCAGAAGGGAACATTGCAGATCAAAGTGCAGATCCGGAACCCGGATCGCTTTCTGACGCCGGAACTGAGCGCGAAGGTGGACTTCCTGTCCGGCACCAACCGTTAGCAGCCCGTTAAAGAACAGCGCCGGGTCGGGTGACCCGGCCTACAACGGCTGAATTCATTGGCAAAGTTGTAGGCCACGTGACCCCACGTGGCGTTTTTCTGACATTTTTAACGGGCTGCTAGCCCCAGTGGGCAGAAACTGGTCAGTGTGGGCAAAAAAAACCGGAGCTTGACGTTTGGAGGGAAGTTGGAATGCCCGAGAAGGAGCAAAACAGGTCGGAGTCACCGTGTGACCACCTTGGCACGGCTGATGCTGCCGTAAGGGCATGTGGAGAACATCGCAGCTCGTTGTGGCGATGAGGAAAATGCCAACCGCTCCTGCCATCCTTGTGGGAGCACCCGGCCCGTCCTACTCCTGCCTGAAAGCGCTATCGGGTTGATGGCGTCCTTCCCAACTGACTGAAGTCATAGTCCCGGCGGTCCGCGAAAGTGGACCGCCGGCTTCTTTTCCCGGACGTCCTCCATTCGCACCTGACCCGATGCATCGCCCCAAGCCAGGCGGGTGCCGTCGGGGCTGACGGCCAGCGCCAGAATCCAATCCCCGGCTGCGCGCCATTCGGCCAACACCTCGTCACTCGCCGCGTCGATGCGACGCAGCACCCCTTCCGATCCGCCGGAGAACAACGACGAACCGTCGGGCATCCACGCCAGACTGAGGATCGGACCCTGATGCTTGCGAATGATCCGCACCATCCGTCCGAGCCCGGGTTGCCAGATGCGCACGGTTCGGTCGTCGCTGCCGGAAGCGCACACCGATGGGCCGCCCGATTCGGGGTTTGCATCGCGAGGTCGAAAAGCGACCACGTTAGGAGGTTCGGTATGCTGGGTGAAGGTGCGCTGCCCCAGCCCGGTCACGGACGACCAGACCTTGATGGAACGATCGGCGCCTGCGGTGGTAATGAGACCACCCGCGGGGTCCCAGGCCACAGCGAGCACGGGGCCGGCGTGACCGGACAGGGTGATCGAGGGTGGCCTCAGCTCGCGTTGGGTCGCCGGGCGGGCTTCCAGCGGAAGGTTCCAGACGTAGGCCTGTGCCTGAGCGCCGGCGACCGCCAGGCGGGAGCCGTCGGGGCTGATGTCCAGGGAGGTGGCGAGGTCGCCAGGGAAGCTCGCATGGTACAGGGGCTTTCCCTCGGGCCAGGACAGGACGAAGACCTCGCCCCGCTCGCCGGGCACCCCACCCGCCAGAGCCAGGAACCGTCCCTGGGGATCGAAGCGCACCGCGGTGATCTTGGGCAGGGCGATGTCCCGCGACTGTTGGACCACGCCGTTGGTCGCTGAACGAACCTCCACCACGCGGGAGCGACCCGAAACCAGAGCGAGGCCGTCAGGGCTGAAGGCGAGGGCGGTGATGGGCGTTGCCTGGGCGTGGAAGCCAACAATCCACGTCAGCAGAAACCCCAGGTCACGCCACCTCATGGATGAAGGAGCCTTCGGAAAGCAGTTTCATGGGGCGACCATCCGGTGTGGTGAGTTCGCGGGAAGGATCGATGCCCAGGAGTTGGAGCAGGGTGAAGGCGAGGTCGGGTGGGGTGACGGGTCGGTCCACGGGGAATTCACCGAAGGGATTGGTGGCGCCGATGACCCGGCCGCCCTGAACACCGCCGCCGGCGAGGCAGGCGAACCCGGCGCGCGGCCAGTGATCGCGACCGCCGAGTGCGTTGAGTTTGGGGGTCCGCCCGAACTCGCCCATGAGGACGACCAGGGTGGAGTCGAGCAGGCCGCGTTGGCGAAGGTCGTCGATCAAGGCGGAGTAGGCGCGATCGAGGCTGGGGAGTTTGCCACTGCCGGGGAAGCGGGAGTCGGGCAGTTCCCTGGCGATCTGCTGGTGGGTGTCCCAGCCGGAATCGACCACGGTCACAAAGCGGGAACCGGCTTCCACCAGGCGGCGGGCGAGCAGGCATCCGCTGCCGATGCGTGAGGAACCGTATCGTTCGCGGACGGCGCCGGATTCCTGACCCAGCGCGAAGGCATTTTTGGCCTCGGCCGATCCGATCAGTCGATAGGCCTGTTCGTAGAAGGCATCGCGATTGCGGGTGGCGGGGCCTTCTTCCACCTCGCGGGAGAACCGGTCCATTTTGGCGAGCATGAGCCGCCGATGCTCGTTTCGCTCAAACGTGATGCCGGGAGGCGGGTGGAGATCCTGAACTTTGGAGGGATCCTTCCCGATGCTGAACGCGGAGTACGCCCCGGGGAGATAGCCGGACCGCGCGGCGTTCGAATCGCCTCCCACGGCGTCGTTGGGAATCGCGATGTAGGGAGGCATCGGCGAATCGGAGGTTCGCAGGCGGGCGACGACGCTGCCGAGGCTCGGGTAGTCGAGGGCAGGCGTGGGGCGATGTCCAGTGAGGAGGAACCGTGTGCCGGTGTCGTGGTTGCCGAGTTCGTGGGTGACGGAGCGAATCAGGGCGACGTGCCGCATCAACGGTGCGGTGCGGGGAAGGTGTTCGCAGATGCGCAGGCCGGGGATCGAGGTGGCGATGTCCTTGAACGGGCTTCGAACCTCGGAGGGCGCGTCGGGTTTGAGATCGAACGTGTCGAGATGGCTGGGGCCGCCATCGAGCCAGATGAGAATGCAGGCCTGAGCCCGGGCGGTGTTCGGGGCTGATTGCGCGCGAAGACGCAGCGCGCCGGCGAGACTCAGTCCAAGAGGTGCAAGCGCGCCGAGGTGCAGAAAATCGCGGCGTGAAACGCCGTCGCAGCGCCGAGTCGGTGGAGGATGGGGTTCCGTGTCCATGGTGGCGACGGTTTGGGTCAGTGATTGAAGCCGAATTCGCGGCTGTTGAGCAGCGCCCAGAGCAGATCCTGCACCGCGGCCCGACGGTCGGCGGCCGTCCCGAGCAGCGAAGTCCATTCGGTCGTTTCCTCGGGCTCTGCCGGGCGGGTCAGGGCGCTGAGGTAGAGTTCGGCCACGATCGCGGCGTCGGAGGCTTGGGTGGCAATCAGCCGATCGACGATGCCTCCCGAAAGCTTGTCTTGAAGCGTGGCTCCCTGGATCAGGTGCAGGGTGCGAGCCAGACCGCCGCCTCCCTGGCCGGGTGTGTCGCAGGGGCCTTCGCGTTGGCAGCGTCCCAGCACATCCAGCGACACCGACGGAACCTGGGGGCCGACCAGTTGCACGGCGTGCAGGTCTTCCGGCTGGCCTTCGAACCGATGGGGTACCCCGGTGACCTGCACCACGGCGTCCAGGAACACCGGCGCGGGCAACTCACGGACGTACGCGTGCGAGAACAGCCGATCGTCCAGCCGGTTCGAGGGGGTGGCGGTCGACCCCAATTGGTAGGTCTCCGACGTGGTGATCGTTCGCAGCAGGTGGTGGAGGTCAAAACGGTGCGCCGCGAAATCGCGGGCCAGGGCGTCGAGCAAGGCGGGATGGGTGGCCGGGTTGGTGGGGCGCAAATCGTCCACCGGTTCCACCAGGCCGCGACCGAAGCAGTGTTTCCACACGCGGTTGACCAGCGAACGGGCGAAGAGCGGGTTCTCGCCCGAGGTAAGCCAATCGGCGAGTTCCAGGCGGCGATCGGCGGCGGGTTCGTTGTCCGCGGAGTTTGCGGACTGGGGACGGGATGCTCCGAGGGGCTTGGGCTCCATGGGTTGGCCGGTCTTGGGGTGGTCAACTTCACCCCGCTGACGCACTTGAATCACATCGCCGGAACGCCCGACCCGGGCGAAGTAGGCGGCGAAACGGTGGTAGTCCTCCTGGGTCCAACGATCACTGGGATGCGTGTGACACCGGGCGCAGGCCACCCGGGTGCCCAGGAACATCCGCCCGACGTGCTCCGAGAGATCGCGTGGATCGTTGGCGAGAGTCAGGAAGTTGGCCGGACCCACTTCTCGAATATTGCCCTGGGCGATGATCAGCGAACGAACGAGCTGATTCAGGGGGGTGTGGGAGGCGACCTGATCCCGGAGCCACGCGTGGTAGCGGCGGATGGCGGTGTCGTTGGAACCTTTGCCACCCAGGAGCAGGAGATCCGCCAGTTGCAGGGTCCAATAGTCGGCCCATTCCGGACGTTCGAGCAACGCGTCAATCCATTGCCGACGGCGCTCGGGTGAGTCCCCGGCCTGTTGGAAGGCGCGCACTTCGTCCGGGGACGGCAGTCGGCCGATCAGATCGAGGGAGACCCGGCGAAGAAAGGTCGCGGTGGAGGACGGGGCGGACGGTTCGAGATGGAGCCGTTGGAGTTCGGCTCCGATATGGGTGTCGATGAAATGGTCGCTGCCCAGGAATCGGGTGGGGCGCGGTCCGGAGTAGGGAATGGCGATCCGGGCGGCGCTCACCTGGCCCGAGTAGCGGATCATGATGCTGGTCAGGCCAGGGCCCGCGGATGTGATGACGCCCTGTTTGGACACGTCAGCGACGGCATCGTCGTTGGAGGTGTAGAGGGCGAGACGGGTGACGTCCTGAACCTGGCCATTCGACAGGCGTGCCGTGACCCGCAACGGTGCCGTCTGGCCCTTGCCTGGCAGGAGGAGGTCGTTGGGTTGGACCTCGATGGCTTCAACACGAAGGTCGGCGGGGCCGCGCGGGGCGCCGCGGGCGATCCAATCGCGGACGATGCGGTATTCCTCGGAATCGGCGGGTAATCGACGACCTCCTTCATGGTCGAGTTGTCGGGCTGGCTTGCGCAGGAAGAGGCTTTCCTCGGGGCGATCGGGGTCGATGCGTCGGCCGGCGTGTTCCCGGGTGATGCGGAGGTAATCCTCGTCGGGATCATAACCGAGGAGGCTGAGTCGAAAGCCGCCCTGGCCGGTGGCGGCGCCGTGGCAGCCGCCGGTGTTGCAGCCGGCCTTGGTGAGGATGGGAAGAATGCCGGTGGCGAATGGGGGCGGTTCAGCGAGGGCGGGGAGCGACAGTGCGCCGAGGAGGAGGGCGAGGAGAGGGGAGGGGATCGTTTTCCAGAAAATTGGACACGTATTGGGACCATGAACCGAAGACCGAGGCGTGGAGCGAGCGGCCCTCACCCCGACCCTCTCCCGGAGGGAGAGGGAGAATAGTCCCCGCGGGTGTTGGCGGGTGGAGAAGGGGGTTGGCTGGTGCGAGTGGCGACGGCTCGCACGGATGGGGTTTTGGAGAAACACGGCGGGGGGCATGCAACTCCCTCTCCCTTCGGGAGAGGGTTGGGGTGAGGGAGCTCGTTTCAACCCTCGCGATCGCTGGCATGAACCGTTCATGGCGAGGAACGTTTTCCAAAAATGGACACGTATTGAGACCATGAACCGGGGATTCCGGGGGGCGGGACGCCCGCCGCTACGGCAGGCGGGACGCCCGCCGCTACGGACGACCGGTTCATGGGAAGCCGTGCCGGCATGGGGCGACCATGCCGGCAGGGGGCGGGCGTGGCAAATGTGGGATTTGGCGGACTGGACCGACCTTGCGGGTGGGGCGTGGCGTCGATAGCGTCCCGACCGCACTCATGAGGGAGGTACTTGTCATCGGGCATCGGAACCCGGATCCGGACGCCATTTGTTCGGCGATCGGCTACGCCGAGTTCAAGCGCCGCACGGGGTTGAGGGAGGCCGTTGCAGCGCGGTGTGGGGACACCAACGAACGCATTGATTTCATCCTGAACACCTTCTGTGTTCCGTCCCCGAAGTTTGTGGCGGACGTTTCGCCGCGGGTGTCGGACGTGATGGAAACCCATGTGTTGAGCGTGGCGCCGGAGGCGACGGCGACCGAGGCGCTGTCGATGATGGACAACGCCAACGTGCGGGTCCTGCCGATCCTGGATGCGGAACGGCGATGCCGGGCGCTGGTGTCGGTGTTCAAGGCCAGCAAGTTCTTTTTTCCGGCGACCGGACGCGCGTTTGATTCGCGACGGGTGATTGGAACCTTGCGCAGCCTGACGCGGGCGCTGAAGGGGCGGATGATGTGTGCGTTTGAGCCGGATCGGGAGGACGACCTGATTCTGATGATTGGGGCGATGAAGAGCTCGTCCTTCCTCCAACGCCTGCAGAGCTATCCGCCCGAGAAACTGCTGGTGCTGGTGGGGGATCGTACCGACATCCAGAAGCACGCGGTGGAAGCCCGGGTTCGGGCGTTGGTGGTGACGGGCGGATTGGCGGTGGAGGAGGAAATCTCGGCATTGGCCCGTGCCAATGAAGTGTCCCTGCTTATCTCGCCTTTTGACACGGCAACTTCGGCGATGCTGTGCCGTGCCGCCGTTCCGGTCCGGCACGTGCAGGAGGAGCACTTCCTTTCCTTCCACAAGGACGAACTGCTCGGGCGGGTGCGGGACGTCGCGACGGCATCCGCGTTTGGCGCATTCCCGGTGGTGGACGACGACAAGCGGGTGGTGGGTATTCTGACTAAGTCGGATTTCCTGAAGCCGGTGGACCGGAAGCTGATTCTCGTCGACCACAACGAGCTGTCGCAGGCGGTCAACGGCGCCGATCAGGTCGAGATTCTGGAGATCATTGATCACCATCGGATCGGGGCGTTGCGGACCCAGCAACCGATCCTGTTCCGCAACGAGCCGGTGGGATCCACCAGCACGATCGTGGCCGATTGTTTCCTGCGTTACGGCGTGGAACTGCCGTCATCCATCGCCGGAGTCCTGCTCTCGGGTTTGGTGGCGGACACGCTGAACCTGACGTCACCGACCACCACGGCGCGTGATGCGGAAGTGCTGGCGCGTCTGGAGAAGCTTGCGGGGGTGAATGCGAAGGAGTTCACCGACAAACTCTTCGCCTCGGGCTCAATCCTGGTGTCGAGGGCGCCGGCGCAGGCGATTACAGCGGACTGCAAGGAGTACGTGGAGGGCGCGTGGCGCTACTCGGTGGCCCAGATTGAGGAACTGGGCTTTGACAATTTTCGTCAGCGGAAGGCGGCGGTTCAGGAGGCGTTGTCGACCTATCGGGAACGTCACGCCTACCTGTTCTCGGCGTTGCTGGTGACTGACGTGGTGGAACAGACCTCGTTGCTGCTGCTGGCGGGCGATCCGGCCTTTGTCGAGACCATCGACTATCCCGAAGTGGAGCCGGGCATCTTCGAAATGGCGGGCATTGTGTCGCGCAAGAAGCAGTTGCTTCCCTACCTGACGCATCAGTTGGTGCGGATGCCGGCGCCGAAGCCGTGACGGGATGCGGCTTTCAACCGGCTCAGTAGTGCAGCACGCGCTCCAGGAACTTGCGGATGCCGGGTGTGGGCGGGGAATCCAGCAGGGATGTGCCGGGGCCATGGGCGGCGATACCGCCATCGCCGAGGAAGGCCAGGTGGTCGGCGACCCTTCGGGCAAAGCCCATCTGGTGGGTGACGAGCACGAAATCGCGACCCTCCGGTTTGAGGGCGGCGATGGTGTCGAGCACTTCGGCGGTCATTTCGGGGTCGAGCGCCGACGTGGGTTCATCGAAGAGCAGGAGGCGGGGTTTGACGGCGAGCGATCGGGCGATGGCGACGCGCTGGCGCTGGCCGCCGGACAGTTCGTAAGGCCGCTGGTGAGCGTGGCTGTCGAGTTTGAACCGGGCGAGAAGCTCCAGTGCCTGGCGGCGGGCTTCGGGACGTGGAACGCCATGCACATGAATGAGCGGGAGGGCGACGTTTTCGAGGGCGGTCAGGTGGGGAAACAGATTGTGGGCCTGAAACACGAACCCGGTTTGAAGGCGATGACGGCGCAGGGCGGCTTCGTTGCCAAAGGGTAGGCCGGAGCCGTCGATCTCGATGGTGCCGGAGTCGGGGGACTCCAAACCGGCGAGCAGGCGGAGCAGGGTGGATTTTCCGCCGCCGGAAGGTCCGATGAGGACGAGGGCGTGGACGTCCTGGAGTTCGAGGTGAACCCGCTGGAGAACGGTTCGGCCGTCGAAGGATTTGGAGAGATCGTGAAGGCGGAGGTTCATGGCTCAGCCTAGGTATCGAAGTGGGTCCGCCGCTCGAGGTGACGCGCCCACAGCGAAAGGGGCAGGGTCAGGACCAGATAGCCCAAGGCGAGGGGCAGGTAACATTCGAGCGTGCCGTAGGTGAGGGCGTTGACCTGCTGGGCATTCAGGGCGAACTCGCCGATCCCGATGACGGAGAGCAGGGAGGAATCCTTGACCAGGGAGACGAACTGGCCGGCCAGAGGCGGGAGGGTTTGGCGCAGGGCCTGGGGTGCGACGATGTGCCGATACGTTTGGGCGGTGGTAAGTCCGATAGAACGGGCGGTTTCCCATTGGGACCTCCCGACGCTGTCGATGCCGGCACGGATGATTTCCGTGATGTAGGCACCCGCGAACAGGGCCAGCGCGAGGGTTCCGACGATGAAGCGGTTGTCGAGACGCAGCGCGGGTGCGACGACGTAGAACAGCACCAGGATCTGGACCAGGAACGGAGTGCCGCGCACCAATTCGACGTAGAGCCGGCTGGCGGCGCGGGCGGGTAGGAAACGGGATTTGGCGGCCAGGGCGGCGGTGGCGCCGACGATGGCACTGAGGCCGAGGGACGCGAGTGCGAGGGCGAGCGTGGTGAGCCAGCCTTTCCAGAACAGGGCGCGGTAGCGCCAGGGGCCCTCCCAATTCCAGTGATATTGCAGTTGGTGGAAAGTGAGTGTGAAGCCAAAGGTCAGAACCCCCAGCACCAGCAGGAAATGGGCGGCAAGAATCCCGGGTGGCGTCGGGGCTGAGGAGGGGCCGGCCGGGGCCAGGAAAAAACGGCGCACGAGGAGGAAATCGAACGCCGGGTTAAAAGACGAAATCCAGTCCGAGCTTCCGGAAGCCCTCCTTGGGCTCCCGGAGCCAACGATCGCCGAGTCGTTCGAAACCGCCGTCCTTGCGGAATCGGGTGAGGAACCCGTTCACGGAATCGACCAGCGGGGTGTTTCCTTTTCGCACCCCGATTGCCCAGCGTTCCTTCTGAAACGGCTGGAGAAGGGCGCGCGTGGTCTCCGGATTCCGGTTCCAGTGTTGGAAAATGGAAAACTGATCGTAAACGAAGGCGTCCACCTTGCCCTGGACCACCTCCAGCACGGCGGAGGCTTCCTTGTCGAGGACCAGCACGGAGGCCTGTTTCAGATGAGCGACGGCGTACGTGTGGCCGGTGGTGCCCTTCTTGACCGCGATCTTCCGGCCCGGGTGATCGAGGTCGGCGGCTGACTGGATGGGGGAATTTTTGCCGGCGAGCAGACAGAGGCCGGTTTCCAGATAAGGTTCGGAGAAATCGATCGACGCCGCCCGCTCGTCGGTGCGGGTCAGGGAGGAGAGGATCAGGTCGATCTTGCCGGTCTTGAGGGCCGGGATCAGGCCGTCGAAGGCGATGTTTTCGATCGCGAGTTCGCGCTGCAAATCCTGGGCGAGCGCCCTGGCCAGGTCGACGCTGACCCCTGTGGGTTGGCCTTGTTCGTCGGTCATCTCGAACGGCGGATAACTGAGTTCCATGCCGACCACCAGCCGCTGGCCATTTCGGGGGGAACATCCAGTGGCGATGCATCCGGCGGCGATGGCGAGAAAAACTCGGCGATTCATTCGGACGCACTCAAGCATGGTGAGAAGGGACGATTCAATCCGGGGATCACGTCGCGTGCCTGCGTTGGATTCGTTTCTGGGGGAAGATTTCCTGGTGAAATCGTTTGGAGTTGTGGCGTGGGGTTGGGGTTCGTGGCAGGCTTTCGAAATGTCATTGAATGAGCGGCTTGCGCAAGAAGTGAAGGTGGCGATGCTGGCGAAGGACGCGGATCGTTTGGGTGCGTTGCGGATGTTGAAGTCGGCCCTTGGCTACGCCGCGATGGAAAAAAAAGTGGACAGCCTGGGTGACTCCGAGTTCGTTAGCGTCGTTCAGAAAGAGGTCAAGAAGCGGCGTGACGCTTCGGAGCAGTTCGAAAAAGGCGGACGCCCGGAATTGGCTGCGAAGGAAAAGGCGGAGATCACGGTGTTGGAGGCGTTCCTGCCGAAGATGCTGACCGCCGAGGAGCTGGAGGTTTTGGTCAAGGAAGCGATTGCCGCGGCGGGGGCTGTCTCGAAGAAGGAGATGGGCGCCGTGATCAAGGCGGTCCAAGCCAAGGCTGCGGGGCGTGCGGACGGCCGCGCGGTCAGTGCCTTGGTGGGGCAGTTGCTGCCTTAGCACCCACCCTGCGGTGGTCGGAGGTTGTTGAGGAAATCACATGTTGTGTTTTGTGACGGGGGCTTCCGGATTCGTGGGGTCGAATCTGGTACATGAGCTGTTGGGACGCGGACATAAGGTCCGTGCGCTGCTTCGCGGCAATGGAGTTCATTTGGGACTCCGCGACGCGCGCTATGAGACCGTGCGCGGTGATTTGGAGGATCGTGGTGCGCTGCGGAAGGGGCTGGCGGGCTGCGACTGGTGTTTCCACGTGGCGGCGAGTTACCACCTTTGGCTGCCGGACTACGTGCCCATGTATCGCGCGAATGTGGAAGGCACGCGGTGTGTCATCGAAGAGGCGCACGCGGCGGGGTGTCAGAGGATCGTGTACACCAGCACGGTGGGCTGCATTGGACTGCCCAAGGCGGATGCTGCCGGACGCATCGTTCCGACCAACGAGGACACCCCGGTGGACGAAAGCCAGATGTCCAACCACTACAAGATCTCCAAGTGGCGGGGGGAGGTGGTGGCGCGAGAATGCGCTGCCCGCGGGGCTCCGGTGGTGATTGTGAATCCCAGCGCCCCTGTTGGGCCCCGGGATGCGAAACCCACTCCGACCGGGCAGGTGATCCTTGATTACCAGAACCGGGCTCTGCCGGCCTTCATGGACACCGGGTTGAACTACGTCCACGTCCGGGATGTCGCCATCGGCCACATCCTGGCCGCTGAAAAAGGCCGGATCGGGGAGCGCTACATTCTTGGCCATCGCGAGGGGAACTGGACCATGCAGGAGATGCTGCAGGTGCTGGAGGAGATCACCCACATTCCCGCCCCGCGATTTCGTGTCCCCTATTCGTTGGCCTGGTTGGGAGCGGTGGCTAACGAGGCATTTGCCAAGGTGACCGGGTTTACGCCGATGGCCCCTTTGGGCGGGGTGCGCATGGCCAAGTACAAGATGTTCTTTGACCCCTCCAAGGCGGTTCGGGAACTCGGCCTGCCGCAGACACCACCCCGTCAGGCTCTGGCCGACGCCGTGCATTGGTTTCGCGCCAACGGCTACGCCTGGCGCTGACGGCGTGAGCGTGGGGTCAGGGCCTTTACTGCGTTCTTCACGATCCAACCGCAGCGGATGAGTCCCTCCCGCGCGGTGGCTTCATCCGCTCCCGTGAGTTCGCGCGTGATCCGGATCGCGCGGTCGCGGAGCTTGGCGTTCGCGGGGTTGAGATCGACCATCAGATTGGACACCACCTTGCCGAGCCGGACCATGGTCAGGGTGGTGAGCAGGTTCAGGATGAGTTTGGTGGCGGTACCGGCCTTCAGGCGGGTGGAACCCGTCAGCAGTTCCGGACCGATCGCCGGAGCCAGCACCACGTCGGGACGATGACCCGGGGCGAAGGTGAGGTGCGGATTGAAACAAATCAGCATCGTGGCTGCTCCCCGCTGCCGGGCCTCTGCCAATGCTCCCCACACAAACGGGGTGCGACCGCTGGCAGCGATGCCCACAACCACGTCCCGGCGCCCCACGTTTCGAAACTCCATCGCGCGACGGCCGGCCGGCAGATCATCCTCCGCACCTTCCACGGCGCGGAAGACCGCTTCGGCGCCACCTGCAATGATGCCCTGGACCCACTCTGGCGGCGTTCGAAAAGTGGGCGGGCATTCGCTCGCGTCCAACACCCCCAGCCTCCCACTCGTGCCGGCACCGACGTACATCAATCTTCCGCCCGTCGACAGCGCCCGATGGATCAGGCGCAAGGCTCGATGCAACCGCGGTTTCAGTCGTCGGATCGCAGCAGGAATCCGCGCATCCTCGTTCAAGAGGAGATCCACGGCCGCCCCGGACGTCAGTCGGTCCAAGCCCATGGACTTTGGATGACGCTCCTCCGTGGGGGAGAGGCGGGTGGTCTTGGGAAGGATCGCTGCATCGTCCGTAGCGGCGGGCGTCTCGCCCCCCGGAGTCCTGGTCCAAACGACCCGTGATCGCCCGAACTTTCCGCCGGGCAAGATGCCCGGTTCAACGGCAGGCGAGACGCCCGCCGCTACAAACTCGGGAT
>CAUJJW010000179.1 GCA_963205105.1 Verrucomicrobiota bacterium | reverse complement strand
CATGTGGGGGCTCGGAGGGGTCGCCGTCTCCCCTGCTGACACCTTTTCCAAGGCCAGGGCCTGGACGGTGGGAGGCCCGGCGAGCAAGTCCGGCAACATGGGCACCACCCTCGGCATGCGACGGATCTGCGCCGTCGGATTGAGCGATCGACAGGTCTCGAGCAGACGCTCCACCGCCGGCGCCGGGGCCGTGTCGCATTTCGAAACCAGCACCCAATCGGCGTACCGCACCTGGGCCTTCAACATCTGCCAGGTGCCCTCGTCTCCCGCGGTTTCGGAATAGGCCAGGGCATCGACCACGGCCACCACCGCCCGGAGTTCAAAACGCTTGAGTTCATCCGGATCGGTGAGCGCATCCAACGTGGCCACCGGATCGGCCAACCCGGAGGGTTCGATGACCACCAAGCCGCACCCCTGGTCGCGGACCAACTGGGACACCGCTCGCGACAGGTCCTGGTCGGGGGCACAGCAAAGGCATCCGCCCTGCACTTCGGTCACCGGCAGGTCGGGCTTCTGCACGAGCAACGCGTCCACGTTCACCGTGCCAAAATCGTTCATGACCACGCCGAGCTTCCGGCCGGTCATGGGGGACTCACTCAACCAGCGGCGAATCAGGGTCGTCTTGCCGGCTCCCAGAAAGCCGGTGACCAGAATCACCGGCGTTCGCTCCAGGCCGTGATATTCCGCGGTTGCCCCCTGGAATCCGGCAGACCCAGCTGTTTCGGGACGGTTCGATCCCAGCAAAGTCGGGGCTGCTTCTCCTGAAGCGATGGAGTCCTGAGGCATCATGTGCGAGTGAGATTTCTTGAGCTTCCCCAATCGGGGTGCTCTGGGCACGACCGACGAGACACGCCGTCGCGACGCTCCAGGATTCATGAGAAAAGCGCCACCGTGCCGTCAGTCGACGCCGCGGCGAGTCGGGCGCCGTTCCCCGACCACGCCACCACCTCCACGGGCTGGGTGAAGGTGTGGGCACGCACCCCCGCATCGCTGGCCAGTGGATTCCACAGGCACAACTCCCCATCCTTGCTCCCGCTGGCCAGAACGTCGCCGCGTGGTTTGTAGGCCAGGGCAGTGATGCGTTGCTCATGCCCGATCAGTTGCTGCGGTCGTCGCCCTTCCGGACCACTCCCGGAAACATCCCAAACGGTCACGATCTCCCCACCCCCGGTCGCCAAACGGCAGCTCCGATGGTCCCAGGCCAGTTGTTTCACTTTCGAGGCGTACCCGCTCATTTGCAGAGGCTCTCCGTCGCCAAAAGGCGCCCGCCAATAGACCACGGTGTTCTCCTGGGTGCCTGCGGCGATATGCCGTCCATCCGGACTCCACGCCAGCGAGACAAACGAGGATTTCCAGACCAACGCCGCGGTGGGCACGTCCTCACCGAGCGCGAACACCTGCACCACCCCATACGTCGCGACCGCCAAAGCCTTGCTGTCGGAGCGCCAAGCCAGCCCGGACACCGTGCTTCCGAATCCTTCCAGACAGGTGACCCGCCGTCCCTGACGATCCCAGACTTGAACCGTGTTGCCTCCCGCGGACGCCAAGTGCGAGCCGTCGGGCGACCAGGCCAGAAACTCGACCCACTCGGATCTTTCCCCGGATTCCCAGTAATGGTTCTCCTGCGAGGGAAGCCAGATTCGGACCCTGCCGTCTTCCCCCGAAGTGGCGAGTCGCTCACCCTGGACATCCCATCCAAGCCCGAGAATGCCGGCCCGATGAGCGGCACACCGACGTTGGACCTTCCCGGAACCTGGCTCAATCCACGCCAGGGAACCGTCACCCAACCCGACGGCCAGATGCTCCCCTTGCAGCGACCATGCAGCCGCGCGGGGGAATTCGTTCAGTGTCAGGGTGAGAGGGCGTGTCAGCATGCGTGGTGATCCGTCGTGCAAGGGTTGGAATTCAACAGTTGTTGCCCGGACGATTCCGCGTCCTGACAACCGGGGCAGATGCCCGAAACCTCAAACCAGTGGTGCTCCAGCCGATAACCGGTTTCCGCAGTGAGCACCGACTGCCATTCCCGGAAACCCACGGGCTCCAGCAAACGCGTCACCACACCGCACCGGTCGCAAATCAGGTAATCGAGCGACTCGCAGGCGAGCACCACGGCCCGGTGATCCCGCAGCATCAGTCGGTGGACGATGCCCTTTTCCTCCAGCAGCGCCACAAACCGGTACATCGTCACCGGATGGACTCCGCACTCGTCGGCAACCTTTCGAATCAAGGGCTCGACCACCTGCGGAACACCGGGCTCCGCCAGAAGCTCCAGGAGACGCCGCCGCGGTGCGGTGACCTTGAGTCCCGCCACCGCACACGCACTGACCGCGTAGCGCAGGGTCTGTCCAGGGCCGGGCATGGGAGTCTCAGGCGGTCAGACAGCTCCGGAAGCCCTCCGTCAACGCAGTCCGGTCCAGGTCGCGACCAATGAACACGAGCTGGTTGGTCCGATCCTCCTGAGCCTTCCAGGCCCGGTCCGCCTTCGCGTCGAAAAGCATGTGAACCCCCTGAAACACCACCCGGTTCGGTGACCCTTTCACGTTCAGAATGCCCTTCATGCGGAAGATGTCGGTGCCCTTCTCCCGCAGCAGCGTCGCCATCCATTCATTCAACCGTTTCGGCTCCAAAACCCCGGGCTCCCGGATGCCCACCGACGTCACCGAGTCGTCGTGTGAGTGCCCCGCCGCATGCGTCTGAACGTTCAGCGGGGTCTGCACCACCCCGCCCACCGTTAGCGTCATGCTGAATTCTTCCGGCCCGTGCTGGGTGAACATCCGGTACCGCCCTGCCTCCGACACCCGCAGCCGGAACTCCGTCGGACCCGACGGCTTGAGCTGCAGTTCCTGAAGCTGAAGCGACATCTTCACCCAACCGCCGGCAGCCACCCCCAGTGCTTCTCCGGAGAACAGTTCCACCGCCACCTTCTGGGAAAGCGTACGTGCCGGGTCGATGTCCGGCTTTCCCGGCAGCAGAACCATCTGCATGGAGGGATCCGGACCTTCCTGAAGGGTGATCAGGTGTTCCCCTGCCGGGAGGTCGAAATCACCGCTCCATTCGAACGGCAGTTCCGGTTCCAGGAAGCCCGGATTGAGCTCCAACTTGGCGCCCAATTCGAACGCTCGAATATCGACGACCTCGGAGGCGTCCACGTCCGCATTTCGGGTTCGAAGAATTCGCGCCACGGAGTTCATGGATCGGATCCGTCGCTCCAGGGCATCCAGTTCCTCGACCGACACCAAGTCGGTCTTGTTGATCAGAATCTTGTCGGCGAACGCAATCTGCTCCTGGCATTCGCTGGAGCTGTCGAGGTGCTGAACCACGTGTCGCGCATCCACCACCGTGACGATCCCATCGAGCCGGAAGCTTTCCCGCATGTCTTCGTCCACGAAGAACGTCTGGGCCACCGGGCCTGGGTCGGCCAGACCGGTTGTCTCGATGAGGATGTAGTCGAACTTGTCCCGTCGCCGCATGAGGTTGCCGAGAATGCGGATGAGATCGCCGCGAACGGTGCAGCAGATGCAGCCGTTGTTCATCTCGAACACTTCCTCGTCCGCATTGATCACGAGTTCGTTGTCGATGCCGATTTCACCGAACTCATTCTCGATGACGGCGATGCGTTTGCCGTGCTGACGGGTGAGCAGATGGTTGAGCAAGGTGGTCTTGCCCGCACCGAGGAAGCCGGTGAGGACGGTGACGGGAATGGTCTTGGAGTCGTTCATGGGATGTTTGGAACAGTGGAACAGCGACAGGAGGCGATCAGAGGCGTTCGGACCAGTAGGCCAGGGTGTGGTTGAGACGATGGGCGACCAGCAGAAGCACGCCGCCCGCGGTGGTGCACAGGGCTTCGCCGCCCAATCCGAGCGATTCACTGCCGGAAAGGCGGGCGACGAAGATCAGGGCGAGACCGGACGTCACCCAACCCCAGATGCGCGATTCCCCGTGCTTGAGCCACCCGGGCAGGAACGCCAGAAAACTGGTCCCCAGCACCACGATTGCGAAGAGGTTGTGGACCCCCTCCGATTCAAAGACATCCGCCGCCGCCGATGGCAGGATGGCAGCCGCAAAGGGCATCAAGGCGCAGTGCACCGCGCAGACGCCCGAAGCCAGAGCCCCGGCAAGATCGGCCTTGGGCCGGTAGATACGGGCAACGCCAGCACCGCGAAGGGACGCGGGCTGCGCCTGTGCCGCCACCGCACGGACTGGCTGCTGGGTCCAGACACCACGACCGCAACTCGAACATCCGGGGTCCTCCAACTTGGGTAGTGAATCACTCATGAGAGACTCCTTCGAGTGCTGCATCGCTCCTCCCTGTCGGTTCTCCGGAAACAGCGCTCGCTGACCTCAGAATTCCCATCCCATCCCGGGCAGGGGCTGGCTCCAGCTGAACCGCCCGAAACAGAACCGCTTCAGAATGCCGAAGGTCCGAACTCTGAATCTCCAGGGTGCCCGTCACATTGGTGACTTGAATCCACGTCTCCCAGGACCGCGCGTCTTTCGAAGTCTCCAGGTTCCACACACCGCCCGGCTCGCTCTCCAGGGTAAACGCCATGGCCTGCTCGCCGAGTCGGCGCGGCGAACGCAGTCGCGCCGGTTTCGGCCCTTCCACCCGAAATCGGTACTCAACGGTTTCACTGACCGCCATCACACCACCGGTCACCAAACGCCCCTCCACCCCCAACCCCACCACATAGTCCCCTGGCGCGGTGAACGCCCAGTTCACATGGAGATGCCCCGACACCGCCGGAACATTCAGACGGTCCTGAATCCCGCTGATGCCATCCCGCGAGGCCAGATGGACGACTGGTTCTCCCAGCGAGCCATTGGAGAACACCGCAAAGTCGCCGGGGCCTTCCAGTCGGCGAAGCACGAGGCGCAGCAGATTCGACTCGAACACCCCCGCACGAATGCCCGTCGTCCCAACTCCCAGGTTCAACAGCCCCTCCACTTCATTCTGCGGCAGAATCCAGACCGGGCTTCCCGCACGACCAAGAAACGCCTCAAAACGCGGGTCGGCAGGAATCGGTCGCCGCGCGCCCAACGCCACACCGAACACCATTTCGGATGCCTCCGATCGGCCGGAGTCGAAGTCGTACACGTGCAGATCCCAGGCGTTGTCCCGGTATCCGATCTGGACATGGACGTGCCCCAGCGCGGGCAGCCAAATCAGCCACCCCAGGCTGACCCACTGAGGCCTGCACAGCATGCGCCTTCGGAATAGCCACTGTATCGCTGAGAACATATCAGGCTTGGAGAACGGCGGGCTCCGGCCCACACACGGATTCACGACCGGAACCCGCCGTCTTCCCGAGTTGTCGGAAGTCCTTAGTTGGCCGTCGTCGCCCGGCGCAGCCGGTGAAACCGACTCGCCTCCGTCAGCGGAAGAACCAGCTCGCGAGTCGTTTTCGTTTGGGTATGGAGCGTATCCTCACCAGCCGGCATCGAAATCGCCGTCCACGGACCATTCGCCTCCGGAGCTGCTTCCAGCACCAGACCCTCGGTCACCAACGGCAGGGTGATGGTGACGGTTCGGGCAATCTCCAGCGACGGAGCCGCCGGCACGGTGAAGTCTAGGTAGAACCGGCCCGAGCTCGGAATGGGCGTCCGACCGTTCGCAACGTTCACGTCGACCAACCGGAATTCCGCGCTGTAGGTGCCGGGAGTGGCGTTGGCATCGACCCAGAACACCGGCAGATACTCGAAGTTCGCCTCATCGCCGTCGCCGATCACCTGACGGTCGCCAACATTAGCGAGGATGGCGGCGCCGTTCGTGTCGGCGATGTTCAAGCCCGCGGATTTTGAAACGAGTTCAAGTGCGATGGTGGCGTCGGTGAGCAGGTTAGTGCGGGTGCCCGCGCTGCTGTTGAACATGAAGTGTTCGCTGGTTCCAGGCCCGAAGCTCGCCAGGCTGTGAACGGAGCGGAAGCGGAAGTCGCTGTAGTGTTCAATGTGCTTCTTGCTGATCAGTTTCCCGGTCCACACCGCGTTGGTGTCGGGAACCAGGGTGATGCCAGGCAGTGTCGTGTAGACCTCGGGGATGCGGTTGCCAGCGCTCGTGTCGCCGGTCACCGGGTTGTCGGCGGGACCCGTGAGCGTGTAGGCGCCGATCCCGTGGTAGTGGTTGTTGGCGAACTGCCCGTACGGAAAGTGGTGCGCGTACAGGAGTGTGAGTCGTCCGCCATTCGGATTGTTCTTTCCCGTATACGTTCCCGAGGGAAACACCATCCGACCGTCGATCCCCACGTAGAGATTCACCATCTGCGCATGGGATGCGGCGGCAGCCATCATCAGCGCCACCAACAGGCCCGTCCGCGTTCCAACTGAGTTCGTATCAAACATAGTCTTGGTCATGAGTTCGTCGTACCGGGTGAGGTTGTCTCGGAGTTGTGGGGTTTCCCGGCGGGCAACCAACGGGGCGTGAATGCCGCCCTCCGATCGGTTTCGTTTCCTGCCAGGCCCTCGGAGGCGGCCGGTACACCCACGCCTCCGAAAATCAGTTCGGACACGTTCTTCACCAAGCCACCCCCTCCTCGGGAGAGGCACAGTTCGGTTCGCCAAAGCGGTTCCAGCGGGTTCCCACCCTGACTCCCATGCAATCGAGGAATCCCGATCGCATCCTGCGGATGCTCTTCTGGCGCCAGAACCAGCACCGCCATGCCGGCCATGAGCAGGCAGTTCAGAGCCTCGTGCTGAGGGTTGTTCCATCCCGACTCATGCGTGGATTCGGGGAATTCCCAGAGAACGGAAGACACTCCCCTCACCGTGGCGAGGGCCATCAACAGACACTGTCGCATGTCCCCCGAGTAGGCCGACACCGTGCGGTCCTGAATTTCCCGCTCCAACCCGAACGACTGCATCGTCAACCGCAACCGGCTGAGATCCGGCTTCTCGCCTGCGACCGCCACGAGGTAGGCGAGGTTCTCCAACCCCGTGAGCCGCGGATACAGATTCACATCCTGCGGGATATGGACCAGGCGGCGACGTGCCTTGACCGGGTCACGCCCGGGATTCACTCCGTCCACCCGCACCCGCCCCGCCCAGGGACGTTCCAGGCCCAGCACCAACCGCGCGATCGTTGCGCAAGACCCACCGCTTCGATCTACCCAAGCCAGCGCCTCCCCAGGTCCCACACAAAGGCTGACTTGATCCAGAACCAGTCGGTCGCCCGCGTGGTGGGTTAGGTTTCGGAACTCGATCATGGGGTGGTGGTCTTGTTGTTGGCTTCCGGCAAATGCCGCGGTGTCGCGTCGTGCAACCCGACACCCCGGCATCCACTTTTCCACTACGGTGCCGTCACGATGCGCAGGAACCCCGCGCCACCGGCCGTCGACACCGTGAGTTCTTTGGTTCGCCCGGTTCCCACGAACGTCTGGCCCGATGCCACCCAAGGCCCTGAGGGAGTAAGTGCTGTTTCCAATTGATAGGAGACACCCTCTTCCGTCCGGAATGTCAGCTGGATCAGGCCATTTCCGGAGCGAACCCAGGTCAGCGTCGGCGATGCCCCAACGACCTCAAACTGGAAGTCCGCCACCGTCGACATCACCGCACCGGTCGCCGCCAGCGTCGCACGCCCCTCCAGACGAATCCGGTACAGTCCTGGCTCGGTGAACGCCCAATTCACGTGGGAGTGACTGCCGGCAGACAGGGGCACGACATCGGCCACAGTGATCCCATCACGGCTGTCCAAAAACTTCTCGGGTGTTCCAAAACCACCCACTGCAAACACGGAGAAATGCCCGGGACCATCCACCTCCTTCAGCACCATCTCGATCCGGTCACCCACAAAGGTCCCTGGGCGTATATCCTCCGCCGCCACTCCCAGAAACAGCAGATTGGGGTTCGAGGATTGCGGCAGAATCCATACCGGCGCCCCCGGCTGGCCCAGGAAGGCAAACACCGGGTTCGCGGGGACCTTTCCAATCGCCCGGGCCGGTACATTCATCAGGGCGGCATACGGCGCGAAGTGGCCCCCGGCCTCCTCATGGTGGATCTCAAACTCGAGTTTCCCATCTTCGAACACCAACCCCAGATCGGTGTGGCCACGCACCAGACGCTTCGCAGGTCGCAGCAAAGCCGGGTGCTCCTCGCCCGTTCTCGAATTCACAGCCGTCCCCACAATCCACCGATGACTGTTCATGTCGAACGCCTCCGAGACGCGATAGATTTCGCCCCGCGGAAGCCACTCGTTCAGATCCCGGGCCGCACCACCTCCAGTCCACAACACCCCGAAGCGCGCATCATCATCGCCGTCCCGCGTGCTCCACCCCACCACGTCTCCGGATGGACCAAACGCATTCGCCCCTGAGAAGCGTCCGCCCAGGCTTCCAAGATCCACCGGCGCATTCGTCCCGCGCCAGAGTGTCGCCTGGGAACTCTGGTTGCCGGAGAGGCGTGAGCGACCCACGACATCGCCCGCGGCGTTGATGTCCATCGCAAAGCTCCGGTCTCCTCCAAGGGTTCCCAAATCCACCATTCCGCCCGACTCGGTCCAGCGAAACGCCCGGGTCTCGCCGGCCGCATTCAGTGACCAGCCAACCACCCCACCCGCGCCGTTGACGGCGAAGGCCATGCTGTTTTTTCCACCGAGCGTTCCAAGATCGGTCATGCCCGAACCCATCATCCCATGTCGGAACGCCCGGAACGGCTCGGAAGCCCCCGGAACCACCTCCGACCACCCCACCACCACACCGGCGTCGTTGATGCCAAAACCTTCGCCGCGATCCCCGCCCAGCGTGCCCAGATCACTCATGGACCCCTTGTCCCATCGAAACGGACGGTTGCGACCCGACGCGTCCAAGGCTCCGCCCGTGATGACTCCCGTCGCGTTCAACGCCCTGGCGTTCGCTTCATCCCCACCCAGGGTTCCCAAGTCTTCGATGGCCGCGGGCGGCTGCACCCGGAACGCCCGCGAAACATACGGCTCAGTCACAGAGCGCTCCGCCATTCCCACGACGGTCCCGTCGTCCGCCACACCCCATGCCATGCCCATGGAACCTCCGAACGTTCCCAGGTCCGTCAGGAGATACACGGAATCGTCCGGTGGCTCGGGCTGTGGCAGCCGGGGTTCCGCTACGACGAAGGTAAACAACCCTTCTGCCGCAACCGGCACATTGCCTTCCGCCAGGATGCCGGAGACACGAAATCGGACCTCATGCGTGCCCGGTGCGTTGAAGGCCCAGAACACGTGGCGGTGACCGCCAACCGCCAGCGCCATGCGATCTTGCGCGCTGACCCCGTCCGCCGAGTTCAACAGCACCTTCACCCCTCCGAATCCATCGACATCATACAATGATACGTCGCCCGCACCGGTGATCCCGATGAGTTCCAGGCTAAGGCGATCACCCGTCAGCACCCCCGATGCAATGTCCTCCGTTCCCAAACCAAGGAACGGCAGTCCGTCCTGCTCCGTGGTCGTTAGAATCCACGTGGAATGCCCCGGAGTCCCCAGGAAGGAAAACGCGATGAGATCCGGGATCGATCGTTCCGCAGCCTCGCCAATGCGAAACACCGCACCTCGCGGCGAGTACTCGATATCGGTTTCCTCATCATGGATGTGCAGGTCCAGACGGCCGTCCTTCAGTCCCATACCGAGATCCACATGCCCGGACCGAATTTCAGGAGCCGGCCTCGCTATAAAGCCATGCCGCTGTTCGCCGCTTGTCAGGTATTCGCCCACGATTTCCCCGAGATCGTTCATCCCAAAAACTTCGACCGAACTCGCTCCCGGAGGGGCAAAGGTCACCGTGGAACCATCCCGACGCCGAAGGAAACCCGCGGTCTTCTCGAAGGCGATGTTGACCGTCCCGGCGATCTCCCCCGCGTTGTTGATGTCACCCGGCAGCGTGTGGTCCCAACCCGGCACGGTGAAAACCTGTGTGAAGCGGCTCCCTTCAATGACGACTCCCTGCAGATTGAAGTTCTCGTCCCACTTCCATCCCGTCATCACGCCGGCGTCATTCATGCCCCGCGCCACCGTGCCCATCGGCGACCCCGGATAAACCAGGGTTGTCAGCACACCGTTGGTTTCGCGTCGGAAACTCCGGATGAAGAACGGCTCATTCTCGAACCAGTATCCGTTGGCCTGCCCCGCATCATTGACCCGCCAGACGTAGGTGAAGCCTGGCATCTCACCGTCGATCCGGGTCACACCGCCATCCGCACCCCGAATGAATCCGTGCTGGATCTCCGAGTTGGTGGCGTTTCGATAAAACCCCGCGATTGCCCCCGCAGCGTTCTGGCCGCCCGGGAATGTGGCGGTGTTTCCGGTGATGTTGAAGGTGACCAGATTCGTTCCCGACCGGGTGAATCCCTGGCTCAAGCCGTTTGTGTCCCGAAACCGTCCGATCAGACCTCCCCGATTGTCGATGTCAGCCAGCAGGGTCTCGGTGGAACCCGGCACATCGTATCGCTCAAAGACAAATCCCTCCCTGCTCACCCCGGATCCCGGAGCCCGCGTCCCCATGCCCGCCGCAATCCGGTACGGCTGCGGTCCCCGATCGGTGTCGACTCCGAAGTAAATCGTCTGAACCCCGCTCTCGGTGTAGGGGTCCGTGCCCTCGTCGTAGACTCCGTTTCCATTGGAATCCCGATAACCCGACGCCACCACATCCACCTCGTAAATCCCGGGCACCGTGAACGCGAACGCGAAATGCTGATGACTCCCTTCCAGAATCCAAAGCGCGTCCTTCTCCGTGATGCCGTCCGAGGTCGCAAACCACACTTTCACGGCCTCCAAGGAAGTCTCATATACCGAGAACTGCCCTCCGCGTGGGCCACGGAAACCAACCATTTGCAACCGCACAAACGGGCCCGTCGCCTGAATGCGGGAATCCGGGTTCGCGTAGGCCGCAAAGGTTCCTCCCGCAATCTGTTCCCCGCCGACCCCCAGTTCCGGAACGTCCGGGTTGGATCCGTTCTGGGTCCACACATAGATCGGCGCACCTGAAGGAACTCCCAGGAAATCGAAATCACTTCCGCCTCCGCGGGCCACCTTGCCCTCCGCGCCGCCGTAGATCAGCACCCGATCCAATGGCTGGTCATCTTCGTCACGATGCACCGCCAAGTCCCAACGTTCTTCGGCATAACCAATGCCGATGTCGCCATGTCCCTTCTCATAGAAATCGGTGATACGACGTTCGGGTCCACGCAGCACGGTGAACACTTCGCCTCCCTGAAAGCCCGCTCCCAGAACGTTGCCCGCGAGATCCTCGATCGTAGCATCCGATCGCACACCCAACTCGATGATTCCGCTACCCGATCCCGTCGATACCGTGACCCGATACACGCCACCGGTCTCAGCACTCCCGCGAATGGCCACGCCGGACAAACCCGCGGCGGTCCGGAGCACAAAATCCCCGGCATCCACGTTGCGGACAGGTTCGTTGAACGACACTTCAAACTGCACCTCACCCGCGTCGGTCGGCGTCGCATCGAACCGCCGAACGGAGACCACGAACGGCGCAGAACCCCGCACACGAACTCCACTGAGGTTGGATACCGGGACCGCCGGATCGACAGGAACACCGTTCGGATCCAGTAGTGACCCGCCCTCCAACCGAATGGACGTCGATACAAATTCAACCCCATCCAGGTCCTGGTCCGTCTCCACCACCCGATAGCGGAATGTCAGAACCGGCGAACCCGAACCGGACGCGTACGACGCCACCACACGGTTGCTGCCCACCAGCAGGTCCACCTCCGGCGTGCCCGTCACCGTCACGGGATAGCCGAAATGCACTTGGACATTGACGCTTTGCCCGAGCAGATACGTCCCCGCCGCCGGAGCCAACACAGCACGTCCGAGTTCGCCCAGTTGGTTCTCCATCCAGGACACCTGGGAACCCGAAAACCCGCCGATCAACAGATCGGAATCCAGATCCCCGTCCATGTCCGCCAACGCCAGCATGCTGACCTGGCCCATCGACTTCGAAATCGGCAATGCATCCCGAAATCCACCCGACCCCTCGTTGGCCAACCAGACCAAGTCAGGAACGCTGCTGTACGTCGCCACAACCACGTCCAGATCGCCGTCCCGATCCAAATCACCCGCGGCCACGGCATACGGCCCGACCAGACGAACGGGAAGTTCCCGCCGCGGCCCGAAAGTCCCGCCACCCAAGTTCTCATACCAGGCCACCCGTTCCGCGTTGTACTCCAATGACAACAGGTCCGGGCGACCATCGCCGTTCAGGTCGGCCACCTCGGCCAGACCACTTCCATCACCTGCGCGGAGGATTTGTCTCCCGCCCAGAACTCCGTCGCCGGCGTGGGCGTACCACGTCAGGGTGTCCGCCCGGTAATCCCCCACGATCACCTCCTTCTTGCCATCCCCGTCCAGATCCCGAACCCGGATGCCGCCAAGCCCTTCAAAGCCCGTTGCCACAACGGTCTTCGATGAGAATCCGCCCGTCGCAAGCCGTCGGAACAGGTACAACTCATTTCCCCCGTCCGGTCCCGCCAGCACATCGTTCCGACCATCCCCGTCGACATCTGCGATCTCCACCCAGGGTCCCGTGATGTCGGAATCGAGAACCCGCCGAATGAAGACGCCTTTCCCGTCGTTTTCGTACCAAGCCAGAGTTCCCGAATACATGCCCGCGAGAACGTCCGAATCGCCGTCTCCGTCGAGATCGCCCGCTGTCGAGAACCAGACATCCCCGGCGCCCGCGTCGATGATCTGTTCGCCGGAGAACGCGCGGTCGCCCAGGTTTCGGTACCACACGACTTTGCTGGCACCGTAGGCCCCCGCCAGAACGTCCAACCGCCCATCGCCATCCAGATCCACAGGGGTGATGCTGGAAACCCCGCTCAGCGCACCTCCCACAGCCCGAGGCGGAGCCAACGGCACCCGACGTCCATCCGCGGGCTGCATTCCAAGGGGATGAGGCAATGCCCGCGTGGTCATGATGTCCCCCGCCTCCATTCTCACGTGAAACGTCACCAGACAGCCCAGAAGGAGAACCAAGAGCGCCCTAAGCCAGGGCGCGCGAATCATGCCTTGGCACTCATCTCCTGGAGGCTCCAACCGGATCAACGCAGCTCCGAGACTTTCCGGGCGGTGCGGCCGTAGACCAGCGGCCTGGCCGAGGTGCGCGCTCGTGATGTACCAATGCCGAGGCGATGGTCTTGAGGGAGGAAAGGCATGGGAAAGCATGGAGGTGGAGGGAGAGATCTGAGGGTTCAATTAAGGCTTCCAAACAGAGGGGAGAAATGGATGACCTGAGCCGTTAGAACAGCCGCTGACAGTCTTGAAGCAGCGCGCTTCATGGACGCACCCCCGATGAGAGAAACCGTCGACGCCAACTCAGGTAGTGCTCCACCCACGCCAGGAATTCGTCGCGCGCACTGGCAAAGGCTTTCCGCCAGGTGGGGTCGAGATCCGCGGCCAGCAGCGCACTCGGGTAGTGTCCGGGTACCGGCGGTTCATCCCCGAGGTAGGCCCAGACATGGTTGTTGGACCGGATGTAGATGAAGCCGGGACGGCCGCCCCCGTAGAGGCCCGCGCAGAATCCGTGCAGTTCCACCACCCGATCCCGCCAGTTCAACCGATAGCGGCTGGAACCCTTGTGCAGTTCCGGCTGCGACCACCGGCGAAAACCATGCCGGACCAGCAGGTTTCCTGAGGACGACCGGACATCCTGCCCCCATTGGAGCATCTGCGATTCAAGTCGCTGACAGAGTGCGCGTCGTGGGCTCATAACTCGAAAACGGAATGGCGCTCCGCCCGGAAGCGTTCTCCTACCCATCGGTGGGGATCCCTCGTTCCCACCGCGCCGGCACGGAGCGCCAAAAAGGGTTGTTGAACCTCAGCTCGTGAAGTTCGCCAAAGCGGGTTCATCATCACGCAGTGGCTGTTTGGGGTCGCCTCGGCATCCCGACAACGGGCGTCACCGCTTTCACCTCGACCCCGGCTTCTTCCCCTTCCCTCACCAACCGGGCGCTGTTGAACACCACCAGCAGCGACCCGAGGTTGTGCAGGATCGCGGCGGCGATCGGATTCAGTTTTCCCAACGCAGCCAGCGTCAGGCCGCCGAGGATGAAGAAAAGTCCCACCAGGAAGTTCTGGTTGATGGTCCGTCGCGCCGCCCGGGAAAGGGTCACCAGAAAAGGCAACCGCCGGAGGTCGCTGTTCATCAGGGCGATCGTCGCGCTCTGAATCGCCACCTCGCTCCCCGCCGCCCCCATCGCGATCCCGATGTCCCCCGCAGCCAGCGCCGGCGCGTCGTTCACCCCATCGCCAACCACCGCGACCCGATAACCCTTGGCTCTCGCCTCCCGAACAAAAGTGACCTTGTCCTGAGGCAGACACTCGGCCGCCACCCGATCCACCCCAACCTCCGCCGCCACCCGTTTGGCCACCACCGTCCGGTCGCCGGACACCAACGCCACCGAACGAATACCGAGAGCCTTCAGACCCGCGATCGCCTCCTTCGCCTCCTCCCTCACCCGGTCCTGAAACGAGACCCAGCCAGCGCACCGACCCTCCACGGCCACAAACACCAGACTGTACCCATCCGTCTCCCGCAGGTCCGACGACGACTCAAAACCTTCGGGCACTCCGCAGGTGCGCAGCCAGCTCGCACGTCCCACCAGCACCTGCCGCCCGTCCACCCTCGCCCGAACACCGCGGCCGGCCGTCTCTTCGAAGTCCACCGGATCCGGCACCGGCAACCCCGCCTCCTCGGCCAGTTGTTGCAGCGCTTTCGCCGCCGGGTGCGTGCTGAACTTCTCCGCGCACGCCGCATAGCGCAGAAGCTCGGCCGGCTTGACGTCCGAGGCCGGCCCCAGCCGATTCACCGCCAGACGCCCGGTGGTGACCGTTCCCGTCTTGTCGAACACGAAGGCGGTCAGCCGCCCCGCCAGTTCGAGGTCCGCCACGTTCTTGATCAGGATTCCCAACCGCGAAGCGGCCGCCAGCGCCGCCACCATCGCCGTCGGGGTCGCCAGCACAAACGCACACGGACACGACACCACCAGCACCGAAATCACCCGGTTCAAGTCATGGGTGAACACCCAGACCAAGGCCCCGATCACCAACACCACCGGCGTGTAATATCCGGCGTACTCATCGATGATCCGCGAGATCGGCAGCCGCGTCTTTTCGGCCGCCAGAATCAGGTCCCGGACCTTGCCCAAGGTCGTGTCTTCACCCGCCCGCGTCACCCGCACTTCCAGAACCCCGGTCAGATTCGACGACCCCGCGAAAACCTCATCCCCGCTTCCACGATCCACGGGAAGCGATTCACCCGTGACATGGGCCTGGTTGATCGAAGCATGTCCCGCTTGGATCACGCCATCGGCGGGAATGTTGTCCCCGGGCCGTATCCGCAACACATCGCCCACCCTCAACTGGCTGGTTGGAACCTGTTCTTCCGTTCCGTCCACCCGGATCCGTCGTGCCTGTGTCGGCGCCAGCCTGAGCAGTGACTCAATCGCTGCCCGCGCCCCCGCCGCCGTCCGCGTCTCAATCAACTCTCCCAGGAACATGAAGAAGGCCACCAGCCCGGCGGTCCGGTAATCACCGGTGGCGAACGACGCGAGAATGGCCAGGCTGACGAGTTCGTTGATCCCCACTTCCCCCCGCCTGAGGCTGCGGGCGGAATTCACCAGCAATGGCAGCCCCAGAAGAGCCGCCCCCACCATTGCGCTCAGCCCCGCCACTTCCGAACTACGCGCCCAGATCCAATCCAGCGCATAGGCATTCAACACCAGCGCCACACCCACCATGGCCATCAGCAGCGGACCCTTGGCTGACGGCGCGCCAACCGTAGCGGCCGGGGACTGACTCAACAACGAGGTGACTTGCATGGCAGTAGGGATCAGCTGCGGATCGAGGAAGTCTCGGGCGTGGCAGCCTCCAAATCGGGCTCGGGCGCCTGAATCCAGGGCATGAACGGATCCGAAAACCGGGACATCCATCCTTCCGGGCCCAGCGCCATCTCCTCGTCCGTCAGCAGGCAGCCATCCAGCATGGCCGTCAGCGCCTTTTCATCCATGGCGATCCCGATGATCACGATCTCCTGGCGCCGATCCCCCCAGGGCTTGCGCCATTGCTTCGCAATTTCCCGGCAGGTCTCGTCGTCGTCCGGCCACTGGTTCTTCGGCACCGCCGCCCACCAGAATCCTCCCGCCTCCGTCCGGCAGGCTGCGCCGGCCTGCGACCACGACCCCAGCCAGTCCATCCGGGTCGCCAGCCAGAAGAAGCCCTTGCTGCGCACCACTCCCGGCCATTCCCCCTGGATGCACTTCATGAACCGTTCCGGATGAAACGGACGCCGCGCCCGATAAACAAAACTGCCGATCCCGTACTCCTCGGTCTCCGGCACATGCTCGCCACGCAGTTCCTTCAGCCACCCCGGGGCCTGCTGAGCGTCGTCGAAGTTGAATCGTCGGGTGTTGAGCACTTCGTCCAAAGACACCCGCCCGTGGGACGCGGCCACCAACCTGGCCCGCGGGTTGAGCGCCTTCAGAATCCCTTCCAACTGGTCCCGCTGCTCCGCCGTCACCAGGTCGGTCTTGTTGATGACGATCACGTCCGCGAATTCGATCTGCTCGATCAGCAGATCCACCACACAGCGCTCGTCCGATTCGTCACGCGCGGATCGCCGATCATTCAGGGAGTCCGAGGAGCCGTAGTCCTTCAGGAAGTTCAGCGCGTCCACCACCGTCACCATGGTGTCCAACCGGGCGAGATCACTCAGGGACCGCCCCTGTTCATCCGCAAAGGTAAACGTCTCAGCCACCGGCAGCGGCTCGGAGATCCCTGTGGACTCCACCACGAGATAGTCAAAGCGCTTTTCCGAAGCCAGGGCTGCCACTTCCTTCAGCAGATCCTCACGCAGCGTGCAGCAGATGCAGCCGTTGCTCATCTCGACGAGTTTCTCCTCCGTCCGGCTGAGTTCGGCCCCGCCGCCCTTCACGAGAGCCGCGTCGATATTCACCTCACTCATGTCATTCACAATGAGCGCCACCCGCATGCCTTCACGGTTGTGCAGGATGTGGTTCAACAGCGTCGTCTTTCCGGCTCCCAGAAATCCGGAAAGCACCGTCACCGGAAGTCGATGGTCCCGAGCGCCGGCGGACTCACGCCCCTCCGCCGCTCCAAAAAATCTCTGGCTCCTGGCGTCCATTTCGGGACCGCCCCGGGAACTCGTCGTCGACCGTTCTTGTTGCGAATCGTTTGCATCCATAACCGAAAATGAATCGTCCTGGTGTGAGTTCTTTTCAGATGAAGTTCCAAGGTTCCCGCCTCAACCCCAGATCCACTCCCGTCCCTCCCGCCAACCCCACGCGGCCAGCAGTGCCGCCGCCAAACCCGCCACCACCACCTGGCCCGGCGGAAAATCAAAGTGATGGGCCAGCACGAAACCCGTCAGCACCGAAACCACGGCAACCAGTGGCGCCACCCAGAACATGGGAGCCACATCCCGGCAAAGGTTCTTGGCGATCAGGGGAGGCAACACCAGGCAACCAAAGGCAAACAGCAGTCCCGTCGCGCGCACCGCCAGCCCCGTCACCAAACCCAGAGTCAGCGCCAGACCCATCACCCACAGACCCACCCGCATGCCAACCGCCGCCGCCATGGTGGCATCCGTGATCAACAGCACGAGTCGTTGTCGCGCCCCCAACACCAACCCGACCGCACCGAGAGCCAGCAGCCCAAACATCCCGGCGTCTCCCGCTGAGGATCCCAGAACACTCGAGGCCATCATCGCCTGCACTTCCTTGAGCCCCACCGGCTGCTTCGCCAACACCAGGATCGCCAGACTCCCGCAGGCCAGAAAGAGCCACCCGGTCGCTTCGTCGGCACTCACTCCCGCGCGATGATTCCGCCGTCGGGCTGTTGCCAGCGCCGCCGCACCGCTGAAGGCAGTCGCCGCCACCGCCGGCACACCCCACCCCAGCCAGAGATTCACTGCGATCCCCAGAAGGGACGCCTGAGAAATCGCGGCGGCGATGAAGACCTGTCCGCGCGTCACCACCACCACGCCCAGCGTCGAAAGGGCCACCGCCAAGGCAAGAGCCGCCAGGTAGGTCCATTGAAAGAGCGGCCAGCTTTCCAGAAAACCTGAGATCACTTGGATTCCTCCCTTCGTCCCGTTCCCACCGCGGCGTGCACAGTCATCAGCCCATGCTCATCTCGCCCCAATTCCACCGTCACCCCGTACGTTCGCTGAAGGTTCTCCGCCGTGAAGGTCGACTCCAGGGAACCCGCCACCAAGCGGCCACCCTTGAATAGGCCCACGTGACTGGCCCGCTTCGCCGCGATGCTCAAATCATGGGTGACGAAAACCACCGTGATCCCTTTGTCCCTGCTGAGACCGGTGATGATTTCCAGCAGCCCCGACGACGCGGCCATGTCCAGGCCCGCCGTGGGCTCATCCACAATGAGCAGCAGTGGATCGCGCACCAGGGCCCGGGCCACCAAGGCCCGTTGTCGCTGGCCTCCCGAGAGCGCCCAAAGGCTGCGATCGCGAAGCGCGGTGATCCCCATCAGATCCAATACGGTTCGAATCCGACGCTCCGCCGTAGCCCGATCCACCCCCAACCCCACCAACCCGCCGCTGACAAAGGCGAACACGGTCACCGGCGCCGACGGATTCACTTCGGTTTCCTGGGGAACAAAACCCAGGCGGCGGCGATTCTGAAAATCACCGCGCAGCGCAATGCGACCTCGAATGGGTCGAACAGCACCCAGCAAGGCCTTGATCAGGGTCGTTTTGCCTTCGCCGTTCGCGCCCAGGAGACACCAGAACTCTCCTTGCCGGATCTCCAGACTCACGTCCCTCAGAACCACCCGACGCCCATAACCCAAAGTCACCTGTTCCACGGCGACCACGGGTGCAGCCGGACCGGAAGGACGCTGTTCGCTGGCGCGTGCCGCCGAACCCACCTCAGCAACCCCGCCCCCGAGCGGCAGACGAATGGACGACGACAAGTTCATGGTTTGGCCCCCAAGGCCTCGATCAGCTGCTTCCCGTTGTATTGCAGCATCGCGAGGTAGTCGTCCGTGCCCGGCCGTGCACCGGTCTGATGCGCCATCGGCACCGCCACGGCTCCTGTCGCCCGGCCGACGAACGCGGCGTGGCGCGGCTCGAAATAGGGGTTGGTCAGAATCACCTTCACCTGCTGTTCCTTCATTTTGCCGATCAGTTCCTGCAGGTGCTTCGTGGTCGGCGGCACGCCCGGACTCGGCTCGAGGTAGCCCAGGATCTCCAAACCGCAGCGACGGGCGAAGTAGGGCCAAAGATCGTGGTCACCCACGATGCGCCGGCCTCGGTACGTCATCAGCGAACCGAGAAAGCCGCCGAGAGCGTGTTCCTTCTGGAACGCGGCGATTTCCGAAGGCTTCAGCACTTCAAGCTTCAGCGCCAAGGCTTCCACGTCGTCGTTCTTGGCGCATTCCTCCCCGGCCAGCCAGGTTCCCAAGGCGAGACGAAACGTCTCGTAGGCCTTCTCGAAATCGGCGCGGAATGCAGGACGCAGGGCCACCAACCGGTCCCGAATCGCCCGCGCCGCCTTCAGTCCTTCCACGGGATCCAGGAAATAATGGGGGTTCCCTTCCTCATGGAAACTGCCGGGAACCGGCTTGCCTTCCAACCCCTCCAGCGGCCGCACCCCCATCCCCAGATTCAGGTTCCCCTTCCCACCCGGTTTCACCGCCGCGTTGCGCACGCCCTTCATCAGGTCCTCCAGCCAGGCATTTTCGATGCCCAGCCCCACCTGCAAATAGATGTCCGCACGGTCCAATTCCCGCACGAAGCTCGGTTTCAGCTCGATGGTATGTGGATCCTCCGGGCCCTTCGAAAAGCAGAAGGTGACCACCCGCTTGCCGCCAACCGTCTTCGCCAGACTCTCCAGGTCCGGGGTGGAACAAACCACGCGAAGCGGCTCCATCGAGTCCGCGGCCACGCCACCCATGCCGGTGAGCGCCATCCATCCGGCCATCAGCGCCAACGCAGACCTGCGCCAAATCGGTCCCCACCACCGTTGCGGTCCTGTCGTCTTCATGAACGTCGGGAATCAGAATTCAGTTTCAAGCCCGGGGCCGCACGACGCGTGATCGGTCAACCCCGGACTCGTTCATCCACCATCACCGCGATTGCCCGGAAACCACCCGTCGGCGATTCCGAAACCACGCGAGCCCGCCCAGTCCCAGAGCCACAGCAATTCCAACCTCGCCCGGCTCCGGAACTGCTGTCACTCCGAAGGCGAAGGTCTCGGTGGCACTGATCGCGCCATCGCCCGTGTGCGTTCCGTCCCACTTGAAGGTCACCTGATAAACCCCGGGCTCGGTGAATCCGAAGAAGTAGTGGTCGTGGCCCCCCGGGATCATGTTCATCGTGTCGGCGCCAGAAATCCCGTCGCCGCTCGCCAGCTTGACGACCGGTGACCCGAACGCGTCGCCTTGCCACAGTGAGAATTGACCGCCACTCGGCCCACTGACACCGACCAGCGACAACGTCAGGCTGGACCATTCCGAAGCCGTCAGTTCCTCGCTGGCGATGCCGAGGAAGGGTTTCCCCGCCGTGTTGCTCTGCGGCAGCGTCCACAACGGATTTCCGGCCGCGGTCCCGAGAAAATCCCACTGGGCGCCAGCGGGCCGGTTGACCGACGGATTCGGGACATACGCCAGAGCCTCGCCGGGCGTATACTCGGCGTCCTCCGACAGCGGCGAGCCGTTGACCACCGCACCCGCGTGCAGATGCCAGTGCGGCTCAAACGCTCCGCCCTCGTAGGCGATGCCGATGTCGCCGTGTCCCTCACTGTAGATGAAGGACTGGGCGCCCGCGGACAGGGACGCGACCGCACTGATGGCTAGCAGGCCCGCCCAAGCTATTGGTTTCGATGATGTCATGGTGATTCAGTCGTTGCTTCCAGTGGTACTTCTCAACCGATCGGAGCTCATTCCTCCCCACCCCGGGCGATGCTCCCAATCACCCAGGAAAGAACTGTCCAGGCCACGCCAGCCTGTTCTCGCAGGCTCTATTGCAAACCATTTGCATAGCATGGTCACGATGAAGGGCGTTCGGGTTTTCGAGAGTTCTTCAGTGCGCCGGGTAGCTGAAGGCGACGTTGGTGAAGGTCAGCCCGCGCAACTGCACCTGCGGCACCACCGCGTTGAAACGCTGCACCCCCTTGAGCCAGTCTGCCTTCCCTTCAAATTGGGAGGTGTCCCCCACGGTCTCGCCCGTCGTGGCATTGGCTTGCGCCGTCAGTTCGAGATCCCGCTCGGCGGCGTCCACGGACACCTTCAACGCGATCGAACCATTCGTGATCCGCACAAAATTCTCGGCATGGGCATCCATCACCCAGGCCTTCAGCGTGCCCGTGCCGGGCTCGGCCAGAAAATCCAGATGGAACTGATGATCGCCCAACTCCACGGCAACACCCCCATGGGCAGAGCCGTGTTTGTGTCCGCCGCCGGAATGGGCTGCGTGATCGTGGTTGTCGCAGCCAACGCCCAGAAACGCCAGGGCGCTTAGTCCGGCAATAGACCGAAGAGCGATGAAAGAATGTTGGTTCATGGTTGATTCGTCCGTTGCGCCTTCACCCGATAGAACACCTGCGATTGCTGGCCCACCACTTCGGGATCGCGAAACGTCACGACCACAGCGTCGCCGGTTCCCGGGGTGGTTTCCGAGGCGAGACTTAAAGCCAGCCAGGGGCCAGTAGGGCTGCTCGCGGATTCCATCCGATACTCGACGTCCGTTGCCGACGCGGCTCGGGGGACCCGAATCACCGGCCGCAACTGCCCCGCATCGCCCTCTAAACGAATCGATGGCCCCGGCAAAGGATCCGAATCCGTCGTTTGGGGAGATCGGCCCAAGGCATACTCCCAGAGGTTGACGAGGCGGTCCCCGTCCGGATCGGCTTCCTCCCCGACGATCGCCGGATTCAATTCGCCCGGCCATTGGCTCGCCTGCCATTGCTGGAAAGGAGACGCGGTGACCGGCGGGAGCGGAAGGATGTGGAAGGTGAATTCCGTCGGGTCGCTCAGCAGATTCGTGGTCTCTCCCAGCCGCCGCGCCACCGCCTGGAAGGTCAAGCGGTACACACCCGAGGTCGTGAAACCCCAATCAAAATGACTGTGGCCTCCGACGGATTGCCGGAAGACGTCCTCGGGCCCCAAGCCATCCCTCGAATTCATCCAGAACTGAAGACCACCCAGTTCGGCCTGCCACAAAAAGAAGTGACCTGGACCATCCACCGACAGCAGGCGCATCTCCAACGCACCATCGAAAACTCCGAACGGATTGCCTTCCGCCGACATCCCGAGATACAGCAACCCTTCCTTCTGGGACGCAGGCAGGACCCAGATCGGATCTCCAGCAGACCCCAAGGGTGGCAGATCGCCCGGCAACTCCAAACGCGCGAATTCAGCCGCCTGAAGAACCGTGTTCGTCGCCGGATGATCCACCGGAGGCCTGGCGTCATCATTGGTCGCGACGATGTCCAGCATCGGCGTGGCTTCCGGTCGATACCGAATGCGCAAATCCACGTGCTCCGTGGCGAGAATGACCGGGTCGGCCGCCTGAAGCGCAACCGAACCCAACCAGGCCCCCAGCACCCACATCGCCCACCAGCCCCATCGGCTGACAATGGCGCCGTCTCTCAGTCGGATGGTGATTGCTTGGCTCATGGGCAGTGGCTTCGACCTTCCGCGGTCACAGGGACCGACGCACGCATGGTCCCACGGCCGTCGCCCCCCCTAGCACAGACCGGCCCGAGAACCGTCGGCGAAACCCGCCCAGGCAAACCAATCCAGCCAGGACCAAGGTCCCCACCCCTGGCTCGGGCACCACCTGAAAGCGATAACCCGCCGGCTCGCTCTGTACAGAGCCGTCCACTTTGTGATCCCCCTGCGCAGAGAGAAACACCTCGTAGTCGCCGGGGGCGGAGAACGCCCAGAAGTAGTGCGCATGACCTCCGGCCTCGACCGTCAGGGCATCGCCCGCTGAAAAGCCATCCCGGCTGCTCATCTTCGGCTGCAAATCGCCAAAGGCTCCCACATCCCACACAAACACGTCCCCCGGCCCGCGAACCTCGGTCATCGTCAGCGTCAGCGATCCATTCCAGTCGTCGGCGGACATCTCCTCGGCGCCGATCCCGAGAAACGGAAGTTCCGGATCCTGGCTCTTGGGCAGGATCCACAGCGGAGATCCCGCTGGGCCAAAGAACGCCGTCGCCGAGGCTGAATTGGGAACGCCGCCGGCCTGTTGGGCTTTCGCCCCAACCACAAACACCGCGTCGGACGGCCCGAATTCTTCCTCGGGCTCGGGAACTTCCTTGTGAACATGAAGGTCCCAAACACCGGACTCATAAAGCACCCCGATGTCCACATGCCCGGAAGGAATCATGGTCTGACTCGTTGCGGGATAGACACTGGCGACGGCCATCAGCGCGACGACAATACGGTTCATTTTCATAGCTCTGGAAATTCAAGTGACTGCGGCAGGAGTCCCTCGAGGCAACGCTCCAAGGTGGGTCCTTATTCCGGCGGTTTTGCCGGATTGTCCCCGCGGTCGATCCGTAGTTTCAACGATTGGGCCTTGATCACACCCACATGGGCATCGCCAAAAAGGTAATTGGCTGCCCCCCTCGTATGGTCCACCGAAGCTCCACCGACCCGGTGCCGATCCGGCGCAATGTCCGAGGTCACTCCCGGCCAATTGCCCGCGCCGTTCTTCACCCAGTTGCGCGAATGGGTGTGGTCGGCGTACACGCTCGGACTGAGTTCATCCGAACAGGTGAACACGGTGTGGGTTTCGGCTGGCGCCCGGAGCCGATCCAAATTCCGGAAAGTTTCGATCAGCGTGCCAAACGGATCGATCTGATCCACCGCGACATACTCGTTCAGAATGTAGCTCGATGCGTTGTTGGTCATCCGCGCCAGTCCCTTGGGGTCCGCCGGCGAAACCCGGATCAAGTCCACGTTCCCCAAATAGGGACGCAGCGTGAAGATCCACGACCGATTGGTGTCCGAGCTCCCGTGAGTCGTGAGCGGAAGCCAACCCTGGTAGTCGTCGGCATACATGTTCAGCGCCAACCCGATCTGCCGCAGGTTGGACATGCACTTCGACTGCTTCCCCTTGGCCTTGGCGGAAGCCAACGCAGGCAGGAGCAGGCTCGCCA
>CAUJJW010000178.1 GCA_963205105.1 Verrucomicrobiota bacterium | reverse complement strand
CCCAAGGTCCACGAAGTCACCGGGAAGGAGCGGTGCGCTCCGGGTCCGCAAGGCTTTCGAGGCAGGGTCAAACGTGGAGACCGGACTGGAGGCGTTGGGGAAGATCAACTGCCCGTTGTCGCCGAGGGCGGCAGGGAGTTTGTCGTCCTTCGTCTTTTCCCGGCTGGTGCTGTCTTTCTTGGCGGTGAGGGCGTCGAGGGTGTTGAAACCCAGTGAGTTCTCATACCCGGCGCCCTCCCCGATGAAGTAGACCCTGACATCGGCCGCGGTGGTCAGGTTGAGCTGACTGGGGTCGATCAGGCGGGCGGAACTGTCGATCGGTTTCCGCTCGCTGAGCTCGGTTTTCAGGAATGCTGTCAGGGAGGGAAGAGCCGATTTCTGGAATTGGGCGGAAACCTTGTCCGAGCCGGCCACCATCACTGGGCCGACGCGCTCCAAATCGAAGGGGTTGGCCTTGGATTGGACGGGGGAGACTTCTTGGGCATGCGAAACGAGGCTGAGTCCGGAACAACACAGGGCTGCGAAGGCGGAGGGGATGGTCGGTCGGCGAAAACGCATTACATCATCGCATGAGCATGTCCGATGCCACGGGGTGGTGGTCGTATTGCACGGGTTCATGAGCCGGCGAGATGGCCCTACTCCGCGTAGAAGCCGCGAAAAGGGCGATCCACCTTCAACGATGGGCTGATGCGCAGCCTTGCACCCGTGATGCAACGCGGGCATTGCATCATGCATTTGCACGGTCTGAAACGCAGGAACCCCGGGAAATCCCGGGGTTCCTCGAGAGCCACCTGTTCGAAATCGACCTGCTATGGGCCTTGAACCGAGGAGACGGTTCATGGAAGAGCGGTGTTGGCACAGGCGCGGTGCTCACCGACCTTGAACCTGACCGGATTCCATGGGGCGGGACGCCCCCCTCTACGGCAGGCAGGACACCCGCCGCTCCGGAGCTGCCTACTTCGCGCTGCTCACGAGCTTCTTGAACTCCGCGGCGGTTGCGTCGAGTAGGGTCTTGGGCGCGGTGTAGCGAATGAAGACACTGCCAGCGGGATCCTCGATGATGGCTCCCAGCAAGCCGAAGCCGGGTTTTGGCGTTTGGGGGCCGCCGGGCATGCCGCTGAGGTAGGTGCCCTCGGCAAAGACGTAAGTGAGCTTGTTCTTACCCACCGTGGTTTCCTCGGTCCGCGCCTTGATCTGGTCCTTGGGCTCCTTGAACTGGCGGAACCAGCGGTCGACGTTGGCCTGCGTCCCTCCGGCGCCGCCCGGGCCGAAGTGGAAAAAGATCACTTCACCGGCCTCGCCGCTGGTGTTGGGAACCTTCAGCACGGCCTTGCGCATGGAGGATTGGGTGGGGACCCATTCCCAGGCGGTCGGTCGCGAAAAGGTCAACTCACTGACCTTGAAAGTGTTAGGACTTTCGGCGGCGTGAGCCGTTCCGGAAATCGAAGCGAACCCTGCGGCGAATGTGAGGGCCAGAGAAGCCGCGGTGGCGAACTGCCTGCGTGTCATGGTGCGGAAGGGTGCGAACAGCCGGCGAAAAGTCAAACCACAGCGTCTCGGTTGACAATACGTCTTTAGGCGTAATAAAACTGCGTAGGAAATTTTCGATGAGTGATACGTTCTGCGCTCAACTACCTACGAGTCTGGGAGTTTTTTCGGCACATTTCACGGAGCGCGGGTTGGCGGCGTTAACCTTTCCGGGGCAGGCGGAGCGGGTGGTGGAAGTGGGGGGAACGCGGGCCCAATTGGCGTGGTTGGACCTGGCATCCGACGCGATCAACACGGTGTTGGCGGGGCGACGGCCGAGGGCGATTCCGCCGTTGGACTGGGTGCGGTCGACGGAGTTTCAGCGCCGGGTTTGGAAGGCTTTGCAGGGCATACCGCTGGGGGAGACGCGGCAGTATGCGGATTTGGCACGGGACTTGGGATGTCCTGGGGCGGCGCGGGCGGTGGGGCAGGCGTGTGGGGCGAATCCGATCCCGGTTTTGGTGCCTTGCCATCGGGTTTTGGCGGCTGGAGGGACGCTGGGAGGATTCTCGGCGGGGCTGGAGTGGAAGCGTCGGCTGTTGGCGTTGGAAGGTTGCCATCCGCCTCGCAACAAACGTTGAATCCCTGATTTTTCCTTTCGCTGTCCCGGAACGGTCTGTTATCCAGCCTCGACCATGCGATGGTTGCTCCAAATTGCCCTCGGGCTTGCGCTGGTTTTGTGGGCCTGTGAGGCCCCAGCCACCGACTTCAAGATGACGGATGGTTCGGTGGTCACGGGCGAATTGGTGGCGCCGAACGATGATGGGACGGTGATTCGGAGGACCCTTGGTGGGTTGACGAGTCGGTTGCCCTGGGATCGGTTTGCCCAGGAGACCCTGGTGGAGATGGCCAAGGACGAGAAGTTGAAGGAATGGGTTCAGGCCTTTATCGAAGTCCCGGATTCGGCGGAAGCGGAGCGGGTGGAATTGGTGGTGAAGGATCCGCCGGGCAAGGTGGCGCGGCCGGCGAAGCGGCCCGGTTTGTTTTCGGCGCTGTTTTCGACCCAGGTCGGCATGTTCATCGTGCTGGTGGTGATGCTTGGGAATCTTTTCGTGGCGTATGAGGTCTCGATTTTCCGGAACTACCCGGCGGCGGCCGTGATGGGGACCAGCGTGATTCTGCCGATCCTGGGGCCGATCCTGTTTCTCTGCATGCCGAACCGTGTTCGGGAAGATGTGGTGCTGGAGAGCCAGTATGAGGCTCCGCAGGAGGTGCAGAACACCGGTGCCCAGGAGTTGGCGGCGGCAGGATTGGGCGGTTCCGGGTTGTCCCTGAGCGCCGGGAAGCATGCGGCCCCTACCGGGACCAGCCATCAGCCGGCTGTGTACAAGCGCGGCGATGTCGAATTCAACCGGCAGTTCTTCGAACGCACCTTCCCGCTCTTCTTCCGGGTTTCGCGCACCGACAGCGACAAGGATCTCGTGCTGGTGATCAAGTCGTCCAAGGGTGAGGTCATTGGCACCCGGATCACCCGAATTAGTTCCGGCGAGATGGGCTTGGCTGCCCTCAAGGGTCACGAAGTCCAGGTGCGATTTGGCGAGATCAGCGAAGTCCAGCTCCGTCCCAGGCCGGCATAACTCCCCATCCCTCCATGATGAAGTACCGCGCAATCCTTCTTTTCGGGCCACCGGGCGCGGGAAAGGGGACCCAAGGCAAAATTCTCGGCCAGATCCCGAACTTTGTTCATTTCTCCTCCGGGGATGCGTTTCGCAGTCTTCGGGTGGACTCGCCGCTGGGACGGGTATTCGTCGAGTATGCCTCCAAGGGCCAGTTGGTGCCGGATGAGCCGACCATTGAGTTGTGGAGCCATTCGGTGCAGGGCCTGATCGCCAACGGGCGCTTCAATCCGGACGCCGACACCCTGGTGCTCGACGGGATTCCCCGGAATCCCCGGCAGGTCGAGATCATGGAGGAGCTGATCGAGGTGAAGGCGATTCTCGATCTGTTTTGTCCGGTCATGGACAAGTTGGTGATTCGACTTCAGCGACGGGCCTTGAAGGAGAACCGCCTGGATGACGCCAACGTCGAGGTGATCCGCACCCGGTTGGAGACCTACAAGCGGGAGACGCGGGCGGTGCTCGAGTGCTACCCGGACACCCTGATCCATCTCATCGATTCCACCCAGGAACCGATGCTGGTGCTCCTCGATATTCTCAAAATCCTCGCCCGGCTGCGCAAACCGGCCATCAGCGACGGAGCCACCACGTTCTTTTCCAAGAGCCCGGCATCGTTGATCGATCGGAACGTGGTGACCGCAGGTTCCTCGCTGGAGCCCGAAATCGGTTCCGATTAGTCCTCCACTTCCCTGCCACCGCTTTGTGGCACGGACCCCATCCGCTGCCTTGAACCGTCACCCTGAGGACGCGCCATGAATGGGAGTCGACCGCGCCTGGTGTTTATGGGCACGCCTGAACTGGCCCGTGTGGTGCTGTCCGCGTTGGCCCGGGAGCCGGGTTGGGAGATTCCCCTGGTGGTGGCGCAACCCGACAAGCCGGTAGGACGCGGGTTGCAGTTCCAGGCACCGCCGGTGAAGCGCGAGGCGTTGGAACGGGGCATTGCCGTCCTCCAACCGGCACGGGCGCGCGATCCTGAGTTCATCGCGAACCTGGCCGCCCTGGCGCCGGACGTGGTGGTGGTGGCGGCCTATGGCCAGATCCTTCCGCCCGCCTTGCTGGCCATTCCGCGCTTCGGCTGTCTCAACGTGCACACCTCGATTCTCCCACGCTGGCGGGGAGCCGCACCCATCGCCTGGGCGATGCTGGAAGGGGATGCCGAAACGGGCGTGACGCTGATGCACATGGATGCCGGGCTCGACACCGGCGCAGTGATCGCCGAACAGCGGACGCCGATCCTGCCCGACGATACCGGGCAATCCCTGCACGACCGCCTCGCCGGCCTGGGCGCCGACCTGATCTGCCGAGTGCTGCCGGACTGGCTGGCAGGTCGGATTTCAGCGGTGCCCCAGCCCGCCGAAGGAGTGACCTACGCGCGCAAACTCACCAAGGAAGACGGCCGTCTGGACTGGGCTCAGTCGGCTTCAGCGCTCGATCGAAAGATCCGTGCCCTGAACCCGTGGCCTGGCGCATTCACGACCCTCCCCACCGGCACCGGCACCGTGGAGTTGCTCAAGATTTGGGAAGCCCAGCCAGCCGCTGTCCCAGCCACCGGACCGACCTGGGCGGTCCCGGGCGAAGTGAGGGTCGCCCAAGGTGATGAACTGATGGTCGCCGTTGGCTCCGTGGGGGAGGGACTCCGGATCCATTCGCTGCAACGCGAAGGCCGGCGGCGGATGACTGCCCGCGAGTTTTTGGCAGGCGCGGGACTGAAGCCTGGCCTGCGGCTGGGGGTGTGAACCGAAGGTGTATGAAACACCCGGGCCAGGTGCATGGACCCGGTGAATTTCCTCTCTTGCGAGGTCCTGGAACCGCCGATGATGCTAGGTAGGTGAGTTCAAAAGCCCTTTCTCCGCTCGCATGGTTGGTGGCGTATTCCCTGGGTGCAGCTGAACCCGTTTCATCGCCGCCGATTCCATTCCTGGGTGAGGCACCCTCGGCGCCGGTGATGGGGGCGGGGACGTCGGCGCGGTCGTTGGAACCGGCCGGAGTGACGCCGGGCCTCCGGGTGGATGTGACGAAGCGGGAGGAAGTTCGGAACCTGCACAACACGGTTTATCTTTCGTCCGAGGGTATCCCGTTGGGATGGACGGGTGGCTATTCCGGGTGCGACCCGGGAACGACGAGTGGGGACTCCCAGGACGCGGTATTGCGGCGCATCAACTACTTCCGGGCCATGGCGGGGGTGCCGGCCGCTGTGGTCATGAACGATGGGTACAGCGCCAAAGCGCAGCAGGCGGCGTTGATGATGAGCGCGCAAAGCAGCCTGAGCCATTTCCCGCCCCCGGGTTGGGCCTGCTACACGGCCGAGGGCGCCGAGGCGGCGGCAAGCTCCAACCTGGCGTGGGGCTCGGCCGGGGCGGACGCGATCGATGGCTACATGGAGGACTACGGACAAGGCAACACCGCCGTGGGACACCGTCGCTGGCTGCTGTACCCGCAGACCCGGACCATGGGAACCGGGGATGTGCCCGGTGACGGACAAGTCCGGGCCGCCAACGCCACGTGGGTGTTTGACGGAAACTATGGCAAAACCCGTCCTGACACGCGCGAAGCCTACGTCGCCTGGCCGCCACCCGGGTATGTGCCCTACACGCAGGTCTACACCCGGTGGTCGTTCAGCCATCCGGACGCGGACTTCGGTTCGGCATCGGTGAACGTATCGAGCAACGGCATTCCGGTGGCGGTCCGGTTGGAAGCGTTGGCGAGTGGCGTTGGGGAACCCAGCCTGGTCTGGTACGCGATTGGGGCGAATCCCAACGCACCCGAGCCGCCCTCCAAGCCGACGCAGGACATCGAGTATTCGGTGGACATTCGTGGGGTGCGCCTGGGCGGGCAGACGGTTGGGTTTGCCTACACGGTGAGGGCGTTTGATCCCGCGGTGCCTGGACCGGAGTATGCGATGCCGGAGGTCGCCGGCAGTGCGCAGGTGCCTGTGGGGGCTGCTTCGCCCTACACGGTGACCGCGGTGCCCGGTGCGGAAGGGTACCAATGGCGGCAGGCGACACGCGAAACCGGCACGGTGCTGGAAGGTGCGGAATCGAATTTGACGGGGTTCATGGACCAAACCAGCGGGGGCTACGAGGTGGTGGTGCGCTCGCCCGTGGCATCCGGAACCTCCGCGTTTCATCTGGCGCAACCCAGCCCCGCGCGTTTGCAGGCGCTGGTGTACGAGAAGGGGTTTGTGGTGGGAGCCACTTCGGAACTTCGTTTCAAGAGCCGCCTGGGATGGTCGAGTGTGCGTCAGCGGGCAGCGGTGCAGGTCTCCCTCGACGAGGGGCGATCCTGGGCCGAGGTGTATGGGCAATCGGGATCAGGCGGGGCGGGAGAATCGGCGTTCAATGCCCGTACCGTGGGGTTGGCCGCGTGGGCGGGACGTACGGTTCTGTTTCGCTTCGTGTACGACTACGCCGGGAGCGGGACCTATTTCCCACAGACCACGGATGGCGTGGGTTGGTATCTGGACGACATCGAATTTCGCAACCTGGAGCGGCTGGGCACGGTGGGTTCACCGACGTTGGTGACGGGGACGGCCTTCGGATTTCAGCCGGCCGCGGAAGGTTCCTACCTGCTGCAAGCGAGAGCGCTGGTCTTCGGCGGGTATGCCCTGGACTGGGGACCGGCGTTTGCGGTCGGCGCCTCCGGCACGACACCGCCGAGGCTGGAATGGGTCGGTGCGCCCCAGGTCCTGGGCAACCAGGTGGCCTTGGATTTCCGGGTGACGGCGGGGACAGCGCCGACGCGGTACGAACTGTTGCGGGCCAGGGACGGGGTTTGGGATTGGGTGCCGGTGCCGGGAGCAACCCTCCAGGAAGTGGTGCCGAACCGTGACTATCGGTTCACGGTTGATGCCGGGCCGGGTCGGAGCGGGTTCTACCGCGTCCGAGGTTTCTAGTCCTGGGGGGTCTCAAACTGGACGCCGGCGGCCTCGAACATTTTCTTCTGGAACTCGGGCAGTTTGGCCTGGGTGGCTTCGAGCTCAAGCCGGAGCTGGATCTGTTCGGAGAGCTTCTCGAAGGGCGTTTGTTCGCCGGGAAGCCGTTCGATGGGTTTGACGATGTGGAAGGCGTAGGGGGTGACGATGACGTCGCTGATCTGGTTGGTGGCGAGCCCGCTGACAGCGACTTCGAATTCGGGAACCATTTTGCCGACCGGGAACACGTACTCGCCACCGCGTTCACGGCCGGCGGGGTCGTCGGAGTACTGCTTCACCAGGGCCACGAAATCTTCGCCTTTGCGGGCTCGGGCGACGAGTTGGGAGCCCACGGTCTTTTTCTCAGCCTTCTCGGCCTCGGTGAGCGCTGCGCCGGAGGGGTTGCGCATGGAGAGGACGATCTGGAGGAGCCGGAGCCGTTCCGGTTGCCGGAAATCGTCGGCGTTCTTGTCGTAGAACTCTCGGACCTTTTCCGGGGTGACCCCGAGTTGAGGTCGGAGTTCGCGGTCCATCACTTCTTCGCAGGTGGCGCGTTCGAGCAATTGAGCCTCGAAGGAGGCCGGGGACAGGCCGGCGGCGCGGATCTGGGCTTCGAACCGGGCTTCCGATTTCGCGCGGGCGCGTTCCTCGGCGAGGATTTTGTTTACCTTCTCCTTGGCCTTGGTCTTGTCGGTGTCGGTGGCCTTGCTCATGAGGAGCTTGGTCAGGACCAGCTTCTCGAGCAGCTGGCGCTCGAACACGGCGCGTTGTTGTTCGGGAAATTTGCGTCCCTGAGCCGCCATGGCGCCGCGGAGGTTGATGAAGGCCTCATCCAGTTCTGCCTGGGTGACCTCGGCCCCCTTGCCACGGGCAAGCACCCGGGCGTCCGCCGCGGTGCCCGTACAGGGCAGCAGGGCGAGGAGGATCAGGGCGATGGAACAGCGGAGCGTGGCGCGCATGGTGGGGGTGGTGAAGGGGTGGAAGTTTGGCGCTAAAGGTTGACCACCCGGGCGCTGGTGATGTCGGGGTCGGCAACCAATTCCGCCAGCGCCGCAGCGGGCGGGGCGCTGTCGAGGTTCAGAACCGTGAGGGCCTGGCCGCCGGCGTGGTCACGGCTCAGGGTCATGCTGGCAATGTTCACCTGATGACGACCGAGCAGGGTGCCCAGGTGGCCGACGATGCCCGGGCGGTCCTTGTTGCGGACGAGCAGGAGGGTGCCGCGGATGGGGATTTCGGTGGGCGTGCTGAACAGTCGGACGATGCGGGGGTTGTCCGGTGAGCCGAAGAATGTGCCGCCCGCGGAAGTCTTTTCGCTGCCGGAGTAGACGGCCACGTGCAGCCACTCGTTGAAGGTGACGGGTTCGTCGGAACGCTTCTCCTCGACCACCAGACCGCGGTTGGAGGCGACGGAGCGGACGTTGACGTAGTTGAGTTCGGGGCCGGAGCTGGGCTCGAGCAGGCCGCGCAACACTGCACGGGTGACGGGGTCGGTGGCGGGGAGTTCGCGGGCCTTGCCGCCGTAGGTGATGTAGACGCGATCCAGTTGTTTGGGCGCGAGTTGGCCGAGCAGACGTCCGATCTTTTCGCCAAGCAGCAGGTAGGGCCGAAGGTGGGCGTAGGTTTTGGCGTCCAGGGCGGGGAGATTGACCGCATTGCGGACCTCGCCATCGAGCAGGAAGGCGGTGATGGCCTCGGCGACCTCGATGCCGACGTTTTCCTGGGCTTCATCGGTGCTGGCGCCGAGGTGCGGGGTGAGGATGACCTGCGGCAAATCCCTCAAGGGACATGGGTTGGGGAGCGGTTCCGTCTCGAAGACGTCCAGGGCGGCTCCGGCGATGTGGCCGCTTTGAAGCCCCACGAGCAGGTCGTTTTCGTTGATGATGCCACCCCGGGCGCAGTTCAACAGTCGGACGCCCTTTTTCATCTTGGCGATGGCGGCGGCGTTGATCATGCCGCGCGTCTCGTCGGTCATCGGCATGTGAACCGTGATGAAATCGGCACCGGCGAAGACCTGGTCCAGCGATGCGAGGCTGATGTCGAGGGCTTGCGCGCGTGCGTGGGAGAGGTAGGGGTCGTAGGCCAGGACGGACATGCCGAAGGCGCGGGCGCGGCGGGCGACTTCGGTTCCGATGCGGCCCATGCCAAGAATGCCGAGGGTTTTCCCGTACACTTCGATGCCGGAGAACGCCTTGCGATTCCATTCACCGGCATGCATCGAAGCGCTGGCCTGCGGAATTTTCCGGGCCATGGAAAGGAGCATGGAGAAGGTGAGTTCCGCGGTGGAAATGGTGTTTCCGGCCGGGGTGTTCATGACCACCACGCCGCGGGCGGTGGCCGCCTCGACGTCCACGTTATCGACGCCCACACCGGCGCGTCCGACCACTTTGAGCAGCGGGGCGGCGTCGATGACGGCCTTGGTGATCTTGGTTTCGGATCGGACGACCAGAGCCACCGCGTCGCGCACGCGGGGCAGCAACTCGGCTTCCGGCAATTTCTTGCCGATGACTTCCACCTGGAACTCCGAACGCTCTTGCAGGCGAGCAATCCCCTTGGGCGATACCGGGTCGCAAACAACGATCTTCATAGCAAAGAGGGTGAGTCTAGGAGTCGGTTGGGTGCCGGTCAAACGGCGAACCGGAAGGGTTCAGGGGTGCAAAAAGGGGCAAGGCAGGGCGTTTGCCCTGCCTTGCCGGCGTGATTCACGGTCTGGGTGCGGCCTATTCGGGGTTCGTGGCCCGAACGGGTTGGGCTTTGGGTTCCGTTCCCGTGGAAGGGGCATCGGACTTGGGTCCGATACGGATCAACAGGGCTTCCTCCCGTCCCTCGGAGCTCTTCCTCAGGGTTCCGCCCACTTCCTCGCCGGGTTTCAGGTCGTCGAGCAAGGCGGGTTGACCCTGTTTCATCAGGCGGGTCTGCGCGGTCAGGAGAACCACCCGCTGGGTGGTTTTGCCTTCGAGCTTGAGCGCCTGCGAGGCGGCGTCGAACGACGCCACCTTGCCCCGGAACGGGTAGGTTTCCCGTTTCGCCCCGGAACTGGGACTGTTCCCGCGTTCCCGGATGACCTTGTCGGTCGGGGTGGTGGTTGAGGCCTTCTCGGGCCCCGAGTCGGCGGCACACGTTGCCAACGAAGTGCCGGTGAGCATGGCGGCCACCGCCATCGCGGTGAGCCAGTACGTTTTGATTTGGATCATGTTTGCCTCCTTGGCGCGGGGGATAAATCCGCGCTCACTCGCCCTGTACCAACGGGCGATTCGGAGGGTCAAAACGGTTTCTGCAATAGTTTTCGGGCTGTAAGATTCGACCCAAAACCCGCGTTATCCCAGGGGGTGAAGCGGGGTCTGCCGGCGCAAAAACGAGGGGATTTTCAGGCCTTCAGTCGGTTCAGCGGAAAATCCAGGCGCTCCCCGCGGCGCATCATTTCGGCCCAGGTCACCTCCCCCTTCTCGTACGCCGCGGTCCGACCCAGAATGGTGGTCAGGTTGCTTCGCACACTGGGCGCCACCGTGGGGTTGGAAACGTCGCCCTCGGTGATGGCCCGATGAAAGGCCGCGATGTTGTTGACCGCGCCGTCGGTGTACAGGTTGGCGAGTTTGCCGCCGTTGTACCCGTCCTCCTTCGACCGCACCCAGACTTCACCGAAATAGTGGGTGTCCGCCGTGCCCTCGGTTCCATAGACCCGACAAAGGATGTCGTCGTAGCCGTGTCCGACCTGCTTGGAGCTGAAGGTGGTGAGTACGTCGTTGGGAAAGGAGTAAAGGACGGCGAAATGGTCCCAACACGTGCCAAATCCCCGGGCCAGTCCTCCGGTGCCGACGGCCTTCAGAGGAGCGGCATCGAGGAACCACGTCACCACATCCAGGGCATGAATGTTCTGTTCGGTGATGATGTCACCGGACAGGACGCGGTCGATGCCCCAGCAGCGGAGTCGCAATTCGGGACTGGCCGGATCCTGGGCGAGTTGTTGTCCCATGCCCGTGAACATGAGGCTGGTCTGGTAATTCGACTCCACGGTGAGCACCCGTCCGATGCGGCCGGTGTGGACCCAGCGGACCACCTCCTGGTAGGCGGGGTGGGCGCGGGTCTGAAAATCCACCAGGAAAACGCGCTTCTTGCCGGTGGCGTTGCGGCCGGACGCTTCGATGGAAACGCAGCCGGGAACGTCCACCGCCACGGGTTTGGCCACATAGACGTGCTTTCCGGCGTCCACGGCGGCGGCGGCCTGTTCGGGGTGGAAATACGGGGGACTTTGAATGACCACCGCGTCGAGTTTTTGGTCCAGGAGGCGTTTGTAGCCATCCAACCCCGAAAAGCGGGCGCTGCCGGGGACCTTCCACTCGGAGGCAGCCGTCTCCGCACGGTCGGGGAAATAGTCGGCCACGCCGGCCAATTCGAAGCCCCCGTGCTTTTGAAACAGGTTGGCGATCCACTTCCCGCGCCCGCCGCAACCGATGAGTCCGAGGGAGACCTTGGAGTTGGCGGAAGTGCCGAAGGCGGTTCGGGGTGCGATGAGGGCCAGGGAGGCGGCGGAGCCGGTGGTGGCGAGGAAGGCCCTGCGGTTCAGCGGGGTGGAAGCCGGGATCGTTGAGGGATCAGCATTCATGGCGGCAGCGAGGGTTACCAGGCGGAGGGTAACCCCGGGCGCGTGCCGCGGGCGCGGAGGATGTGGCGGAAGGAACGCGCTTCAGAGCCTGGCGGAGGCGTGTTCCTGGAGCCAGATGAGGTCGCGGTTGTTGGGCGTGGAGTAGGAGTGATCGTGCCAGCCCAGGGTGCGTGGCGTGTTGTAGGTGCGCGGGTCCACCCAGCGTCGACGGTCCACGTGGCCGTCGGCGAACGAAAAGACCGAGCTCCGGTCATGGTAGTTGGCCGGGACGTGGTAGAAAAAGGTTCGGCCCATGGCGACGCCGAAGAACGGCCGGCAGATGCTTTCGGAATGAATTTCCGCGAAGATGAACGTCTCCGAGGGCCCGGGCACGGTCAGGTCGTTGGACTTGCGGTACGCACGGTACCCGGCGGTGGGGAGATCGCGGTAGCGCACGGGACTCCCGTTGCGGTCGTACGGGTCCCAGCCCACCTGGGAATTCATGCCATAACTGCGAACCACCGGCCGCTTCTTGCCGCCAACCGTGACCGTGGTGCGGTCGGAGGGGCATCGGTAAAGTTCGGGGCTTTTCAAGTACGGACCGAAGAGCGAGCGCTTGGGATC
>CAUJJW010000177.1 GCA_963205105.1 Verrucomicrobiota bacterium | reverse complement strand
CTGCGGACCCGCCTTGTCAGCCAGTGGAACCTCGGAACCTGGTACCACTTCCTCCACCTCAGCTTTCAGGAATACTTCGCCGCCAGGCACCTCGCAACCGTCCCGGAGGGCGAGGTGGCAGAGCTGATTCGGAGGCACCGGTTCAACCCCTATTGGCGCGAAATCTGGCGATTCTACAGTGGCCTGTGTGGGCTCTCGGGTGGCGGGGGCCGATCCCGCTTCATGACCTTGGCCCGGTCTCACGTGGAACCGCGCGACCTTTACGACCAGACCCTCTTCCACCTGGCACCGCTCTGCGCGGAGTTCGGACTGCGCGACACCCGGCGTTCGCTCGGATTCGATTTGAGAACGGCGCTATTGCAGAGACTGGAACCATGGCAAAACCGGACACCCGCTCACATTCGGCACACGGTGGACGTGGATCCTCAGTTCTTCCTGCAGCATGCGCGGTCCACTCTGGCGCCGGAACTGGATCGCTACCGGGTATCTGCCAGTGAACCTCCTCCCTTGACGCTGGATTCCAGAGACGCCGGGCTGGCGGTCAGGATCCTGGAGTGCATCTACCACCCCGAAGCCTTGAGATTCCACGGGGAGCTGATCGAGGCCGAGATTCGGTGCCCTTGGTTGCGACACTTCGACCCCGAGATGGGCCCTACGACTCCGTCCGGCCGCAATCAGGCGCTCGGTGCCTTGATCGAGACCTGCGTGAGATCGGCTCCCGGCGATCTTCAGCGAGAACGGGGAATCAACTACCTCGCGTGCGTGCGCACCGCACAGGCGGCGACGTCAATTCTGGAGATTGCCCGAGCCGCGAAGACAATCGTCGCCGCCGGACATTCCCGGGCGAAGGCCAAGTCGAGGGCGTTGGAGTTCCAAGTCCACTGCATCTGGGCGCTGTGCGAGTTGGGTGCGTCCGAGGCGGTCCGGTTGGCTCGGGAACTATGGCCGGACCCCGGGTTTCGGGAGGGCCATATCGGTGAAGTCGCCACCTTTCTATCGGTGCTTCGAAGTCCCGATGTGGCGGCACTCGCCGAGGAATGGCTGAACGAATTGGCACCGTCGGCGTCCGCCACCACCTTGGAACCGCTGCTGGAATTGTTGAAGCCATGGGCGGAACGCGAGGTTCCTCACGGCGTGGTTCGGCTTCTGGATCCACCTCACCCAGTTCCGGAGATCCGTGCTTCTGCCTGGGAGGTGCGCGTTTTGTTGGGCCGCTTCCAGGGTCGAGAGCCGCTTCGCGATCACGTTCGGGCACTGGCGGCCAGGACGGCGCTGACGGAATCGGAGTTGGTGGAGGTGGCGGCGATCGTCGGGTTCATCGGACGATGCAGGCTCCCATTCAGCCGTGAACTCGAAGCCCTCCGCCAACATCCGGATTGCGCCGACTTTCCGTTCGTGAGCGATGCGCTTTGGTGTGCATCGACCCGCGTGCACGCTGCGTTCGCGAGCTCCGCGGCCCACAAGAGTTGGCTCATCTACACAGCGCTGCCGGCCTTCGAGCAGGCCCTTCGGAGACCTGATCTGGAGGTCCCGCAAATTTCCCACTGGCTCGCAGCATTCCGCTTCTTCGACGAGGTCGTCTTGGCCAATCTCTCCCGTATTGTGGAGTCGGCCTGGGAGTGCATTGACGACGATGCCCGGTCGATCCTCCTCCGGTTCTTCGTCGACTCGCCACGAATGGCTCCCGCGAGGGCCATCCAGGCAGCTCTTCGTTCGAACCACACGGAGCTGCGGACCACGGCGCTGGCACTTCAGGTCGACCGGGACCTGGGATGGCTGATGGCGCAGCGCGAAGGCGATGCGGTTGTGGGGGGGGTTCTGTTCGGACGATCGGCCCGGGATGGAACGCTCTACTTCGCGGATGGGTACTACTCCCCGGCGGATCTGGACTTCAAACGCTACGCGCACTGCGGCATCCCGGACCGATCGCGAATCGCGGGAATGTAGGCGCGCCGTGCAGCCTTCAGGTCTTCCCGCGCGCGTCCGCCGCGGTGACACGCGGTTGGCTTGTTGGGGGGCAGTATCGGGAGGCGGGGTCGCGGAAGCTGAAGGACCTCGCACGGTCGGACCATGGCGAAACCGCGGCGGGGGCCCGAATGGATACTTTGGTGAATGGTTCCTTCGACAATTCAGATCACCCCAATTCAGATCACCCCTTGCCATGTCGTGGCACGACATGGTACGCCCCATACTGAGGCCATTTTTGAAGGGGGATTCGTATGACGGTGCGCAGGCGGCGGTCGACCCGGTCCGCAGGGGTCACGTTGGAACTCGTGGTGTTGGAGTACCTGCGGGAGCTCGCCGATCGGCAGGATCGGGACAGGAGCTTCTGCATCAACCAGATCGTTCGGGAGCACGCGGAGCGTCACGGACGTCCCCTCCCCTCAGGGTGCCCATCCCAGGTGCACTCGGAATCGCAGGAGGGATAGGTTGTGGCATCGGCTCCGGCAAATGCCCCGTGCTTCGAGGGGTTCCAGAACTTCCGGGCGAACGTCACGTTCGTGCCGATCCAGTTCTTCACCGTGGTCATCCCGTCGAGTTCGCGGGGCACGGTGCGGGTGGTCGGCTACGCGCTGCGTCGGATTCTGGGCTGGGTCGACCGAAACGGTGAACCGACGCGGACGCAACTGCGCTTCACGTATCGTGAGCTGAT
>CAUJJW010000176.1 GCA_963205105.1 Verrucomicrobiota bacterium | reverse complement strand
GGGCTATTTTTACTAGCTCCGGGTAATGCCGAGTTCACGGGGTGATTCCTCAAAACATTTAGGGATCACCCCTTTTTTCATTTCATCGACTCGGCATTAAGGGGACGCCATTCCTTGTGGCTCAAAATCACAACCAAAAGGAATGCATCTATGACTACTCCGTTTCGTTTCCACCCCCAGGAACTGCGGCCATTGGAAGCAGGTCCACTCGCGTCCCATCTTGCCAGCTTTGCTGAGTTGTTGGCCCACCAGCGGTATTCCCGCGTGACGGCCTGGAACAAACTCCGACTGGTCGCCGCTCTGGGCAAGTGGATGGTTCAAACTAGACTTCAACTGAAAGACCTCAGCGAACAGCGAGTCGCGAAGTTCCTCGAGTGGCGCTGGCGACGTGTTGTTTATCAGAGCGGCGATCAATGCACCTTTGCGATCTTGCTCCAGCACCTGCGTCAACTGGACGTGGTCCCGCCACGGACGCCTCCGTCGCTGACTCCCGTGGATGTGATCGAGCGGGCTTACGGCCAGTATCTGCGACAGGAAAGAAGCTTCATGTCGGCCAGCGTCGGTCAGTATCTGACCGTAGCCAGACGGTTTTTGTGGCATCGGTTTCGGGACGGAAGAATCCGGCTGAAGGCACTGGGAACCAAGGATGTGAGTGATTTTGTCCTGAAGGATTCCGGCATTCGGGGTCGCCGATCTGCTCAGCTGATGACTTCCGTGCTCCGGAGCTTTTTGAATTACCTGTTTCAGGAGGGCAAGACCGCCACCAATCTGACGATGGCAATTCCCGCCACAGCGGGTGGGCGGTTGTCCGAACTGCCCCGGTATCTGGAGGCGGCAGAAGTGGAGAGGCTACTGCGGTCTTGTGATCGCCGACGGAAGGTTGGGCAACGCGACTATGCTGTCCTGGTACTGCTGGCTCGGCTCGGTTTGCGTGCAGGCGAGGTGGCCAACCTTGAGTTGGACGACATTGATTGGGGGACCGGAGAGGTGGTCATCCGGGGCAAGGGCAACCGGGTGGATCGGATGCCGCTGCTCAGAGAGGTTGGCGAAGCCGTAGCCGGTTATCTGAAAAGGGGGAGACCTTGTTGTTCATCGCGCCGAGTGTTCGTCCATTGCAAGGCGCCTTACGCGGGCTTCAGCAGTCCGCCCAATGCCGTGAGCGGCATTGTGGATCGAGCCTTGGCGCGCGCGGGTCTGAATCCGCCAAATCATGGCGCACATCTGCTGCGCCATTCGTTGGCCACGAACCTCCTGCGGAGCGGAGCTTCCCTAACCCAAATCGGCCAGGTGCTACGGCATCAACAAACGCAAACCACGGAGATCTACGCAAAAGTGGATGTGAACGCGCTGCGTTCCTTGGCGCAGCCGTGGCCGGGAGGTGCCCAATGAACCACCTGCATGTGCATCTCGCCAATTACTTGAAGCTCCGGCGGGGCCTGGGGTTCAGATTGGTAAGCGCCGAGATGCTGCTTCGCGGCTTCGTTCGTTTTGCGGAAGCAAAACGGGCCCGGTTCATCACCACCAAACTTGCGTTGCAGTGGGCCACTCAGCGGCCAAACGCCAATCGGATCCGGAATGGCAGCCGTCTGGCCACGGTGCGGCGTTTTGCCGAATACTTGAGCACGGTTGATCCTCGCACGGAAGTGCCTTCGCCCAAGCTGCTCCCTTACCACATTCGCCGGCGACCGCCGCATCTCTACCGAGAGGAGGACGTCCGCAAATTGGTTGAGGTGGCGTATCAAATCGCTCCTGCAAATCCGATCAAAGGCCCGACGTTGGGCACACTCCTTGGCCTCTTGGCAACGACGGGCCTGCGAGTGAGCGAGGCCCTGAAGCTGGACTGCGGCGATGTTGATTGGGATCGCGAGCAGTTGACCATCCGTTTGGCGAAGGGGAACAAGAACAGATTGACCCCGCTCCATCCCTCGACCGTCGCGGCCCTTCGAGGTTACGCCTCGACCCGCGACACCATTTATCCGAAGCGGAGAGTCCCGGCGTTCTTTGTCTGGGACGGTGGCCTCCGGCTGGGATATGACTCCGTCAATCGTTGGTTCTTGTTGGTTGCCTGCCAAACCGGCCTGCGCAAACCCGGCGACCAACAGGGCCCGCGCGTGCATGACCTGCGGCATCACTTCGCGATCCAGACCATGCTTCGGTGGTATCGCACCGACACGGACGTCGAGGCTCGTTTGCCGGAGTTGAGCACGTATCTCGGCCACGTTCACGTGCGCGACACGTATTGGTATCTGTCGGCCGTGCCGGAATTATTGCAACTGGCCACCCAACGTCTGCAACCGAAGGAGGCGGGACGATGAAAACACAAGCCACCTTCTCCGAACTGCTGCAGGCATACTTCACGCAACGGCTGATGCACGAATGCAACGCCAGTCCCCACACGATCGCAAACTATCGGGATACGTTCCGTCTCCTGATCGGCTTCGCCCATCGGAATCTGAAGAAGCCTCCCACCGCGTTGGTCATGCAGGACTTGGATGCCGCCTTTATCTGCCGCTTCCTCGATCACCTGGAAAAAGACCGAGGCGTGAGCGCGCGTAGTCGGAATGTGCGTTTAGCGGCCATCCATTCCTTCTTTCAGTATGTCGCCTTGCAAGAACCCGCGCTTGGCGGGTTGGCCCACCGCGTTCTAGCGATCAAGAGCAAGCGTCACATCAAGAGGCCCGTCGACTTCCTCACGCGGACAGAAGCTGAGGCCTTGTTGGCCGCGCCGGATCAGCGGACCTGGTTGGGGCGACGTGACTACGCGTTGCTCCTGCTGGCCCTTCAAACAGGGCTGCGTCTTTCCGAAATCATCGGTCTGCGCTGTCAGGACGCAGCATTGGAGAATGGACCTCACGTGCGTTGCACCGGGAAGGGACGCAAATCCCGATCCGTTCCCTTGCGCAAGGAAACGGTCGCGATACTCCGCGCGTGGCTGCGCGAGCGAAACGTTCAGCCCGAAGCCCCGCTCTTTCCCAATTTGCGGGGCAAACAGTTGAGCCGAGACGGAGTTCAGTATCTGCTGGCCAAGCACGTGGCGTCAGCACGTCAAAACTGTCCGTCGCTGAAGACCAAACGCGTCTCTCCGCATGTCTTGCGACACAGCACCGCCATGGACCTGCTGCAATGCAGCGTGGATCGCTCCGTCATCGCTCTATGGCTTGGCCATGAACGAATGGACACAACGCAGATTTATCTCCACGCCAGCCTCGAACTGAAGGAGAAGGCGCTCGCCAAAATCGAGCCCTACTACGGGCGGCCTCCCCGATATCGCCCGCCCGATCAACTGATGGCCTTTCTGCAAGGCCTCTGATAATGCCGAGTCGAAGAAATGAAAAAGGGTGATCCCTCAATGTTTTGAGGAATCACCCCGTGAACTCGGCATTACCCGGAGCTAGTAAAAATAGCCCAACTCCTTTAACGATGTCCGGTGGGGATGGCCCAAGATTATGTGATCGAGGACCTCGATTTTGAGCAGTTGTCCCGCTCGGATGAGGTCACGGGTGACGCGGATGTCGGCTTCCGATGGCGAGGGGTCGCCACTGGGGTGGTTATGGGCCAGGATGATGGCCGAGGCATTGGTCATGATGGCGACTCGGAAGACTTCGCGGGGATGAACCAGGAGAGTGTCCATGGTGCCGGTGGCCACGAGGTATTGGCCCTTGATGCGTCGGCGGGTATTGAGCATGAGGACCACCATACATTCGACGTCGGGGTTGAAGGCTGGATTCTTGGCGACGTGGGTTCGCCAGTAATCGGCGGCCTTGTCCGGGGTGTCGCACAGGCACATCTGGTCCGGAGTGGGACATTCGCGGAGGGATACGACCCTGTACTCGTGGGGTTGGGCCGGGAATCGGAACGGTTTGACCAGGGACTCCGCCCGAAGGTAAGGCAGTGGAATCTGGGTTGGGGTGAGTTCGGAACCTGGCTGGGTGTTCATGGTTTGTTATTCGCGTTTCGGTGTTTTGAGGAGCAGGTCTGCTCTCTTCACCAGGCCCTCGAGAGAGCAGCCCTGCTCCTACGGTCCGAAACGCGTGCCGCATCCGCTTCTGGCAGCCGGCGGGCAGTGGAGCGAAACGCAGGCCGCGTGACACCGGGTCGGACCCGGTGGCGCAGTCGGCCTGCAGCGGAACAACCAGAGGCGCCGGAACGGTGCGGCCCCTCCCATGAACACTTCCAGGTGACGGGTCACCCCACGCTGAGGCCACGTGAAACCCTCCGGGGATGACCGTGAACCCCCAGTGACGGTTCTCGGGCCCATGGGTTCCCCACGTGGGTCAGATCCCCTCCACCAAGTCCCACTCCCCGGACGGTGCTGTGCGGTACCCCGGCCGATCAGCCACTGGCGACCTGTGCCTGCCCCTTCAACACCAAGAGTGTGTCCTCCATGATCCCGCCGGCCTGATGGGCTAATCGTCGTCGGCGCCTGGCGGTGAACGGGGTGATCCCCAGTTGAGCCTGAGGCTGCCCAGGGCGGGGTGCCGGGAAGAGGCTGGCCGGTGAGACTTCGAAGACCATGGCGATCTCGAACACGAGAACGTCCGTGGCGCGGCTGCGACCGGTTTCGATATTGGCGACGATGGCACGGGTGATCTCGCAACCACGGAGCTGGAGGTGGGTGACCAGGTCGGATTGGTTCCACCCCCGCTCATGGCGCAGACGGATCATGGCAGGTCCGATCACATTTGCGGAATGGCAGGCACGGATGGGGCGGGCAGGCAATTGGCAGGGCATGGGGATGAATTGATTTGAGTCATGGGTCGTGGGGTGGGGTGAGGGCAGAGCGAGTGCGCGTGCGCAGGTCATTGGTGAAATGACCATCGCCCTTATTGGAACCAACCGGATGGGAGGACCCCGCTAGTGTTACGGGGGTGGGAAGGGAGGAACCCGTCTTGAGAGGAAGCGCCTCAGGTGGGGTGGCGCTGTGTGGATGAAACCGTGGCTATGGGGTACGTCGTCACGCATGGGTACAA
>CAUJJW010000175.1 GCA_963205105.1 Verrucomicrobiota bacterium | reverse complement strand
GGCCGACCCCGGTCCTGGCGAAGTTCATGAAGCTCGGCGACAAGGTCCGGAAAGTCTTGGGATTGGGCGAATAGCCCGTTCCCTTTTTTTGAAAGGACATTTCTGTGAATACAGACATGACAAGAATAGCGGGACTGACCGTAGAAGTGGGCTGGATCTTTTACGATCAGCGGTGTCGCTGGTGTCGGCTCGGTCGCCAGTGGACCGGGCGGCTCTTCGAGTCGCGCGGGTTCCGCTGGGTTCCTCTGCAAACGCCCGGTGCGGCCGCCCGCCTGGGGGTGCCGGAATCGGACTTCGACCGGCGTCTGCATGTGCTGTTGCCGGGCGGCAGGGTCTGCGACAACGCCGATGCGCTCGGCTGGCTTTGTCGCTCGGTGGGCTGGCTATGGCCGGTCGGGGCGCTTCTGACGGTGCCGGGTTTTCGAGATTTGGGCCGGATGGCCTACGATTTCATCGCGCGGCACCGGTACTGTGGGGCGGGCGGGTGTTGGCGGGAGGCTGCGGTTGAGGGCCGGGGAGGTGCCCGATGAGCGCCTGGCTTCCGAGTGTTCGGGCGGTGATGGGGCGGCGGATTCTGGTGAATTACCGCGTGAGGCCGGAGGTGATCGAACGGTGCCTTCCCAAGCCGTTTCGGCCCAAGATCGTGCATGGCTGGGGGTTGGCCGGGTTGTGTCTGATTCGGCTGGAGGCATTGAGGCCGGGATTGGTTCCCGCGTGGCTGGGGCTGGGGTCGGAGAACGCGGCGCATCGGTTCGCGGTGGAATGGGATGGTGAGGACGGCGTCTGCGAGGGTGTTTTCATTCCACGGCGCGACACGAATTCGGTGCTGAACCGGTGGGCGGGTGGGCGTCTGTTTCCGGGTGTGAGCGGGGCGGCGGATTTTCGCACGGACGAGACGGACGGCCGGCTGACGTTGGAGATGGAGAGTCGGGATGGGGAGGCATCGATCCGCCTGGAGGTGGAGCCGACGGACCGGTGGCCGGAAAGATCCGTGTTTGGGACGCTGGAGGAGGCTTCGGCGTTTTTTCGGGCGGGGTGCTGTGGGTGGTCGCCGACGCGGGATGGTGCTGGGTTGGAAGGCGCGGCGTTGGATCCGGAGACGTGGGCTATGACTCCGCTCCGGGTGTGCCGGGTGATGTCGAGTTACTTCGCGGACACCCGGCGGTTTCCGGCGGGTTCGCTGGAATTGGATTCGGCGATTCTGATGCGCGGGATTGCGCATGCGTGGCGGGACATGGGTCGGATGCCGTGTCGGTCGGCTGAGCGACGGAGTGTTCCGCGCGGGACACACGGGGTGAGCGCGCTCTTTCACTGGCCATGAAATGTCGGAGAAGAAAGGGGTTCCCATGTTGGAGCTTCGGACGATGCAGGGCACCAGGACGACGACACCGAGTGCCCTGGCGAGGGCGCGGATGGAATCGGGACGCTGGGAACCGCTGTTCACGGCTTCGTGGGATCGGGTGTTGATGATTCACCTGGAGGTCGATCCGGTGGCACTCGCGCGGGAGGTGCCGTTTGCGCTGGATCTGTGGGACGGGCACGCCTTCGTGACCCTGGTCGCCTTCACGATGCGGGGGAGGCGGCCGGTGGTGGGAGGGCGGGTGGGGGCTTGGTTCTTTGGACCGATTGCAACGCATGGCTTCCTGAATGTTCGGACCTATGTCCGGCATGCTGCTGAGCCGGGGATTTACTTTTTGGCGGAGTGGCTGTCGAACCGATTGGCGGTACGACTTGGACCATGGACCTTTGGGTTGCCGTACCGGCATGGCGAGCTGCACTACACCCATGATTGGGAGGGAAATGTGCTGGGAGGACGCGTGAAGGACTTGGGTAGTGGGGCGGAGCTTCGTTATCGCGCCACCCGGGGGGTGGATCGGTCGTTTGAAGGGTGTGACCGGGGGACCCGTTTGGAATGGTTGATGGAACGTTACACGGCTTACACGGCATGCCGGGGCCGGCGTCGTCTATTTCGGGTTTGGCATCCCCCGTGGCCGCAGGTGGAGGTGTTGGCGGAGTTGGAGGACAGGAGGATGCTGGCGGAGAACTGGCCTTGGATGTCCGGGGCGTGCGTGGTGGGGGCCAATTACTCGCCGGGACTCGATGGTGTTTGGATGGGGAGACCGCGGCCGGTGGCGGATGGTTTGTCGGCTGGATCGGGCAATACCTGGTAGAGGGTGATCACGCCGTCGGGATCCAGGACGGCGCATTCGCGGGGCTTGTCGGTGGCCACGCATGCGGTGGCCTTGGGATGATGGAAGGGGAACACGCCGAGAGGCGTCACGACATCGTCTTCGCAGGCGAAGGTTCGGCATTGGTCGCCGGAGGCCAGGAGGAGGTGGCGGTGGTCGAGGAACACTCCGTGGGAGGCACGAAAGCCCTCCGCAAACGGCACGAGCCTTGGGCGGCTTTGCCAGCGGTGGACGGCTCCTGATTCCAGCAAGGCGACGAAACCGGCCCGGCCGGTGGTGCGAGTCGGGATGAGGGCGGTCATCGGCGACGGTAGATCATGGATCTGCCGGGCACCGGACACGTGGATCAGGTCGAGCCGAGTCCGTTGGGCCACGGCGACGAAACGGCCGACCATGGCGAGGTGGATGGGTGGGATGGGGGAACCGGGAGTCGGGGGATCGGTGAAGTGGGTGATGTCGAGGGTTTGGTGGACGTCGCCGGCGAAACTGAGGCAGGCGAGGATCTGGCGATCGCCTGGGGTTCGGTAGACGCACCAGAGGACGTCGGTTCCCGCGACGACGGCCAGGCACGGTGAAGGCAACCAGGGGGGGGTGCCGGCGGCGAGGTATAGTGGAAACGCGGGGTTATGGCAGGTCAAGGATGGGTGAGGCAGGGCTTCGCTCAGAGCCACGGCGACGTGCAGGTAGGCCTGGGTGTCGGGTAGCA
>CAUJJW010000174.1 GCA_963205105.1 Verrucomicrobiota bacterium | reverse complement strand
GCTTCCCGAGGAAGTGGTGGCTTCGACGGAAGCCCAGGGGGAGAGCGAGGGTGACGAGGAGGGGCAGCAGGAGGGCGACGGCTCGGAGAAGGACTCCGAGGAATTGGGCACCCGCAAGGCCAAGTACCAGCGGGATTTCTCCAAGGATCCGCTCCGACTGGCCATCGTGGGGCGGCCGAACGTCGGCAAGTCCTCGCTGATCAACGCGCTCACTCAGTCCAAGCGGGTGGTGGTCAGTCCGATTCCCGGAACGACGCGGGACGCGGTCGATGTCCCGCTCGAAGTGGACACGGAAGGGCGCAAGGAGGTTTACGTGCTGGTGGACACCGCGGGGGTGCGGAAGCGCAAGTCGATGGATTCGTCGGTGGAATTCTTCAGCGTCAAACGCACCGAGGAAGCGGTGAGCCGCTGCGACATCGCCATTTTGGTCCTGGATGCGGGGGATGGGATTCTGGAGCAGGACAAGAAGATTGGGGCACTGATCACCGAGGCGCGGAGGGCCTGCATCGTGGTGGTGAACAAATGGGATCTGGTGGCCGAGAGCGTGCAGAAGGCGCGTGAAGGCGAAATGGAGCGGCGCGGCAAGAGCCTGCGCAACCCCGGCAACCGCGCCTTGATGACCACGCTGGGGGAATTCGGCCAGTGGGTGCAGGAGAAGCTGTTCTTCCTGGACTACGCGCCGGTGATCTTCACCTCCGCCGAATCCGGCTTTCACCTCGACCGGCTGCTGGAAGCGGTCCGCTATGTGGCGGCACAACTGAAGCAGGAGATTCCGACCGCCGTGCTGAACCGCACCCTGCACGACTCGGTGACGCGGCGTCAGCCGGTCAGCAAGACGGGCGAATTGCTGAAGTTCTACTATGCGACCCAGATCGGGCACGCACCGCCGAAGTTTGTGATGTTTTTCAACCGCTCGGACCTGCTCAACCGGGCCTATGAAAAGTACCTCTCGGATTCGTTGCGGACCGCGTTCGGCTATGAAGGTTGCCCGATCGTGCTGATTCCGAGGGCGCGCCCGAAAACGATCGAGTCCTTCCGCAAGCCGCGGGAGGCCGCGGGCCAGCGGCGGGGACGGGGTCCGAGACCGCGCCCCGGCGGCGAACGCCAGGGCACCAAGGGGCGCACCCCGACGTCGGTGTCGGCGGGGGAGCGTCCCGGAACGAAAAGCCGCGTGGTGGTGAGTCGGTCGCCGGTTCGGCGCCCGACCGCCAGCAAGGGCAAAGGCAAGGGCAAGGGGATGGGCAAAGGCCCGGGGAAACCCGGCGGCAAATCACGCCGCTGAGGTGGCTATCGGGTGGGCGGGAGCGACTCCACCACCTCGAGCCGGTACACCTCGGAGCGGGTGCTATTGGGGAGATTGGCCCCGAAGCCGGCGGTCACATACTCCCACTTGAAGTGGTAAAAGACTGGGTTTTTGCCGACGGGCAGGGGCACATCGGCCTCCCAACGATTGGTCATGTCGGGAATCCGTTCCATCGGATGCACCGTCTCATCGATGACCACGAACGCCCGGATGTCCGATTGGCGAAGGTTTCGGGTCCGCTGGGTGCTGGTCCACTCCGTTTCGAAGTGGTAAAGGCCGGAGGTTTCACGAGGGGAAGCCGTGGGCGTGAGATTGCTCATGCGGGAGGTGCAGCCTGCCGCCAAGACGAGTGCGGCAAGCAGGCCCGGTATCCTGCATTGAATGCCTTGCATGGAGGCGAGCGTGCGTTTGGGGGCGTCGGGAAGTAAAGATGGAAGGTCTGCTTGAGCGCATCTGCGGCCCACAGCCGGCTCGACACGGAACGGGAGGCGCGTTTCGCTGAGGCGGTGACCGAGATTTCGCTGAACCGACGCATCGAATGGATCGCTCTCCGGCCGGATGCAACGCGGGCTGAGTTGGTGGTGCAGCTCCAGGAGGCGCTGAACTTCGAATGCCAGGTGGTGTGTGTGACCGGATCGCGGGTGGAGCTGGCGGTGACGCACCTGGAGGATTCCCCGGTGAAGGTCGCAGCTCTTATCGGGTTCCCCTTTGGAACCTCCGATCCGGACGTGAAACGGTTCGAAGTCGAGGTGGCGGTGGACGCCGGCGCCCATGAGATCCAATGCGTCCTGAACGCCGGCTGGCTCAAGGACGGTTCCGAACAGGCCGCCCTGCGCGAGTTGCGCGACATTCGGGAGGCAGCCGAAGAGAGGCCCGTCACCGCCATCATCGAGTACGGTCTGCTGGGCCCCGACGAACTGCGACGGGCGGTTCAGATCGCCTGCGAAGCGGAGATCCAGTTCCTGGCCACCGCCACCGGTTGTGCCGCCCGCCCCACCACTCCCGAGGATGTGAGCGAGCTCCGGGAATGGGCGGGGCCTGAACTGGGACTGACCGCCGTGGGCGGGATTTACACGCCGGAAGCTGCCGGGGCTTTGGTTGCCGCCGGCGCCAACCGGGTGGGTGTCTTCGCGCTGGGCCCGCTACTCCGCGCGGCGGAGTGAGCGCCGACCGGCATCGGCTCGCGGTCAGGATCAGCGTCGGATGCCGCGACGGCCGGTCAGTTCATCCACCATGGCTCGTGCGTCGTAGACCTTGCGAAGAGCCTCAAGAATCCCGCGGGAATCGACGGACACGGCGCGGGCCTGGACGTCGTCGAAGGCAAAATCGAGCACCAATGAGGACAGGTTGCCGTCGAAGATGATTCCGACGAACTCGCCGGCACGGTTGACGACGGGGCTTCCGGAATTGCCGCCGATGATGTCGACGGTGGAGACGAAGTTGAACGGAGTGTCGAGCGCGAGGCGGCTCTTGCGCTTGATCCAACGCTGGGGGAGGTCGAAGGGCGTTTGTGCGTTCTGGGCTTCGGAACGGGCGTAGAGGCCGGCGAGGTCGGTGAAGGCCGGGATGTTTTGTCCGTCCTCGGCGTAGCTCTTCACCGTGCCAAAGGTCAGGCGCAGGGTGAACGTGGCGTCCGGGTAGGTTCCCGAGCCTTGGAGCGCGAAACGGGCCTTGGCGATGGCCGCATGGGCCTGTTGCTTCACCTCGTCCTGTTCCTCCATGAGTTTGCGAAGCGCCCGGGCCTCCGCATCCACTGTTCGCGCCAGTTCGATCATTGGGTCCGCAGCCGAAACAACGGCGGTGGCGCCGCCCTCGTAGAGGCGTCGACGGGTGGCGACATCGCCGACCTTGGTGGAGCCGATCAACTCGGCGGCCCGGGCTCGGGGTGATTTACCGGCGAGCACGGACAGCAGCAGCGGGTCGGAGGCGCCCAGTCGGGTGGTGAGAAACGTCAGGGAATCCGTGAGCAGAACCGTCTCCAAATCGGCATGGATCGGTTGGGTGGAGAAGAGACGGAGTTCGAGTGATGTCCGGTTGGAGTCACGGAATTCCCGCAGGCGATCCCGACTGGCTTTGGGGTATTCCTCGCCGGCGCGGAGCAGGGTGCGTGCGATGGAGAAGAGTTCGCTGTGCAGGCCCCAGGCGGCTTCCAGCATGCGGTAACGGATGGCCTGTTCGCCCATGCGTTGCTGCGCCTCGGCGATTCGTTGATAGGCATCACGGGCGGCTTCCAATTCGGGGGAACCGCTCAGGCGGGCTCGGAATGCGTTCTCGGCGGCGACGATGCGTCCAAAAAATGCGGGATCCTGGAGTCCGGCCAGTCCGCCAATGCGGGCTTTTCGGGAATTCTGAACCCCGAACAGTTCGTCCTTGGCCCGGCGGGCGTTTTCGGCGCTGCGCCCGCTCCACGCCTGCAGGTTGACCTCGGCGCGGTTGAGGCGCTCCAGCATTTCGGGATAACTCCGGTCGCGCAGGTATTCGAGTTCACTCACGGTGAGCAGCCGGCTGGTGCGTCCAGGGTGGCCGGACACAAAGACCAGATCGCTCTCCTGGCTTCCGGCGGTGCTCCACCGGAGGAAATGAGGGGTCTTGGCGGGTTTGCCGTCCTCGTAGGCCCGGAAGAACGCGATATCGAGGCAGAACCGGGGGTACTCGAAGTTGTCCGGGTCCCCGCCGAAGAAGGCGATCTGCTGTTCCGGAGCGAAGACCAGCCGGACGTCGGTGTAGCGTTTGTAGCGGTACAGGTGATACGCCCCGCCTTGAAAGAGGGTCACGACGTCGCTGCGCATGCCGGTCTTCTGCACGGACTCCTGCTCGATCTCGGCAAGCACCCCGCGGCGGGCGGTGGCGGCCTGTTCCGGGGCCAGGGTGGCAGGGACGGCCGCGTTCACCCGGGCGGTGACGTCCTCGATCTCCATGAGGACGTTGAGCTCCAGGTCTTTGCAGGGCAGTTCCTCGGCCAGGCTGCCGGCGTGGAACCCGTCGCGGAGCAGGTCGCGTTCCTGGGTGCTAAGCTTCTGGATGGCATCGGCGCCGACATGGTGATTGGAGAGGACCAGGCCATCCTCGGAAACGAAGGAACCGGAACCTCCGGACATGAAGCGGACGGAGGATTTTTGGAGGTGCTCCAGCCAGTCGGCGGACGCCTCGAAGGTGTGGCGTTGGCGGAGGATGTCGTGGGGAGGTTGGTTGTAGAGCCACATGCCTTCGTCGGCGTGGATGGGGATGGTGGCGGCGAGGGCGGTGGCGGCGGTGAGGAGGAGCCGCAGCAGGGAGGAGGTCGGGAACGCGGTGTTCATAGGCGATGCGGACGGAAGGTGGGTGGTTAGCACCGAACGGTGCCGGGTTCAATGGCGTGGGTGCCGACGTTGGGGAATATGGCTTGAAGCCAGACAGTCGGTTGACATCGCAAAATTCCAATCGCTAGGATTGCCATGTCTGATTTCGGTATGAGCAGTTACCTGGGTCAGCAGGTGCTAGTGCTCAACCGCCTTTGGCAGGCTGTGAATGTCTGCTCGGTGAGGCGGGCGCTGACGCTTCTCTTTCAGGGCCAAGCCCAGGTCGTGCTGAACCACGACGACGGCTCGTTCCAGACGTACAGCTTTCGGGAGTGGCGTGACATGTCGGAAACCCGGCCGCATCCGGAGAGCATCCACGCCATCTCGTTCAAGATCCGGGTTCCCCGGGTGATCCTGTTGCTGGTCTTCGACCAGCTTCCGGCCAAGGAAGTGAAGTTCACCCGCCACAACATCTTCGAGCGGGACAAGAACACCTGCCAATACTGCGGAAAGATCTTCGAGCGAAAGGATCTCAACCTGGATCATGTGGTGCCGCGGGATCGGGGAGGTCCCACCACCTGGGAGAACATTGTCTGTTCCTGCATCCCGTGTAACACCCGCAAGGGGAACCGGACACCCCAGGAAGCCGGGCTCCGCTTGGTACGGAAGCCGCGGCGACCCAAGTGGCGGCCGTTCCTGCATGTGCAGGTCGGGCTGCCGGCCCACGATCAGTGGCGCCATTTCATTGATCTGGCGTACTGGAACGTGGAACTCGGCGAAGAAGTGGATTGATTCGTGCGCGGAGGATTCCCTCCGCTCCGATCCGGTCAGTTCTGGTCTTTGTCCTTTTTCTTGGCCTTCGGGGCTTTTCCCTCCTTGCCGGCCTTCGCGGGTTTCTGGCCCCAGAAATCGATGACGAACACGTCCGCGAGGTGGGGGCCCACGATCTTCCCGAATTCCTTGTGATCGGGGTGGACCAGGTACTCGTCGCGGTCGGTCTGGGAGTGGAAGGTCAGGAGGTAGCCGTGGGTGAAGCCCTTATCCAGCTTCTCGGGGCTGACATTGGTGCCCGATTCGAAACTGGCGATCTGCGGGATCTTGCCGGGCAGGGCGGCGAAGGCTTCCTCGACTTTTTGGATATCTTCCTTGGTTGAGGACTCCTTGTATTTGAAGGCAACCATGTGAATGAGCTTGCCGCGGCCTTTTTTGGGGGCGTCGGCAGCGAGGGCGTCGACGGTGACGAGGGAGGAGAAGAGCATGGCGGAGACGAGAGCGAGAGCGAGTTTCATGATCAAGGGTTTCCGAGGCCGCATTCAAGGAGTCCGGAGAAGTGCCGTCAATAAGGGGGTTGCGGGCATTCGCGGCCGTGGCAGCGACTGGGGACGACGGCCTGGCGGAGGTGCCAGACCGGTGACAAGTTGGCCAGAAACCAGTTGCGACGGAGAGACCAGGATGTTACGCACTGCCACTTGCTGTGGGCGGCTAGTCGAACGATGTAACCAGATTGAGCCTGAGATATGAGTGGTGCCAGCTCTCGATTCGCGTTGTCGAACACGACTCTCTACCGTGAGTTCCAAGCCGAGCGTGAAGAAATTCTGCGGCACAAATGGTTGGAATCGGAAAAGGCGGGGCGGGATGTGGGTTTCGAATACGCGCTTACGGATTGGAACATGAAGCATCGGACCGCATGGCGAAAACACCGCCAGCAGATGCTGATGACGAATTAGCGGTTGGGTGCCTGATTGGGCGCGATTCCCTTCACCCGGTCTTCCATGAGCGTGCTTCTTGGGATGGACCGATCCTTGGGAGGCACGCTTCCAGGTTGTTTCCACGAAAACCATTTGCGTCGAGGGTGGGCCCCGCGTTGAAGTGGGTGCGAACCATGGGTTCTCGAGTGGTGTTGATGAATGGAGCGGCTCTGCGTCTGGCCATCGGTCGGATGGCGCATGAGATCGCTGAACGGCAAGTGGTGGCGTCGCGTCTGGTCATCCTCGGGGTGCAGACCGGTGGCGTCCAACTGGCCTCGAGGCTTGCCGCAGAACTCACCCGTCTGTGTGGGCATGACGTTCCCGCCGGCCAGATCGATGTTTCGATGCACCGCGACGACCTGAGCCAGCGGCCGGCCCCGACGGTTCATCCCACCAACCTGCCCGGCGACGTCAACGGGTCCATGGTGGTCTTGACCGACGATGTGCTCCACAGCGGAAGAACCGTGCGTGCCGCTCTGGATGCGCTGCATGACTACGGTCGCCCTGAGCGGGTTCAATTGGCTGTCCTGATCGACCGCGTGGGCGGTCGCCAACTTCCCATCCAGGCGGATTATTTCGCCCGTCGCCTGGAAACGCGTCCGGACCAGCGGGTGGAGGTCCGCTGGACGGAAATCGGGGGCGACGACCGAGTCTACCTGGAGACACCATGACCTGGACCCGCCGCCATTTGCTGGATATCGAATCACTCTCGACCGACGAGCTGTTGACCGTCCTCGACACCGCGCGGGGGTTCAAGGCGGTGGGAACCCGGGCCATCAAGACTGTGCCCGCTTTGCGCGGCAAGACGGTCATCAACCTCTTCGTCGAGCCCTCCACCCGCACCCGCATCAGTTTCGAACTGGCCGCGAAACGGTTGACGGCGGACATCATCAATTTCAGCGCGGACACCTCATCGCTGAAGAAGGGGGAAACCCTGCGCGACACGGCGCGCAACCTGGAGGCGATGAATGCCGACATCATCATCATCCGCCACACCGCCGCCGGGGCGCCTCATTTTCTGGCCCGATTCCTCCAGTCGAGCGTCGTGAATGCCGGGGATGGTGCGCATGAACATCCCACCCAGGCGCTGCTGGACGTCTTCACCATCCGGGAACGGAAAGGCCGGATCGCCGGCCTCAAGGTCACCATCATGGGGGATATCCTCTTCAGCCGCGTGGCCCGGTCCAACATCTGGGCGCTGCGGAAACTCGGTGCCGAAGTCACCCTGTGCGGGCCGCCCACCCTGGTGCCGCGGATCTTTGAAAAAATGGGGTGCCGCGTGTGCTGGAACGTCAACGAAGGCCTGCGGGATGCCGACGTCGTCAATCTCCTGCGCATCCAGCACGAGCGCCAACGACAGAGCATGTTCCCCGGCGTGGGCGAGTACCGGGCGGAATTCGGTCTCGACCGCTCGCGCATGGCCGGGCTCAAACCGGACGTCCTGATCATGCATCCGGGTCCCATCAATCGCGGCGTCGAAATCGATGCCGACACCGCCGATGGCGAACGTTCGGTGATTCTCGAACAGGTGACCAACGGTCTCGCGGTGCGCATGGCGGTGCTCTATCTCGTCACCGGGAACGACCCGGGTTTTGTGAAGAACTGACCGGCAGGTTCGAGCGGTTGCCTCGCGCGTCCTCAATCGTCCAGCGGCCGCGCACTTCCCCCAGTTCCAGGCTTCCTGATTCCGAAGTGAACCAGACCGGGACCGTCCGTGCCCGGAGCCGCGCCTGGCACGATTCCGTGGCTCGTGCCGTGGCGGGACTCGCCGCATCCACCACGATGACCAGCCGCGGCCGCAGTTGGTCCAGCAACCCATCGCAGAGCGGCTCACCCCGGGTGGGGAGTCCGCTGATGACGACGTCGGCGCGGACCTCGGGATGTCGGCGCATGAAGGCTTCCTGACCGGGGCGTCCCAAGTCTCCCAGCACGAGAACACCGTGACCGGTCGTTTGCGGCAAATGCAGCACCTGGGAAGCGTCATCCGCCTGCGAGAAATTGTCGCCGACTGCTGGATGCAGCACATGCCAGGGCCCCATCTGAACCCCATCGTGAACGGTCCGCAGCAGGTGGGGTGTGTTGGTTCGTACCGCATCCACGATGCCGCGGTAGGGGGCCGAGCGAAACCGGCCGGGTCCCACGGCAACAGTCCGGGGGGCGTAACGCTGGAGCAGCTCAGGAACGCCGCCCACGTGCCGGACATCCCCGTGACTCAGCCACAGGTCCTGGACCCGATTCACGCCGAGGGTGCGGAGGTAGGGATGGACCAGGGTTCGCGCGCCGGGTGCGTCACCGGCATCCAGCACGGAAGTTCCGTGTGGCGACTGGATGCAGAGGCTGTGCCCGCCGCGCATGGCGAGAACACCGATGCGGAGGTTGCACCGGCCAAGCCATCCGTCCGCCACGACGACGGAGGCCAGACCGGTGAGACCGAGCGCGATGGGAAGTCGTGGGTGCGGACGTTTCCACCACTGACGAGCGACGACCACCAGGGTCGCGTAGGCCAGGGCGATCAGGGCTGGAGAAGGTGAGGGGACCTGAAGGCAACCGTAGGGAAGGTCGGCGCACCAACGGCTCGCGCTCAGCATGCCAGCCATCCAGAACCACGCCCCGTGGCTGAAGCATTCCCCGATCGACGGTAGCCAATCGCCGCAGGCCAGGCTGGCGAGACTGGATGCCAGGGCGAACGAGCTGAGGGGCACAACGACCAGATTGGCCGCCAGTCCGGAGAACGTCACCAGATGGAAGTAAGAGGCAGTCAGGGGAACCGAGCCGATCCAGGCGGCGACCGAGACCGACAAATGCGTGGCGATCCAGCGCACACCCTTGTCGAGGTTCCGCCGCCAGGCGGGAACGGCATCGTCGGCGAGGAAGGGATCGATGGTGGAAAATCCACGCAGGCGCGCTTCGAACGATGGAACGAGCAGCCCGATGGCGGCGACCACGGCGAAGGAGAGCTGGAATCCTGCCTGGAACAACTGGCTGGGATCCCAGGCGAGCACGCCGAACGCCGCGGTCGCCAGCGAGTTGAGCAGATCCACGGGTCTGGAGAACATCCAGCTGGCAAGGAGGATCGAGGACATCACCGCGGAGCGAACGGCGGACGACTGCCAGCCGGTGGCGGCCACGTACAGCCAGATGGCGGGAAGCACGATGATGCCGGCCAGGAACCGCGGCACCAGAAGGAGTCGGAGAGCCTGGACCAGGACGTTGGCGATGAGGGCGACGTGCAGGCCGCTGATGGCGAAGACGTGCATGGTGCCACTGCGGAGAAACGGTTCCTCGACTTCGTCGACGAGGGCGGTTTTCCAGCCCAGCGTCATGGCCCAAAGCAAGCGCAAGGCGTCGTCCTCTTCGGGCGAACCGCGGGCAAGCGTCGCGCGCGCCCAGGCTTGGAACCGGTCCGCCCAGGGCAGGCCGGTCGCGGTCTCAGGATCCAACAGCTGCCAATCCAGGCTGGTTGGGGCCCGTAATTCACGATGGATGCCGCGCAACGCGAGGTGCTCCCGATAATTGAACAGCCTGGGGGCCTGCGGCAGGGGCGGCAGGCGGAGCACTCCCGAGACCGCGACCCTTCGCCCGGCGTGGAAGCCTGGGTCAGGCTGGCCAGGGGTTGAGACGAGAACGGGACCGACGACCCGGGTGACCCGGCCATCGGGACGCAGCATCCGGTGGGTGTCGAGGATGGCGTAGGCGTTGGTGGACCTTCGTGTGGCGATTCCTTGAAGCCGGAGTTGGGGCGTTTCGCGCAGCGTCCCGTGAAGGGTCACCAGTTGGTCGGTCTCGGGGGCGGTTTCGCGCAGATCGAATGGCGAGAGGACGGCGGTTTGCCGGGCGTAGTCGGCCCAGCCTGCCAGGACGAGACTCAGGGCGAGCCAGTGGGAGGCAAGGCGGGGTCTGGCCAGGACGGCGCAGCTGGCGAGCCACGCCGCAGCCGCGGTGCCCCAGGGGGAAGCGGGCACGAGCCGCCCGATGCCGATGCCGAGCGCGAACAGGATCGCGACTGCGGCCATCGGCTGTTTCATCGGGTCAGGCGCCGTTCCTGCGCCGACACCAAGCCAGCAGGACCACCACCGTGAACCCCGCCCCGAAGGCATCGATGAGGACGTCCATCGGTGAACCGACGCGGGAAGGAACGAAGGACTGATGGACTTCGTCGCTGATGGCGTAAAGGACGGTGATGCCCCACGCCTTCCAGGCGCTGGCCGGGTTGCAGGCCTTGCCGAATCCGGGGGACAGGGCACGGAAGAGCAGGGCGGCGAGGAATCCGAAGGTGACAAAGTGCACCCCCTTGCGCGCGAACAGGACGGTGTTTTGCAGGGACAACGGATCGATGTCGGGCACGAACCAGCGGATGATCGGCGCCAGAATCCGGGAGCCGCGATAACCGGACTCGGTGTCGGCGGAGGCGACGAAGATCAGGGCCATCCAAACCACCACCGGCAGCCAGAGACTGGCCAGGGACCTTGCTCGCGACATCGCGAGATTCAGCCGGGGGAATTGTTCGGTGCGCAACCGTTTCCCGGTGGAGCGGGAATTTTTTGGCGACGCCATGCGTTGCCATTGCGTCGCGTGCGATCGGGGTGCTCGGGTTGCAGCGTTCGAACGGGCGCCCCGGGTGAGCGGGGAGGGTTGGCGAAGCGATGGTCACTGACCGGGAAACGCAGGTGGCGGGCGGAACCTTACAGAAAAAATGCGGGCTTCGGTGCCAACGTGGTGGCCGAGGCGTGATGGGCGCATCTCCCTGTTGTTGGAGGACACGTCCCTCTTTTTGACAGGATGAACAGGATGGACAGGATGAAATGCCATTACGGTTCGGTTTCTGGGTATCCTGTTCCTCCCGTTCATCCTGTCCCAACCTTTCCGATGCTTGGTTTACACCTCTCCATGAACCGGTCGTCCGTAGCGGCGGGCGTCCCGCCTGCCGTAGAGGGGGGCGTCTCGCCCCCCGGAATCCCCGGTTCATGGCCCGTGAGCAGGTCATTTTTGAACGGGGGACTCTCCAGGAACCTTTCCATGGCAGCGATCGCGAGGGTTGAAACGGGCCCCCCTCACCCCAACCCTCTCCCGGAGGGAGAGGGAGCCGCAGATCCCGCACGGCGACATGCCGAGAGTCCAGCCGTCCGAGCCGTCTCGACTCGTTCCAGCCAACACCCGGCTCAACCCTTCGACACCCGCGGCACATCGCCTCCTTCTCCCTCCGGGAGAAGGCCGGGATGAGGGCCGCTCGCTGCATTCCTCGCTCCCCGGTTCATGGTCCCAATACGCGTCCATTTTTCGGAAAACGTTCCTCTCCATGAAGTGGAGGCACGCCTTGCGGGGTTCGGGGCCGATTGACGGATTGCCTCTTCGGCTGGGTAGGAGCGACGTTGGCCGTGGTGCCATGGCGATAACCAAACCGATGCTATCGGGCGAGGTGGGTTCCCCGGGAATTTCAGCGGCGATCTATGGCGTGGATGCTTTTGCGGCTGCGCCGTTCCGCGGGAACCCGGCGGCGGTTTGCATTCTGGACGGGCCTGCACCGCTGTCCTGGATGCAATCGGTCGCGGCGGAGATGAACCTGTCGGAGACCGCGTTTCTGTATCCGGTGGCGGGCGGTTGGAGCCTTCGGTGGATGACGCCGGTGGTGGAGGTGGCTCTGTGCGGGCACGCGACGCTGGCGAGTGCGCACGCCTTGTGGGTGACCGGGCGACTTCGGGAGGCCGAGCCCGCGGTTTTTCAAACCAGGGTGAGTGGCGTGCTGACCTGTGTTCGGGAGGGGGATTGGATCTCGATGGATTTTCCGGCGTGCCCGACCCGTGACGATTCCGGGCCGGGCGGGGTGTTGGAAGCGCTGGGGTGTGCGGCGGTTGAAGTGGGGAGGGCAGGGGAAGATGTTTTGGTTCAGGTGTCCGACGAACAGGTGGTGCGGGGGCTTCGGCCGGACATGGCCCGATTGGCCACCCTGCCCATGCGCGGGGTGATCGTGACGGCGCGGGCGAGCGAAGGTGGGTATGACTTTGTTTCCCGGTTTTTTGCACCGGGAGCCGGGATCCATGAGGACCCGGTGACGGGATCGGCGCATTGTGCTTTGGCGCCCTATTGGGGAGTGCGGCTGGGAAGGACGGAGATGCGTGGGTGGCAGGCGAGCGCGAGGGGTGGCGAGGTGCGCGTTCGGTGGAAAGGCGACCGGGTGGAGTTGCTGGGGCCGGCGGTGTTGGTGTGGCGCGGGGTCGGGGGCGGGTAGGGGGCTGGATTTTTCGGGCGGGCCGGGTCAGGGTTTCCGTCGTGAAAGCCCTGATTGCAGCCGCCGGCCTGACCTGTGCCCTTGTCCTAGCCACCGCCAGCCCGGCGCAGGCGGCAGCGAAGCCGTTGTTCGATGGCAAGACCTTCTCGGGCTGGGAAGGTGACACCGCCAAGACGTTCCGGATTGTGAACGGCACGATCGAGGCGGGTTCCCTGACGGAGAAGGTGCCGCGGAACGAGTTCCTGGCCACCACGGCGCGCTACACCAATTTTGTGCTGCGCTTGAAGGTGAAGCTGATTGGGACCGAGGGTTTCGTGAACTCCGGTGTGCAGATCCGGAGTGAGCGGAAGCCGGATCATCACGAGATGATTGGCTATCAGGCGGACATTGGCGCGGGGTGGTGGGGGGCGATTTATGATGAGACCCGTCGGAACACGATGCTGGCGAAACCGGATCCGGCGGTCATCCAGAAGGCCCTGAAGGAAAACGACTGGAACGATTACGAGATCCGGGCGGAAGGGCCGCGGATTGTGCTGAAGCTCAACGGGGTCACCACGGTGGATTACACCGAGAAAGATGCGTCCATCCCACAGCATGGGCTCATCGCGGTGCAGATCCACGGCGATGGAAAAACGGTGGTGTCGTTCAAGGACATCACGCTGGAAGAACTTCCCTGAGCCCGGCTCTCACATGGTGTGAGGCGACAGGCCGAGACCGACGATGCTGCAGGCCTGGATCACATTCAGCCCGAGCTTCTCGGCGGCCTCCACCACCTCCGGCGCGTCTGCGCCGGGGTTGAGCCAGAGCTCATCGCAGCCCAGGGCGGCGATGTCGGGCAGGGCTGCCAGACCCAGGGCTGGTGGCAGGTACACCGACACGATCTGCGGACGCTGGGGAAGGGCGCTCACCGACGGGTAAACCGTGAGGCCCTCAATGGAGGCCTCCCTGGGGTTGACCGGGTAGACGGTGAATCCCTGTCGGGCGTAGGCGCGCACCGCCTTGTTGCCGAACTTGTCGCGATTCGCGGACGCTCCGAGGACGGCGACGGTTTTCACTAGAGCAGTCGGGCTTGAAGCGCGTCCTTCTTGAACGTCTCGCTGAAGCTCTCGGCGCGGGCCGCGCGGCGCTCCATGACGTGCTTCTCCAGCGAGGGGCTGTAGGGCACCGGATAATCGCCGTTGTAACAGGCGAGGCAGAACCCTTTCGGGTCGGTGCCCACGGCGCGGACCATGCCGTCGAGGGACAGGTACCCCAGGGAATCGGCGTTCAAATAGCGGCGGATCTCGTCGACGGTGTAATTCGCCGCCATCAGCTTCTTGCGATCGGGGAAATCGATGCCGTAGACGCACGGATTCATGTGCGGCGGGCAACTGACGAGCACATGGACTTCCTTGGCTCCGGCCTCCTTGAGGCTGATGACGCGGGCTTTGCTGGTGGTGCCGCGGACGATGGAGTCGTCGACGATCGCCACGCGTTTGCCGCGGACGAGATCGGCGATGAGGTTGAGTTTCACCCGGACGTTGAAGTCACGGATCAACTGGGTGGGTTGGAGGAAACTTCGGCCGACGTAGTGGTTTCGGACGAACGCCATCTCGTAGGGGATGCCGGATTCGAGGGCATACCCGAGAGCGGCGTAATTTCCCGAGTCGGGAACCGGCACGACGATATCGGCTTGGACCGGATGTTCACGGGCGAGTTGGCGGCCCATTTCGACCCGGGCGCGGTACACGCTTTGGCCGCCGATGGTGCTGTCGGGGCGGGCGAAGTAGACGTACTCGAAAATGCAGAAGGCGCGTCGCTGTTGGTCGGGGAAGGGATGGACGCTTCGGATGCCTTCGCTGTTGATAATGACGACTTCGCCGGGTTCGAGATCCCGGATGAGGGTGGCGCCGATGAGGTCGAAGGCGCAGGTCTCGGAAGAGAGCACCCAGGCATCGCCGAGTTTGCCGAGGGAGAGGGGGCGGAAGCCGAAGGGATCGCGGACCCCGATCAACTCGTCATTGGTCATGATGACGAGGGAGTAGGCGCCTTCGATGCGGCGGAGGGCGGTGATGAGGGAGTTGGGTTCGCCGTTTTCCGGCGGCTGGGCCATCAGGTGGAGGATGATTTCGGAGTCGACCGTGGTCTGGAAAATCGACCCTTTTTCCTCGAGCTCATCGCGGAGCTGGCTGGCGTTGGTGAGATTGCCGTTGTGAGCGATGGCGATCTGGCCGCGAGCGCAATTCACCACCAGCGGCTGGGCGTTTTGCAGGATGGAGGAGCCGGTGGTGGAGTAGCGGGTGTGTCCGACCGCGATATGCCCCACCAGGTCGTGGAGCATGTTGCCCTGGAAGATGTTGGGAACAAGTCCCATGCCGATGTGCCGGCGGAACTGTTTGCCGTCGCTGGTCACAATTCCAGCGCTCTCCTGGCCACGGTGCTGCAAGGCGTACAGGCCGCAGTAGGTCAGCTCCGATGCATTCGGGCTGCCGTAGACGCCAAAAACGCCGCAATAGTGCTTCGGGTGAGTGGGGGATGCCGACATCGTCGCGGGCCAAGCGTTCGCTGCCCGCCCCTGAGCCGCAAGTGCCAAAACGTACCTTCTCCGGAGTCCTGATCGTTCCCCTCGGCATCCCCTTTGGGGGTATGGCGGCAATTCAAACGGTCTGGCAGAAGAAATGCCGAACGGAAGGATTAGATCATGACCACGATTCGGATGGAGACGAGCGGATGTCGGTGTGTGTGGCGCGAAGCGGGAGCGCCTCGGGTGAACGCGGTGTCGATGGAACCCTGTGTGGGCGACGAGGCGGCGAATGGTTTCCTGAGGCCGGTGGGTTACGTGGCCCGTGGCAAGGTGAGTGTGACGCTGAAGGTCGTGCTGCTGGTCGCGGTCATCATTCTGGCGTGCATGTACCCGGGCTTTGCCGCTGGAGCCTCCGAGGGTGCGCGGGAGATTCGGGACGCGATCCGGCGCGATGATGTCGCGGCGCTCACCGCTCTCCTGAATACGCCAGGCCGGTTGGAGGTCCGAAATGACCTTGGGGAAACGCCCCTGATGGTGGCCGCCCAGGTGGGATCGCCACGCATGGTTCGGGCCGTGCTCGATCGGGGAGCCGATGTGAATGCCACGAATGCGGCCGGGGCGACCGCTCTCTTGCGAGGGGCGGCGAACCCGGAGGTGGTGCAGTTGCTGCTCGATCGCGGGGCGCAACCCAACACGGCGTCCGCGTTGGGACACACGCCGCTGATGC